>CAMAQZ010000027.1 GCA_945860725.1 Klebsiella pneumoniae | reverse complement strand
CCGCCGCTGGGGCAGGGAAGGTATGGAGTGGGGTGAGTCCCCCCCTCGGGTTTACTTGATCAGACCAATCCCTATGACGGGCTTGCCGTTCTCCAGCTCCGGCCATACGACAAGACCTCGGGTGCCGTCGCCCGCAATCCTCGGAAATCCCGTAGCTCGACCACGCAACCGCGGCTCTATGAACGGCGGAGCGAGTGTGGCGTTGCCTGAAGCGTCGATCGTCGCCATGTCGATAGAGGGGCTGTCCTGCGCTCGACTTACCCATATCAGCAAAAACCCATCTCGCCAAGGAACGGCGTCGACACGACCTGAAGGAGGCTTTGTCGAGGCGAGCACTCGCACTTTTAATTCTTTGACTGGACTAGAGTCAGCAGCGAAAATTTTATACCGTAGCTCCATCGAGTCATCGACGACTGTCGGCCAGAAAACAAGGCTACGCGCGCCATTGATAGCCAGTGCAGGTCCGTTGACCGGACAGCCTTCAATTCTCCATCCGTCTTCGTGCACAGGCTCCGGTTCACTCCATTGATGATCGGCTATTCTCCGACTGATCGAGATATCGCGTATCTCATCCTTGCTGCGATCCCTGTAGGCCAGTAGCGTCATATTGCCGAAACGAGCCAGATCGGTCTGGCAGCAGCTGCAGGTCTGGCTATCAATCAATGATTCTTTGATGATCTCGTTGTCCCCGTTGATCACTGCCGATCGCAAGGTCATCGCTGCCAAATCGTGGTTGTGTGGGTTGTTGGCGACGATGGGCGTAGCGGATACCGCGGCAAGTCGTCCATCAAGCCATACGATCAAGACTCGATCTTCCCCATCTGGGATCAGCGATACGAATCCATGCTGAGTATTTGTGCCGTCGCGGTGGGGTGAGACCGGTAAAGACCATGTCCGGCCCCTATCTTTGGATCGCACCAGCTTGATGTCATACCCCTCCGGGGATTCAGAGTCGTGTCTTTTGAGCCAAAATGCCACCCAGTCACCATTGTCCAAGACCGCCAGCGCTGGTGTATCAGCCCAGTTCACGAACCAGTCGTCACCCCTAGAGATAACGCCCTCGGCGGTGCGTTCGCCCTCGAGATCAAAGGTCATCCAACGCAGTGAGGAACTGGATCCGTCGGATTGCTGCCATGTGACGACGTATCCCCGGTCTTTCTCGATGACGACCGAAGGCTGCCCGCCCGCGATTGAATCGGACAACCGTATCTGAGAAAAATGCGGCGCAACATCCATCGCCACGGCTTGTGCCGGCTGGAGACACAAACATAATAGAATCATTAGTTTACGCATTAATTTAATCCTGTTTATCGGTTTTACCTAATAGGTTTTTCTGCTATTGGGTATCGATGTTTGGCCTGTCAAGGCTCGACTTTAACAGCGCTCACCGCTTGCCTTTTTAACCCGACGGAGGCATTTATAGAAATCGTTCAAATAGGGAGTGGGTGCCATGTACCTTCCATGCAGATCAGTCATCAATCTCGCGTTGTTCATCGCATTGGCGCTGGCGACTTCGACAAGTTTTGCCCAGCCGATGATCCTGTCGCAGAACAGCCAGATCGCCGCTGCGCCCGACGTTGCGATCAATGCGAAAGGTGAGTTAGCGGTTTTATGGATTGATCGCTCGCCACAAGAGAAACCCTCCGCCGGGCACAGCCACAATCACGACAGACATCATGCGATCACGGACCTGTACGTCTCGATCTCACGTGACGCTGGGAAAAGTTTCGGCTCGCCGGTAAAAATAAATTCGACGTCAGGGATCGTTTGGGGCCAGCAAACGAGCCGACCCAGAATTGTCGGCACACCGAACGGCACGTGGCACGTCGCCTACACCGCCAACGAGTCCCATCCAACGCTGAACAAGGCGCTATTGACTACCCATTACACACGTTCGGTCGATGGCGGGCAATCTTTCGAAGTGCCGCGAAGACTGTCCGCAATCACCGATCAGGATATGAGCGGAGTCATTCACGGCGGTTTTGCGAGCGCTGCAGCCTTCGGAACCTTGGCTGCTGCCCCTGACGGACGCGTTCACGTCTACTGGATCGACACCCGGCACATGGAGCCCGATAGCGCCTCGGGAGCCCTGTACAGCGCTTCGTCAAGCGATAACGGTGACAGCTTCACCGCCGACAGCCAGTTGATCGAGACGGGCGTGTGCCCGTGCTGCCAGCTTACGGCGGTAGCCAATGCGCGCTCGGAGATCTTTCTTGGATCACGTGGCGTCGATAAAGACAACATCCGTGCTGCAACAGTGGTTCGACTGTCTCGCGACAATCTTCCGACCAGCGCTCGCCAATCGATCGGCGGTGTTCCTTGGCAGATCGCCGGGTGTCCGCTTAAGCCCACGGTGATCGCGACGTACGACAACAAAGTTTTTGCGGCCGTGCACAATGGTGGTGAAGCCAAACCAGGCGTGATCTTCTCTGTATCAAACGACGCCGGAAAATCGTTCGATACGAAAGGGATCATCCATCCAGATGCGGCTGTCTCCGATGCGCCGACGATCGCCGCGAACGGATCGACAATCCTGCTTGCCTGGCATGCGAAAGTTGGCAGCGCGCCACGACGTGTGTTCTATCGGCTCTACAACCTGTCCGGTGATCCGGTCGGACCCATCACGGAACTTGAAACGGCCCCTGGCGTCTCTCAACATCCGGTAGCGACATCGCGACCCGACGGTGATTTCCAGCTCGTGTGGCAACAAGACAGTAAGTCGTGGACCCAGGAGATCGCTGGTAAATGACTGTCCATCGTGTCGCAGCGCTCGTCGCATGGTTGGCGGCGGGACTCTGGGTCAGCACCGTCAGTAGAGCCGAAGAGCCGACCAGACCGATCGATGCCAAGGAATTCCGATCGATCCTCGAAAAAGAGCGTGGAAAGGTCGTTGTAGTCAATCTCTGGGCTACGTGGTGTGTGCCGTGCTTGCGCGAGATCCCTGACCTGGTTTCGGTCACCCGCGAGGTTCAAAAGCAGGGCGTGACCTTGATCGGTGTCGCAGTGGACGATCCGTCGCCAAACGCAGTTCAAGTGGAGTCGTTCCGGAAAAAGTATTTCGCAGACTTCCGGACCTACGCACGCCAAGGGTATGAGATCGATGAGCTTGCAAGCGTCATCGATCCTGCATGGAATGAGGTGGTCCCCACGACCTATGTGATCGACCGCCGTGGTAAAATAGCAGTGCGAATACAAGGGAAAAAAAGCATTGAAGAGTTGCGGGCCGTCATCAAAAAATCCCTCTGAGCAGTCGCGTGACGTGTGCAGCGGGTGCAGTGGGCGCAGCGGATATCAGAACCTTTTTTCCTGCGGGTGAGTATATGACCCTCGAGCTCTCTCAAGCTGTCGGTTCCGGTGTCGCAGGGCAGTGCCAGCCAGTCGCCTGTCCGATATGATCTGAGCAGTGCAATAAGGAGACCACGATGCGCCACTTCCATACGCTTGTGTTGTCGGCAGCCCTCGTCGGCGCCGCGCTACTTTCTCCACCGACCGCTGCTGCTGCTGCGGAGTGCCCAGCGTTTCTGAAACATGAATTCAAGCGGCTGCGGTCGTCCGAAAAGCTGGATCTTTGCGCAACTTATGCCGGGAAGCCGCTGCTGATCGTGAACACCGCGAGCCATTGCGGCTACACGTCGCAGTTCGAAGGGCTTGAAGCCCTGTACCAGAAGTACCGCAACCGGGGTCTCGTGATACTCGGGTTTCCGTCGGACGATTTCAATCAGGAGGCCGGGGACGAGACAAAGGTCGCTGAGGTCTGCTTCGTCAACTACGGGGTGAAGTTCCCGATGTTTGCGCCGTCAAGCGTGACCGGTGCCAAAGCGAATCCGGTGTTTTCGGAGCTGGCGCGACAGTCACGGGCGCCAAGTTGGAATTTCAACAAGTATCTGGTGAGTCCCGAGGGAAAGGTGGTGGCGTATTTCGGCAGCAGCGTGACGCCGGAGTCTAAGGAGCTCAACGCAGCGATCGAGAAGGCGCTTTGATGAGGACGCGCGCGCGACACGCCGGGCACCAGGCAGTCTGACCCGCTGCCTGCGCCGCCGCTCGCCGTTCGCGACGAGAATCTACGCAGCGTCGATGGGTCCATCGTGCCCACCGCAGGTGTAGGCGTTGAGGATCGGTTCGCAGCAATCGTGCAGCGGGTCGCGGGAGACGAGACGCGCTGCCATGCGTGATCGACCTTAGTTGAGAGCGGTCGTTCTGACTACCGTCGCGCTCGCGTCCGGTCTCGTCATGGGTATGCCGCTTGGCTTGCAGTCGCGTGCCCACCTACCGCTGCCGTTCAACGCCCGCCTCGCTAGCGCGGGCATTGAGACACTGCCCATGAAGGGCCGCGTCCCCAAGACCGGCTACTCCCGAGAGGCGTTCGGACCGTCGTGGGCGGATACCGACTACAACGGCTGCGATACCCGTAACGACATGCTCCGGCGCGACCTCGTCGACATCGTGCTCAAGCCGCGCACCCGTGGCTGTGTCGTACTCGAGGGTGTTCTGGTGGATCCTTATTCGGGGGACGAGATCCGCTTTATCAAGGGCGAATCGAGTGACCGCATCCATATCGACCATGTCGTCTCGCTTTCGAACGCGTGGCAGACGGGCATGTTCCAACGCGGACCGGAAGAGCGCCGGATCTTCGTCAGTGACCCGCTGAATCTGTTGGCGGTGCAGGGTTGGCTTAACTTGCAGAAAGGCGACGGCGATGCGGCGACGTGGTTGCCGCCGCGCAAGGCGTACCGTTGCGAATTCGTGGCGCGGCAGATCGCGGTCAAGGTGGCTTATCGTCTTTGGCTGACCCCGCCCGAGAAGCAGGCGATGCTCAGGATCCTGCGGAACTGCCCTGGACAGACTCTGCCGACGCGCTAGGTCACGACGCGCAGCGGGGCCTGCGTCCGAGAGGTCGTGCCGCAGCACTTTGCCGGCTAAGGCAACCGAGGCTCAGCAGCGCGGAGCCGCCGCCGTCCCGATCGCCGCTGCCGATGCCGAGCACACGAGGCAACTGGCCGCGTGGTGGAGGGTGTTCGAATCGGTCCCTAGATTGGGGAAATAATCTTGCATATTATCTGAAGGTCCGAACTGACACCTTTCTGCCACAAATTTAGAGTAGGTCTATGAGCAATTACCTTAAGTACACCGCCTTGGTTTTTTTCGGCGCCACTGGCATCGCCGCCATAGATTCTGCCTCGGCGCAACAGACTTCTAGTGCCGTCGAGCAAGGTCTGGAAGAAATCATCGTCACGGCGCGTAAGCGTGCCGAGAAGCTCCAAGACGTGCCCATATCGATCACGGCCTTTACTGCCGATGCGATCGAACAGCGCGGCATCGAGAGTGTGTACGACATCGCGCGGCTCACGCCCAATCTGTCCTTCAACCAAACCTACGGTCGGACCTTTGACCGTCCGGTGATCCGCGGCATGTCCCAGATTCTTGGCGAGCGCACCGTGTCGTTTGTCGTTGACGGGGTCTATATCGCCGGCAACATCACGGGTGCGGACCTCGACGACGTAGAGAGCGTTGAGGTGCTCAAGGGTCCGCAGGCCACAAACTTTGGCCGCAGTTCCCTCGCGGGTGTGATCAGCTATCGCACCACCCAGCCGTCAAACGAATTTAAGGGCAAGGCCTCAATCTCCCTGGGCGACGACGGATATTACGAAGCGGCTGCGAACATCAGCGGTCCGCTGCTCGGCGACACCCTCAGCTTCAAGCTCGGCGGCCGCTTCTACGAATACGACGGTCGGTACACCGGACTCAGTAGCGACGGTCGCAAACCGACCTTCGGCGCTGAGCAGACCAAACGAGTATCCGGCACGCTGCGGTGGGCACCGAGCGACGAATTCGATGTCACCGTGCGCGCCTTCGCTGCGCAGAACTCCGATGGGCTGTATACCAACATCATTTCCAAGACACTCAACTGCTTCCAGACCGCCCCCGGCGCACGCGGCGGCAGTTTCTGTGGAGAAATTCCCGAAATCCCCCGGAACGGCGGTCTTGGGGTCGACCTCGCTGATATCGAGCGTCAAGGAAAGCCGGGCGTGGAGCAGGACAGCTTCCTGTACAGCCTCGAGGCCAACTGGGATGTCGGTCCCGGCACTGCGACCGCGCTGGTGAGCTGGAACCGTCAGGACGAGGACTGGATCGTCGACGACTACATGATCAACTCGCCGACCAGCGGTAACCAGTCCCAGGTGCCGGGTCCCACTATGACCGTCACAAATCCGGGCAACATCACACGCCTGATCCAGATCAAGGAATACCAGTCGCAGGAATTGCGGTTTGCCTCGAACCCTGGCAACAAGCTCAGCTGGATGGTCGGCGTCTACAACTACAATCAGGAGAACACCGGCTTCAACGGCGGTCCGCGTTATAACGTGAACCTCGCTAATGGTAACCCTGCCACCACCAATACCGGTCCGACTGGCACGCTGCGCGAAATCTCTCAGCCCATCTCGCCCTTCGAAATCCAGAACCAGGCGGTCTTCGCGAGCGTCAACTACGACTTTACCGAGCGCTGGCACCTCACCCTTGAGGGTCGATATGCGAAGGATCAACTGACGACGAACAACACCGTTCAGGCTGGTGGCAACTGTGCCCGGGTGCTGGAGGCGGAATTCAAGAGCCTCACGCCGCGAGGCACGGTTCGATTCGATTTCACCGAAGACTTGAACGTCTACTTCTCAATAGCGCGCGGTAATAAACCCGGCGACTTCAACAGTTCACTCTGCACCGCAGCGCTCCCTGCCGCCGAGTTCCAGCGCCTCTTGGCCATCTCGCCGTTAAGCGTCGACGAGGAAAGCTCCTTGAACTACGAAATCGGCAGCAAGATGCGCCTGCTCGATGGACGGATGAGCCTCGAGGCCGCGTTGTTCTTCACGGACTGGAGCGATCAGCAGGTGACCAGCAGCCAGACCTACCGCAACACCCTGAACCAGAGCGCGAACATCTCGCTAACGACCAATGCCGGTAAGACCGAGGTCAAGGGGCTCGAGCTGAATTGGCGCTGGAAAGTAAGCCCGAGCTGGGATCTCAACGCCGCCTATGGCTACACCAATGCAGAGTTCAAAGAGCTTTGCGATAACGTGTATGCCGTTTTGACGGCGAGTCCGGTGACCACCGCGGGTCCTTGCCCGAGCGCAGTCGCCTCGCCGACCGTGGTCGCGAACTTCCGGAACGTAGCCGGCTTCCAGACCGCAAATGCGCCCGAGAGCACCTTCTCCGCCGGCGCAGAGTTCCGCACACCGGTCGGTGCTGATTGGAGTTTCTTTGCCCGTACCGACCTCTCGTACCAGAGCGAACGATTTGCCGAGGTTTACAATCATGCCTCTACGGGCGATTCGAAGCGCGCTGACGCCCGCCTCGGCATGGAAACGGATGCGGTGAAAGTCACGTTTTGGATCCGGAACTTGGGCGATAACCGCACGCCCGACTCAGTGGTGCGTTTCTTCAATCCGGATTCGGGTTTCGCATTCACCCGCGCTTACCAGGCGCACTTCCCGACCGGGCGGCAGTTCGGTTTGACCGCGTCCTATCGTTTCTGAGGTCGCCGGGTTTGGCAGCGGTGTTTTCCTCGTGAGCTGTAGCAGCCACGGGGAACATCGTTGCCGCTAGGAGCTGCCAGCAGTGGATGGACGATCATGACCACGGCACGGCAACGCAGAAGTTCGAGACTTGCCCATTGTGTCGCGGCCGGCGGGCGTTAGCGTCTTGGGATTTATGACGGTGCCTGCGCAGCCCACTCTATAGGCGGTCGATCCTTTTAATCTCGACTCGGCATCACTCGACGACCCGCGCCCAGATTAAACTTGCAGGGCGGTCAAGATAGCTATTGGTGAGCTGCAGACGAAGGCGTCGGTGTATTAACTATCCTGTTCCGGCGCTTGCGTATCCAGAGCCAGAGGCCTGAGCCCAACAGCATCGCCGGCACAAGTCCGACCACGAACCAAAGCCACTGACTCAATCGTCCGCCGAAGCTGCCGAAGTGCCAGGGCGCCATGTTCGCGAACAGCTGCCCGCCAGCGTCAAGCGAGTTGAAGCGGTCGACCCGAAGCACCGCCCCGGTCGTCGGGTCCAAAAACATCCGATGCCGGCCGGGAACAGTGTCACCTGGCAGTCGAAATGAGAGGCTGGCGGGTCGCTGCGGCGTACGAGCCGGGCGCAACTCGTCAAAACGCGCCGTCGGCTCAGCTTCGCGCGCAGCCCGCACCAGTGTCGTGAGTGGAGCAAGCGCCAGGGGTGCACTTCGGCTGGGGTCTGTCGCGGCGTCCTGTAGAACCGCCGGCGGTACCACGGTGGCCGCACCGCTGGCGAGGGTCAGCGCCGCCGTAGCGGTGCCGCGAAAGGCGAAGTACAGCGCGGTAAGCGTGATCAACGCGATCGCAACCCAGGAAACGATACCGATTAAACCGTGCAGGTTGCGCCACCGTGCTGCGCGTGGCCCGCGAGTGATGTGCAGCGCATAGCGCCATCGACCGGGCCCAGGCCACCACAGCACAGGCCCGCTCAACGCAAGAATCAGTAACGCGAGCGCCGCGACGCCGTTGATCTTCAGGCCAAGTTCGCCTGCGAACAGCGCATAGTGAAAATCCTGCAGCCACCACATGACACCGGACGCCCTACGCCGCTCACCGAGTATTTCCAGTCTGTAGGGATCGACGTAGATGCTGATCAGGTCCGCTGCCTTGAGGGTCGGCGGGTTACGTAATTGGAGAACAACCTCGATCGACTCGTCCGCGGCTGCTGGCACGAGCACCTTAGAGAGCTCGCGTTCGGGATGGTCGCGTAGCGCGCGACTCACGGCGTCATCGAGATTGTAGCGTGCGCTCTGGATTGGCACTGTCAGCCAATCAGAGACCAGCCAACGTTCGATATCGGCACGAAAAACCAGCGCGCTGCCGCTGATGCTGAGCAGCACGATCAGCAGACCTGCAGCCAGTCCTACCCACACATGAATCTTAAAGATGACGCGCCTCAACGGCGCGTCCACTACCTGTTGTGACACGAGGGTTCTATCTCGCACCAGCGTCGCGCGACGCTGGTTTCGCATTGCCCCACGGATACTGCAGCTTGGCGGGCTTCTCCAGGATCAGATACGGCGCCGGACCGGACGTTTCGGACATGAAGTCGATCAGCTTCTGTCTGAAATCAGCAGCGCCGACCGCCGGTAGTGGGGTCTTCGGCAGGTTGACATAGGGATCGTCGCCCTTTTCGCAGCCGTTGATCGTCTTGAAAAACAACATTGCACCCGGCGTATTCGGCACCTGTGCACGGAACCGGAAACCTTCGTAACTGCCCGACGCCGGAATCACGCTTTTCGGCGCCGACCACATGATTTCATCGACGGTCTCAGTGATCATGACGCCACCTTCGCCCTGTACCGGTCTCGGCAACTTGCGCATTTTCGTCTCGACCTTCCAATCGCGGACCACATTCACCGAAACGCGTGTGACACCTTCGGGGATCTTGATGCGCACCGAGTTCACTGGGCTACTACCCTTGCAGCCATGGGTGACGCGCATCTCGAGGTCCTGTATGTAGCCCGCGGGGACCGTCATTGCGGTAAAAGTGTTGTGCGATATCGCAGGACCTGCGGTGAGGGCAGTTGTAAGGGCCGCAGCCAAGGCAATTGAAGCGTTGTTTTTCATGGGACGGTACTCCGTTTTTTATCTTTGAATGAAGATGGCTAAAGTTCGAGGTTAAGCCCAAGGCTTATGTTGCACTGGTGTGCTGGAATCGGGGTTGCCGCTGCATTTCTATGGCATCGCCACAAGGGATGCAGGATAGCAGCACGGATCCGCTTGGCTTACAAGCCGAAACGAATCGTAAACTTTGACTGACCGTATGTACATCGCCCATTTTGATGTCCGTTTAGGGCTCGGCCGCGCAGCCTGTAATTGATGGTGCCACATCGATCGATTATCGCTGCCGACGCGATCGCTACGACCTGAGTACGCGCCGCGCTTTCTCATGTGCTGTTGCTCACACGTCTTCAATCTTGCATCTGCTCAAGATACGCCTGCTCAAGGGCGGTGTGCGAGATCTCGGCCGCTGTATATTGCGCGCGCAGCACGCCCTCGCGCATGATACCAATCCGCGTACCGGTTTCTTTGGCGCGGTATAGATCGTGCGTCGCCATAAGGATCGCAGCACCCTCGCGCGCGATTCCAAGGATCAGCTCCGAGAATTCGTTACTCGCCTTCGGATCCAGCCCCGAGGTCGGCTCATCGAGCAGTAGTGCGTCGGCGCGCTTGGCGATCGCGATGGCCACCCCAACCTTCTGCCGCATGCCTTTTGAATAACTTTTCAGCGGCCGATCGTGCGCAGCCGGCGCAAGGCCGGCCCGCGACAGACAGGCGCGCAGTTCGACCTCTTCGAGCCGCTGGCCGCTGAGCTCAGCGAAATAGCTGAGGTTTTCCACGCCGCTCAGCGTCCCATAGAGCATTACCGTCTCGGGGATGTAGGCGAGCCGACGTCGGGCGACGCTCGGGTTCGTGGCGACGTCGATTCCCGCCACAAGCGCGCTGCCGAAGCTGGGTTCAAGGAACCCCAGCAGCAGGTTGATCGTAGTGGTCTTTCCCGCCCCGTTTGCGCCCAGCAGGCAATAGATCTCGCCCGGCAGTACCCGCAGGTCGAGCTCGCGTAGCGCCACGACGGCACCATAGGATTTGGAGAGCTTACGGGCTTCGAGCACTCAGACGCTCCTCGTTATGTTCTTGGCGGACAAGTGCGCCATTAAAATTCAGACTATCGGAAATCGGCGCAGCCGCCAGACCGACACTGTGCCGAGCAGCAGCGACACCAGCAACAGTGCTGCCAGCACCGGCAACACGCGCGGCAGCGTGCGACTAAGCGGCGGTTCGTTGAATTCAAACTGCGGCAGTGCGGCGTACGCCATCGGCGTCAGCGTCGCCCCGCGTAGCAGTGGCTCGCGGAAGAACGCCGACCAGCGCTCGTGGAAGGCGATCGTCTGGCCACGGAACTCGCGGTGGCGCGCGCCATCGCTTCCGGCGAGTGCGGTCAGTGACTGCCAGGTCATCGTGGCCGGCGACAGGAACTGCAACACCTCGACCAGGTCCTGCTGGCGCTGTGCCTGCACTTCGAACTGCGCCAGCCGCGGCGCTATCGCTGTCGCGATGCTGACTTCCGACTCGGCGACACTGCGGAAATAGGCGCTGCGGTCGGCATTGTCGCCCTTCAGTTCTGGATGGTCGAAGAAATACCTGTCGCGCGCTTCTGCCGCAGCCCGGTCCGCTGTCTCACTCGCCTCCCGCAGTTCAGTGGTCAGCGCGACCCGTGACGGCGCGGCGAACACGGTGGTGGCGGCGAGGTGGGTCAACGCTGGCAGCAGCACCACCAACACCAGCCACGCGCCGGCCAGCAGCCCGGCGTTCCGGTCCGAGGCGCGCGGCCGCGAATTGACGAACAGCGCCAGCGCAAACCAGAACGCTGCATACAACGTCGCGATTGCGGACCACAGCAGCAGCGGCAGTACGCCGCCGGCGAACGCCAGCGGTATACCCGCGGCAAACGCTGCAGCCAGCAGTGCGATCCATAGCGACACGAACACCAGCAGCGCGCGCGCGACCACCTTCCCGAGGATGAATTCTGCAGGACTTACCCCCGCTGCCAGCGCGAGCGCCAGTACGCCGCGTTCGCGCTCCGCCGAGACCACGTTGAACGACAGCGCGATCACCACCAGTGGCAACAGCCAGATGATCACGAAGGCTGGGTCAAAATTACCGACTGCCAGACGCAGTGGGTTATCTGGCTCGTTACGTGTCAGGAAGAGGTGTGCGCCTCGTGCTGTAACCGAATACCACGCGGGGAGCAGTTCGGATTGTCCGATGGCCAGCGCACCCAGTGCCGCTGTCGGCAGCACCACGGGCTTGGTAAGCACGCTATAGCCCACTCCCCCTGGCGAGGTGGCGGTCGCCACGCCGCGGGCCGCCTGAGCGGCGAGTGCGCGCGTCGTTTCCGCAGCCTCGTCCTCGAGAGCCGCTGCAGTGCGCGCCTGCACGTCTAGCAGCGCACGGGCATTCAGCGCGGCGGTCACCAGAAGCAGCGTTAGCGCGATCAGCGCCCAATGTGCCAGCCCTTCACGACGCAGCAGCTGCAGCTCTTGGCGCAGCATCGAGGTGCGTGCTGGTCGACGCCCACCGCTGGACGGGTCGTACACGGCGCTCATGTCGCCAGTACCTGAAGACGGCGTGTCGTGGCCACTGATGCGCCCACCAGGACCATGAACCACAGCACTAGCACTGTCAGCGGCGCTGCGCAGCGCGCAAGCGATGCAGCCAGTGGCTCCGGCTCAAAGCGGTATTCGCCGGTCTGGCGCCACAGCCCCGGCCCCGCGCGATAGTCGGCCTCGCCAGTCTTCGAGTTCATGGCGATATCGCGGTTGAGGATGTCCATCAGCGTACGGCGGAACGCCTCGGCGCCGCGCTCGAAGTGGCGCTGGTGCTGCAGGCTGGTACCGGCGACTTCCTGTGAGATCAGGCCCAACGCCATCCGCGGTGAGAGCACGCTGGCGGCCTCGAACACGTCCACTTGCGCGTCGATCGCACGCTCCAGTATGCCGAAGTGCTTGTCGTACACCGCGTTGCTGACATCATCTTGTATGCCGAACACGATGCCCTGAAAGTTGATCGGCAGGTCTTGCTCCTGTCCCACTTTATAAAGATTCAACAGTTGCGAGCGGCGCTTCTCGACTCGTGCTGCTGGAGATTCGCCGTCGAGGCCGGTGGCGAGGTCAGCGTCGACGCCGCGCTGGAACTCGCTCAGGGTCGGAGTCGGCTGCAGAATACGGCCGAGGTCCGCTGCGATACGCGGTACCACGAAGGTGATCACCGCCCAGAATGCCAACAACACCAGCAGTGCGCTTTGCGAGCTCGAGGCCCGTGCCGACACCGTCAGCGCCAGCAGCAGCAACAGGGCGGCGTAGACGATGCAGGCCGCCAACAGCACCATTGCGGCCGGTAACCAGGTCGTGCCACTCGCGAACACTAGTACGCCGAAGCACAGCAATAGCAGTGGCGCGAGCAGCAGCAGCGCTGCACCGCCCAAGCCGAGGAACTTGCCGGCAAACAGCTGCGCCGGCGTCACGCCCGAGGCCAACAACTGGCGCAGGGTGCCGCTCTCACGTTCGCTCGAGAAGGCTGCGTAGGTCATCAGCAGCAACCCCAGCGGCACCAGCGCCTGGAACACGAAGCCCAGCGAGAGCTCGCCGAAGCGTGCAAGCGCTGTCAAGTCGTCGGCGGGTCGGCCAGCTGGAAAGTTGCGCTTGTGGGCCTCCAGCCAGATCGATACACCCTCGTAGGCGAGCACCCCCGGGTCGAAGAAACTCAGCGGCAGTGCTGGCCGAAACGCATGGATGCCGTAGTGCGCGGCCGAGTGTGGGTTCTTGTCGCCTTGCTCGATCCACTGCGCCTGGATCAGCGCTTGAGCGATCGCGCGCTCGCTGTTGAGGCTGGCGTAGCGTGCCCCCGCGCTCGCTAGCGCGACGAGGCCGAGTAGCAGCAGCACGCCGGCGCTCACCAGTACGCGCCCGTCGCGCAGTACTCCGCGAAACTCCTTACGTGCGACAGTGACGATCATTTCACCGGCACCGTCCCTTCAAAGTCCAGCTTGTCGAAATCGGACACGAACGCGCTGACGGTGAAGCGCCAGTCGCCGGAGATGATCAGTTCTGGGATCATGAAGTGGTACATATCCGGCGGCATCGCCTCGCCGGCTTTGGTGATGGGCTCGACCCGCGCGGCCGGCAGCGACACGTCGATGCTGGCGCGCTGAATCGTCACCGGCGCACCGGAGGCGTCCTTGAAGCGCAGCATCACCATGTTCGTCCCGGTCAGTGCTGGCGTGACCGTGACTTCGACGCTATAGCCCGCGTTGGTCCAGGTCTCCCTGAAGCCATCGCCGGCTGGCAGGGTGTCGGCGGAGGTGATGGCCGCTGCTTGTTCACCGAGCGCCCGGGGCGGCGTGGGAATGGTGAGTGAGGCCGCTGCGGCGACCACCAACAGCATCACCCCCGACTCAATGCGGATCGAGCGCGCCATCTTCGCGCCTGCGGCGGGGCCGCTCCGTGCGAGCGCCGGCGTCAGACGCGACTTGTTCCAGAAAGCCATCGCGAGCACTGCGGTAACCAACCCGAGCTTCACCAGCAGCCACTGGCCATAATCGGTGGTCAAGAGGTTCGCGGGCGAGCGCACCTGGATCCAGCTGACCACTAGACCCGAAACCAAGATCAGACCGACCAGCCACACCGCCCGCGACGAGAACTGGTCCATCACGCGAGCCGCCTCCGGCGCTGCGGAGACTCTCGCGGTCGCCTGCAGAGGGGCGAGCGCTGCGAACCAAAACGCACCCCCTGCCAAGTGCAGGCCGACGCTGGTGGCCGTGAGCCACACCGGCGCAGCCGTGGCGGCATGGCCGGTCACCAGGAAGCTCCCGACCATCAGCGCGAAGCCAGTCCAAAGCGGCCATTCAGCGCGCTGACCGAAAGCCCAAGCGGCGAGCAGCGCTCCCGGTATGCCGATCGCAGCGCTGATGCTGAGCGTCGAGCGCATCGCCGCCGACCAAGCGGCGCCCGAGAACAGCGCACCGGGTCCGCCGGCGACGATGTCGGCGCCGCCCACGGCCACAGACACAATGAACGCCACCGCTGTGACTAGCGCGGCGATACGGCCCTGACGGCGCAGACCGGGCTCTACGGACATAGGCCAGCGCATGACCAGCAGTAGCAGCGCAGAGCCTGCGGCGAGCAGCATCGCTGCGTAAAGCACGATGCGGTTGAGGTAGGTCGGCAACATCCAGAGGCTTGCCGTACTGCCCGAACTTACGGCGTCGGTGCCGATGGCCACCGCTTCTCCGATCGCGATCGCGAACGAGCCACCCACCGGATGGGTATCCGCTGAGATCACGCGGTAGGTGACGATGTAGGTGCCGTTGGGCAGCGTCTGATTGAGTGGTAAAAACACGCTGTTGCCGTCGAGGCGCAGTTCGCCGGGCTGGCCGACTTCTTGGCCTGCGCGGTCGAGCAATTTGAAGAACACCGGACCGACGTTCTCATTGAATGTCAGCGCCAGCTCGCGCGGTGTAACTTCGAGCTGTTGGTCGGCAGCCGGATCAGCCTTCATCAGCACTGCATGCGCTGCTGCGGGCGGCGTTGAGAGTCCGAGGTAGCCAGCGAGTACGATCGCGAGCAGCCATGCCAACCACTTGTTCATATCTACCCCTCGCGGATTTACCGTGCTGCCTATCATCTGGAAACGCGCGGGTACAAACACCTGAACGCCACTAGGCGTGAACGATTAACGACGTTCAAAGGCTAAACTATCGGAACGAGTGTCCGATATACAGCGGCGGGGGGGACTTCGTTGACCACCACCCTGCGGATGTTTGCCGTGACGGGGAGACGGGTGTCAGCCCCACCCGCGACTGCCAGGTCGCAGAGCTGCATCGGTAGCGCAGATCCAGCCCGATTCGTTGGCAGCGTACGCAGCGGGTTGCCGGGCGGGTCTAGGGCAAACCGTGAGTTGTCCCGACGCCCACCCACCGGCACAACGCGCGAAACCCCGCGAGCGATCGATGAATCCGCGGCAGAATCGCACCATCGATCCCCGTCTCATCTGACCCCCGAGCCCACTCATGCCTACACCTCCCACTCGCGGCTACACCGGTGCATCCGGCGCGCAGCTCCACTACCGCATGCTGGGCGAGGGTCCGCCGGTGTTCCTGATGCATTCGAGCCCGCTGTCTTCGGCGTTCATGCTGGGGCAGTTGCAGGTGCTCGCCGATGCAGGCTACCGCGCGATTGCGCTCGACACGCCAGGCTACGGCCAGTCTGATCCGCTACCCACGCCGCCGCAGTCGCTCACCGACTACGCGCGCGCGTTCCTGGCGGGGATCGATGCGATGGGCGGCATCGACACCACCCGCTTCGCGCTCTATGGCACCGCGACCGGCGCGCAGCTCGCGCTCGCTCTCGTACGCCACGCGCCGGGGCGCATCACGCGGCTCGTGCTCGACAACTGCGCGCTCTTCACCGACGCGCAGGTCGCAGACTGGGAGTCGCGTTATTTCCCCGACCTCACGCCGCGCGCCGACGGCAGCCACATGGCGATGGTGTGGGAAGTGGCGAGTCGGCAGTTCGTGTCGTTCCCGTGGTTCTCCGACGCGCCGGAACACCAGCTCGACCGCCCGCCCGCGCCGCTCGCGGTGGTGCAGTCGATGACGAACCATTTTTTGATAGCGACGCCCGGCTACGACGCCGCCTACCGCCTTGCCTTCCACGCCGAGAACGCGCGCAGTTTCGAGGGTCTCACGGTGCCTACCGTGCTCATCGACTGGGAAGGCTCGATCGTGCGCCGCGAGGTGCAGGCGCTCATTGCGGAGGGTCTGCCGCCCTGTGTGCACGTGGTCCGCGCGGGCGCCAGCGTCGAGGCGCGGATGGAGGCGTTGGTGACGGCGGTGGGGTAGAGGTCGGGTGGTACCGCCGCCTACTGCCCGAGGTTGCAGGGTCGTAACGCTGGACGGCCTGTCGACCTTCTCGCGCAAGCACAGACGTTCGCTGGCTACTCCGACAATTCCTTGCGCTTACGATCCACGCCTTCGGCATCGACCGTGTGCCGCGCCGCTAGGGCAGTCGTCGGCTAAACAAGACGCGTGATCGGGGCTACCGGAGATTCGCGGGGGAATTGGCGCGTCTTTAAGGTCGGTAGAGGCTGCTTCTCTGCAGAGGTGCCTGCAACGTCCTAACCGTGGCTCCATGCAGATGGCAGCAGAGATGCGATGCTGTATCAGGTGCAAATTGCCCTGATCTTCAATTACGAGAACGCTTAACTTACCATAGAGTCCGTTTTCAGCTGCGGTATGGAAATATTTCAGTTTTCAGTTCGAATTAAGAAAAAACCAACCGAGGGTCTCGATGATGGACGTACAGGTCGCGCATCTGCGGATACAGGGCACCGATTTCATTTTCGTGCCATTTTCATCGTCCATGGCCCGCCTGAGTGCAGCCGAGCAAAGCGCAGTGCTTGGCGAACTGCGCACTTTTTGCCGCAGTTCCGGACTGATCGGGGAGGTCGTTCCGGTCTGGCAGGGCGCGACAGGCATCTCTTACCTGTCCGACCCCCGATATCACGCCGCACTGTCAAAGACGATCAGTCTTGAAGTTGTCCAACAGAAACTGAATCGGAAGCTCGCAGCGCCTGGGGCATCTGCGACGCTTACCAGCTTGACCCGCACAAGCTCCCCTGGCGCACAGACTCCAACGCAACGCTCTGCCGCCAATCGTGTAGCGACAATGCTGTTCTCGGATATCGTCGGCTCGACGAGGTTGAAGCAAGAACTGGGTGATGCGCGTTCGATGGAAGTCCTGAAGCATCACCACGCGCTCGTGCGGCAATTGCTGAAGGCCACGGCCACCGGCGAGGAAGTGTCGACTGCCGGCGACTCTTTCTTCATAACCTTCTCGATACCATCGGAGGCCGTCACCTTCGCGCTGCGATGGCAAGACAAGATCCGCAATTTCTCGCAGGACGAGGGCGTGAACCTGCAAGATCGGATCGGCATCCATGTCGGCGAGGTGTATACGGATAATGCGAAATCCGCAGGTAAAGACTTTGACCTGAACGGCCTTCAGGTCGACACAGCGGCGCGCATCATGTCCCTCGCGCAGGGCGACCAGATCCTGTTGTCCCAGTTCGCTTTCGTGAACGCTCAGCAGATGCTTGAGGGTTTCGAGTTCGATGGGCTCGGTACGCTCGCTTGGCGGACATACGGTCCGTTCGTCGTCAAAGGAGTCGACATGCCGATCGATATCTACGAGGTTGGCGAAGCTGGGCTTGCCTGCCTGAAGTCGCCGCCAGACAGCGAAAAGGCCAAACGCTTCACCCGATGACTCATCCTTTTCAGAGGCCTTGAAGGAACGGACCAACGTCAGATGCCGGAATGGCGGACGGCGCAGGCGTGGCTCCGGCAGGCGTGGCTCTGGCAGACGAGACCTCAGCGCTCGATCATCGCCATCGCGCGCTCGGAATAGCGCGGTCCGCTGGCGGCGCCGAGCGCATCGAGCTCGGTGATCTCCGCAGGGGTCAGCATGAGGTGCACGGCTTCGGCGTTGACTTCGAGGTAGCTGCGGCGCTTGGTGCCGGGGATGGGCACGATGTCCGGGCCGCGTGCGAGCAGCCACGCGAGTGCCACTTGCGCGGGCTTGGCTTCGTGCTGCAGCGCCACCTTCTCGATGGCGGTGAGCAACGCGCGGTTGCGCGTGTAGTTCTCGCCCTGGAAACGCGGGTCCTTGCGGCGATAGTCGTGGGCCGGCAACGTGGTGAGATCCTCGGGCAGCGCGCCGCCAAAGAAACCCCGTCCGAGCGGGCTGTAGGGCACGATTCCGATGCCGAGTTCGCGGCAGGTCTCAAGGACGCTCGGGCCGCCCTCGAGCGAGCGGTCCTCGACGTTGCGCTCCCACACCGAATACTCGCTCTGCACCGCGCTGATCGGGTGCACGGCATGCGCGCGGCGGATCGTCTCGGCGGACATCTCGGAGAGGCCGAGGTAGCGCACCTTGCCGGCCTTCACCTGCTCGGCCATGACGCCGACGGTTTCTTCGATGGGGACTTCGCGGTCGCGCCGGTGCTGGTACCAGAGATCGATGTGGTCGGTGCCGAGGCGTTGCAGACAGCCCTCGAGCGCGCGCCGCACATTTTCAGGGCTGCCGTCGACGCCGGTGATCTTGCCGTCTATCGAGATACGGAAGCCGAACTTGGTGGCGATGATCGCACGCTCGCGGCGGCCCGCGAGCGCCTTCGCCAAGAGAACCTCGTTGGCGCCTGGGCCGTAGACCTCGGCGGTATCCAAAAAATCGATGCCGAGGTCGAGCGCGCGACGGATGGTCGCGATGCCCTCCGCTTCGTCCGCAGCGCCGTACACATCGGGCATCCCGGCGATGCCGGTCATCCCCATGGTGCCGAGGCCAATCGTCGAGACTTCGAGACCCTGACTGCCGAGCTTGCGTCGTTGCATGCTTAGATGCCGCCCAAGAAATCCTGCTTGCCGAGCTCGACGCCCGCCTGCCGCAGCAATGCGTAGACGGTCGTCAAGTGGAAATAGAAATTGGGTAACGTCCAGCGCTGGATGAAGGGCAGGCCGTCGAGTTCCAATGTCCGGGTGCGCAGCGGGACGGTGATGTGGCGGTGTTCGGCGCCCGCCAGCGTGTCGGGCGTCAAGGCCTCGAGCAGCGCGATCGTGCGCGTGACGCGTCCGCGCAGGTCGGCGAGGCTCTGCTCGTCATCCGGCATCTTCGGTGGGTCGATGCCAGCCAGCCGGTACGCGCTGTTCTTGGCGAAATCGCAGGTCAACTGCACTTGGCGCGTGAGCGTGAACATGTCGGGTGCGACGCGCAGACCTTCGATAACGCCCGCATCGAGCTTCTTGGCGACGGCGAAGGCTGCGGCTTTTTCCAGCATCTTGTCGAGCTGGCGCAGCAGCGGCACGAATGCGCCAACGGTCATGGCATGGACGGTGAGGTCGTTCATTTTTTGGTTCTCTTCGCGGCTTCCTCGGCACGCTTGGCATCGATCCAATCTTTGGTGATGGTCCAGGTGGTGGCGTTGGGGCGCGCATCGCCGAGCGGAGGCGGTACGAGGTATTCGGGATAGCGCGTCTGCAGGATCGCCATCAGCTTCGGTGGTATCTGTGCTCGCTCGAAGGTCGAGAAGCCGGTGGCGTTGAAGATGATCACGCCCGGACGGTCGCCCATGCGCAGCCACGGCAACATCCCCGAAACGCGCTGCCAGGAGATGCGCGATGGGCTAATGCGTGGTCCCTTGGGCTTGAGGAAGTCCGCAGCGGAATAGAACGTGTTGAAGATCTCCATCGCGTGGTACTTGCCGCCGATGTAGTCCTGGTAGGCGCCCGCAAGCGGGTTCTCGTAGAAGAGCGGCACTTCGTGCGAGGACACCAAGAGATCTTGGTACTGTCGCAGCGTCACGCGCGCGGGTTTGCCCGCAGCATCGCGTGCGAACGAGGGCGCGCGCATGTTGACCGGGTCGTTGGCGACATGGATCACTTCGACGGTCTCGCCAGTCCAGGGATTCTTCCACTGGTCGATGATCTCGCCTGTCGCCGGATCGAGGTAAACCATGATCTCACGCGATACGCTGCGATAACCCTCGCCACGCACGGCGTCCTGGTGGCGCTCGCACTGACGGGTGTTGATGCCGATCACATCAAAGATATGACGGTCCTTCTCGCCCGGGATGCGGCTGTACATGCGGCCTTCCCACATGCCGAAGCGCGTGACACCTTGCTCGGTGGTGCCGCAGGTGAGCTTGGCGTTCCAGACGGCGGCGGCATCGCCCTCGCGGATGGCGGCTGGGCCGAGTAGGCTGTCGTCGGCGAGTGCGGGGGCGGCGATCGTGACAGCCGCGGCGAGCAGGGCGAGGGTGGCGTGGCGCATGATCAACTCCTTACGGAAAGAACGGGAGGCAATACTATGCCCAGCTGTTTCCCGGATGCGGGCGCATCGGCACAGGTGACCACCCGGGGGGCGTTGCCTAGGGGCTGGTGAACTGGTCGACGAAGTCGCGGGTGTCGCGCCACAGGGCGCGCCGCTGCGCGAGCAGGGCGCGACCCTCGTCTGTGATGCGGTAGTAACGGCGCGGCGGGCCGGCATAGGACGGCACGATGCGGCTCGACAGCCAACCGGAAGCGGCGAGCGAGCGCAGCACGGGGTAGAGGGTGCCTTCTTTGAAGATCGGCTCGCCCTGATGGGCGCGCTGCAGGCGCTTCGCGATGTCGTAGCCGTAGAGGTCTTCATCGGTCGCCGCGAGCACGCCGAGCAGCACGAGCGACACCAGGCCGGTGTTTAGGTCGCGTTGGAATTTGTGCAGGTCATCATCCATCTTAATACTGTATGGTGCACGGTATTAGATGTCAAACAGTAACGGTAACTCTACCTGTTGTGATGCTTTTGCCAGCTCGCCAGGCCCTCCGGCCAGTCGGCGGGTGACGGCTGCTCGTAGGCGCGGTTGCGCAGCGCGAGGCCCGCACCGAGCGCATCGGAGTACTCGGTGGCTGAAACATAGTAAAAAAACGACAGGCGGCGCGCGGCGAACTTCCACCGACCTTCATGCCGTCGGTAGCCATCGTGGTACCGGATCGCAGCGACCATCGCCTTGCCCTTGCGGTTCATCTCGGCGTGCGAAAGCACGATGCCGCTCGCGCGGTCGGGATCGTCGTTGTCGAAGGTGATGATGCGGTCGTGGGTGACGTGGTTGCTCGGGCCGAGCACGGCGAAACGGCCGCAGAACATCTTTACGGCACCTTCGAGGCCCGTCACATCGAGCACGCCATCATCTGAGCGGATGACGACATCGGGCGTGAACAGGGCGGGCATGCCGTCGATGTCGCGATCGTCCATGACGAGCCCATAGCGAGCGATCAGATCGCCGATCTCGACCCGATCTTCCAGCCGGCGGATGCGTCGTTCGATGTCCATGCTCGAGGCCTCGGTGCGTGGTCTGTCTCGTCGGTCGCTCGCGCCGTATCATGCCCGATACCTCTTACGGACTGCCGTCATCCGCCCACGCACCATGCACGAACGCATCGACCTTGACCTCGCCCCCGGCATCCGGCTCGCTGTCGAACGCCGCGGCGAAGCAGCGCGGACGGTCTTGCTCGGCCATGGCGGCGGGCAGACCCGTCACGCCTGGGAGCGCACTGCGGTGAACTTGGCCGAACGCGGTTGGCGATCGGTCAGCTACGACCTGCGCGGCCACGGCGACAGCGCGTGGCATCCGACCGGCGATTACCGTATCGACGCCTTGGCTGACGATGTCACGGAGGTGGTGGCGCGCTGCGCGCCCGGCCGCGCGGTGGCGGTCGGCGCATCGGTGTCGGGCATCGCTTCCTTGCTCGCGGTCGCACAGCACGGGCCCAAACATTTCGCGGGGCTGGTGTTGGTCGATGTCGCGCTGACGCTCGATGTGGGCAGCATCGAGCGCATCCTCGGGTTCATGACGGCACAGCTCGACGAGGGGTTCGGCAGCATCGATGAGGCGGCTGACGCGATCGCGGCCTACCTGCCGCATCGGCGGCGCCCGACTGACCTGTCGGGGCTCGCGCGCAATCTGCGACAAGGCGTCGATGGTCGCTGGCGTTGGCATTGGGATCCGGCCTTCGTGCGCGGGCCGCAATGGGCGGCGGTTGAGAGTCAGCGCGAACGGCTGATCGATGCGGCGCGGCGGGTCACGGTGCCGACGCTGTTGATCCGCGGCCGTCGCAGTGCGCTCGTCAGCGACGCCGCAGTTGAGGAGTTCCTGGCGCAGGTGCCGCAGGCGCAGTTCGTCGATGTGGCCGACGCCGATCATATGGTCGTGGGCGACCAGAACGATCTATTCGACGCCCGCTTGCTCGAGTTCCTCGACACGCTCGACGGCTGAGTACGGGTTCGCGCTGGATTTTTTTGATTCCCCCGTGGGACAATCGGGTCTCTTCGGTCGTTCGAGGGTTCACCGGTGTCTCAAATGTGGACTGCCGCCCGCATGGCGATCTTCGCCAAGGTGGTCGATCTGAACGGCTTCACCGCGGCTGCGCGGGCGCTCAAGGTGCCCAAGGCGGGTATCAGCCGGGCGATCGCCGAGTTGGAGGCAGAACTCGGCCTGTCGCTGATGACGCGCACCACGCGCCGGCTGACGCTGACGCCGGCGGGCGAGCAGTTGCTGCCGCAGTGCCGCGCGATCTTGGAGACCACCGAGCAGGTCCGTCAGCGCGCCGCGGTGCTCTCGACCCAACACGACGGTGCCTTGCGGGTGCTGGCGGATGCGACCTATGGACGGGTGCTGCTCGCGCCGCTCGTGCCGCGTTTCCTCGAACGCTACCCGCAGATCCCGCTCGAGGTCGACCTCGGTGAGATCGGCAGCGCCGCGACGATGGCACGTTACGACCTCGTGCTGCGCGCCGATGCGCTCGCCGATGCGGCGCCCCCTGTCGAGGGCGCAGCCGGAGGCGCTGCGGCCGGACCGATCGTCCGGGTGCTCGGTGCACCCCCCGCCATCCTGTGCGCGACGCCCGCCTACCTGCAGAAGGAGGGCACCCCGGCAACGCCCGAGGACCTCGACCGCCACGGGCTGCTGACCCCCGAATCGCCCAACGGTCCGTTCTTCATACTGCGGCTCTCGCAGGGGGCACGGCGGGCAGAGCTCACCGTGCGGCCCAAGCTCGCGGTCAACGACCCGGCGCTGCTGCATTCGGCCACGGCGGCCAGTCTTGGCATCGGCCTGTTGCCCGAGTTCCTCTGTCGGGCTGGCCTCGCGGCACAGAAGTTGCGGCGGGTGCTGCCGGATTGGGAGCTTCCGCCCCAGGCACCGTTGCGGGCGGAGTACCCGGCGGACCTCGCCGAGGACGCCCGGGTACGGGCGTTCGTCGACTTCCTCGCGGCGAATGTGGTGCCGGCGCTCGCGGGGCGCTCGACCGGTTAGAATGATTCCATTATGTACCGTGCACCCGTCAAGGACGCCTGTTTCATCCTCCGTGAACTCATCGGCGAGGACGGCCTGCAAGCCTGTCCGGCGCATGCGGAGTATTCTTTGGACCTCGCTGAAGCCGTGCTCGAGGAGGCTGCGAAGCTCGCCGAGAACGTGCTCGATCCGCAGTACCGCGCCGCCGACAAAGCTGGCGCGCGCTGGACTGCTGAGGGCGTGCGCGCACCCGAGGGTTTCCACGACGCGTATCGCCAGTATGTCGAGGGCGGTTGGTCGAGCCTGCGGGCTGCGCCGGAACATGGCGGTCAGGGGATGCCGTGCGTGCTCGGCACGGCCGTGGAGGAGTTCTGGGCCGCCTCGAATCTCGCCTTCAAACTGTGTCCGATGCTCACGCAGGGCGCGGTCGAGGCGCTCGAGCATTTCGGCTCGCCGGCGCAGAAGGACCGTTTCCTGCCGAAGATGGTGAGCGGCGAATGGACCGGCACTATGAACCTCACCGAGCCGCAAGCCGGTTCCGATCTCGCTGCGATCCGCACGCGCGCTGCGCCGGACGGCGAGCACTACCGGATCTTCGGTCAGAAGATCTACATCACTTGGGGTGATCACGACCTCACGCCCAACACCATCCACATGGTGCTCGCGCGCATCGACGGCGCGCCACCGGGCGTGCGTGGCATCTCCATGTTCATCGTGCCGAAGGTGATGGTGGAGGCGGACGGTTCGATCGGCGCCCGCAATGACCTTCAGTGCCTCTCCATCGAGCACAAGCTCGGGATCAACGGCAGCCCCACCTGCGTGATGGCCTATGGCCAGCAGGACGGCGCGGTTGGCTATCTCGTCGGCGAGGCGAACCGTGGCCTCGAGTACATGTTCGTGATGATGAATGCCGCGCGCTTGTCGGTCGGGCTCGAGGGCTATGCGGTCGCGGACCGCGCCTTCCAGCAAGCCGCGTCCTGGGCGCGCACCCGCGTGCAGGGCAAGCCGCCCGGTGCGCTGGCGGGCGTCACGGGTCCTGCGCCGATCATCCACCACCCCGATGTCAAGCGCATGCTGCTGACGATGAAGTCGCAGATCGAGGCGATGCGCTCGCTCGCGCTGTACGGCGCCCATCAGCTCGATCTCGGTCACGGCCACGCCGACGAGGCACGCCGAGCCGCGGCGCGGGCGTGCGGAGACCTGCTGATCCCGGTCATCAAGGGCTGCAGCACCGAGTCCGGCATCGACATCTGCTCGCTCGGCATACAGGTGCACGGCGGCATGGGCTTCATCGAGGACACGGGCGCTGCGCAGCCGTACCGCGATGTGCGCATCACCACCATCTACGAAGGTACCACCGCCATCCAGGCCAATGATTTCGTCGGCCGTAAGCTCGCGCGCGATCGGGGCGCTGCCTTGGTCGTGATGCTCGATGAAGTGAAGCGGGATCTCGCATCGAGCGAAGCCTCGGTCACGCGCGATGCCGCGCTCGAGTCCGTGACAGCGCTCGAGGTCGCGGTGCGCAGCGTGCTGCAGTCCTGGTCGCAGGCGCCGGAGCGCGCGCTAGCCGTGGCCGTGCCCTTGCTGCGTCTGACCGGGCTCGTGCTCGGCGGCTGGTTGCTCGCGAAGTCCGCGGCCATCGCCACGCGCCAGCTCGCGGCGGGTTCAACCGACACGGACTTCCTGCGCGGCAAGATTGCTACGGCGCACTTC
>CAMAQZ010000026.1 GCA_945860725.1 Klebsiella pneumoniae | reverse complement strand
TCGAAGCCGGAACGCGCATCGGGCGCCCAAGCGAGATCGCGCCGCCCGAGGATCGCGGTCTGGTAGTAGAGCTGGACATCTTCGGGGGTGATGCGGGCGGCCAGATCCGCCAGCAACGCGGACGGATAGAGATCATCCCCTTCATACGCGGGCAGGGCCTGGCGCAACGCGACCCGCACCAGCAAGGTCGCGAGTGCATCGAGCACTTCGCCGTGATCGGGCGACCACTCCTCGAGGCTCTTCGCGTAATCGAGCAAGGGAGCCGGGTCGCCCTCAGCGAGCAGCCCCGCAAGCCGCGCCACCTGCCGGCGATCGACCGTCGCAAGCATCGCCCGCGCCTCGTCCTCGGCAACCTTGCCGCCGCCGAAGGCGAGCAGTTGATCGAGCAAGGAGAGACCATCGCGCATGCTGCCATCGGCGGCCTCGGCGATGAGCTGCACCGCCGCGTCGTCGAAGGCGATGCCCTCCGCGCCGAGGATGGTCTTGATGCGCCCGCTGATCAGCGGCACGGAGAGCCGCTTGAGGTTGAACTGCAGGCAGCGCGAGAGCACCGTGACCGGCAACTTCTGCGGGTCGGTGGTCGCGAGCAGGAACTTCACATGCGGCGGCGGCTCTTCGAGCGTCTTCAGCAGCGCGTTGAAGGAGTGCGCCGAGAGCATGTGGACTTCGTCGATGAGGTAGACCTTGTACCGGCCGCGGGTGGGCGCGTACTGCACGTTTTCTAAAAGCTCGCGGGTGTCGTCGACCTTGGTGCGCGAGGCCGCATCGACCTCGATGAGATCGACGAACCGGCCTTCATCGACCTCGCGACAGGTGGCGCATTCCCCGCAAGGGGCGGGACCCGCCGACACTTCGCAATTGAGGCACTTGGCGAGGATGCGCGCGATGGTGGTCTTACCGACCCCGCGGGTGCCGGTGAAGAGGAAGGCATGATGGACGCGGTTGGTGGCGAGCGCGTTGGAGAGCGCCTGCAGCACATGCTCCTGGCCGGTGAGCTCCTCGAAGCGCTTGGGGCGCCATTTACGGGCGAGTGCGGTGTAGCTCATCGCGTGGGGTCTCGGGTGGGAGGCGGCCCGCACCAGCCTGACTCCGGCGCCCGACCGCACCGCGACCGTTGCTCCCTTCCGGGCCTGGCGGAATTGACGGCTGGTCGTCGCGGAGGGACCGATGCGGGACACCATGGAACCAATGCACCCGGGATGTTACCAAACGGCGGCCCCGAGGGGCCGCGGCGTCGGTCGGCTGAGGACCGGGCGGCGGTGTCGGGTGGATTTTACACCAGACGACGCCGAACCACCCTACCCGCCCCTCGCCTTCGGCGCCCACTGCGCTAGGACCGCCGCCAGCCGCGTCTGCCAGCCGGCGCCGTCATCGTGGCGATGCATTGAATCTTCTGATCAGCGCCGGCACGAAAGACTGGCTAAACCAAACGCAAGACTTCTGCGCAGGACGCCCGTCGATCGGCCTGCCGGAGGATCAACCGCCGTCGGCGAACTCCGGATAGAGCGTCATGCCGCCGCAGACGAAGATGGTCTGACCGTTGATGTAATCGGAGGCGTCCGAGGACAGCCACACCGCAACATTGCCGATGTCGGAAGGCTGACCTACGCGACCGTACGGGATGAGTTCGAGGAGCTTGGCCAGCGCCTCGGGCGTCTCCCATGCCGGGCGATTGATCGGCGTGGCGATCGCACCAGGACCGATCGAATTGACGCGGATCTTCCGCGGTGCGACTTCCTGCGCCAGACTCTGCATGAACAGCTTCACGCCACCCTTGGACGCCGCGTAGTTGACATGGCCCGCCCAGGGGATGACTTCGTGCACCGAAGACATGCAGATGATCTTGCCGGCCGCCAAAGAGACCTCCGGCTGCACGCCGCGCTTCATCATCTCGCGAGTGGCGCGACGGCTGCACAGGAACATGCCCGTCAGGTTCACGTTGATGACCTTGTTCCACTGAGCGAGGGTCATGTCTTGGATCGCGGCATCCTGCTGCAGTCCTGCGTTGTTGACGAGGATGTCGATCGCGCCCCACTGGTCGATCATGCGGTCGAACATCGCCTCGACCTGCTGCTCGTCCGAGACGTCCGCCTGGATGGCCATGGCGCGTCCACCTGCCGCCTCGATCGCCGCGATCACAGGCACCGTGCCCGCCGCGTTGCCCACGTAGTTGACGACGACATCGGCGCCCGCCTGCCCGAGCGCGATGGCGACTCCGGCTCCGATGCCCGAACTTGCGCCGGTGACCAGCGCTTTTTGACCCTTCAACGGTTGGATAGTCATCACAAAACCTCTCTTGCTGCCCTAGGGCTTAGTGGGAACGCCATTCGTCGATCAGCGAGGCGACTAGCCCGGTCCATCCCGTTTGATGGGAGGCCCCCAGTCCGACACCTGTATCGCCGTGGAAATACTCGTGGAAGGTCAGATAATCGCGCCAGTACGGATCGGTCTGGAACTTCTCGATGTTGCCGTACTCCGGCCGACGCCCGTTGGCGTCGCGCGTGAACACCGCGATCAGGCGGTTGGCATGCTCGCGGGCGATATCTTCGATCGTCCACGTCCTGCCGTCCTTGTCGGTGACCGTCAGATCGTTGCCGTGCGCCTTGGCGAGCTTACGCAGCGACTCGATCATCAGGAACGCGGTCGGGAACCAGATCGGGCCGCGCCAATTGGAGTTGCCGCCCTTGATCTTGCAGTCGGCCTCGCCTGGCTCGTAGCCGACCTCGTTGTTGCCAAGCCTGAAGGGATGCTCGAGATGCGCCCGTGAGAGGCTGCGCAGGCCGAAGTCCGAGAGGAACTCGTCCTTGTCGCACAACCACTGCAGCATGCGCTCGAGCTGGTTTCGATCGACGATGGTCAACGCCAGCGTCTCGCCCTCCGGGGTCTTGGTACGCGAGATGCAACGATCGACAATCTCGGTGCGGTTGTTCATGAACCAGTTCAGGGTCGAGCTGAACTCGGGGAACTGCTTGAGCCAATCGGTCTCGAGACGCTCGACCGCGTACAGCGGGATCAACCCAACCATCGAACGGACGCGGATCTTCTCGAAGCTACCGTCGGGATAACGCAGCACGTCGTAGAAGAAGCCGTCGGTCTCGTCCCAAAGATCGTGGTCCCGTCCGCCTTGGCGCTTCATCGCCGCGCCGATGTAGACGTAGTGCTGGAAGAACTTGGTCGCCAAGCTCTCGTAGGTCTTGTTCTCCTTCGCCAGCTCGAGCGAGATGCGCATCATGTTGAGACAGAACTGCCCCATCCAACCCGTGGCATCGGACTGCTCGAGCACGGCGCCACCGGGCAGCTTCTCCGAGCGATCGAACAACGTGATGTTGTCGAGCCCGAGGAAACCACCCTCGAAGACGTTGTTGCCGCGGCTGTCGACCTTGTTGATCCACCAGGCGAAGTTGATGAGCAGCTTGTGGTAGCAGCGCTCTAGGAAGGCGCGGTCGGCGACGCCGGAGCGCACACGATCCATGTTGTAGACGCGCCAGACCGCCCATGGATGGACCGGTGGGTTGAGGTCCGAGAACTCCCACTCGTACGCGGGGATTTGCCCGTTCGGATGCTGGAACTGCTCGAACAGCATCAGCCAGAGCTGCTGCTTGGCGAAGTCGGGGTCGATGACCGCGATAGCCACCGTGTGGAACGCCAGGTCCCACGCCGCGAACCACGGATATTCCCATTTATCCGGCATCGACAGCACGCGCATCGAATTGAGGTGCCGCCAGTGCTTGTTGCGGATCTCTTGACGCGTGTCGGGCGGTGGCACATCGGGGTTATCACCCTTCAACCACAGGTCGACGTCGAAGATATAGTTCTGCTTCGACCACATCATGCCGGCGAAGGCCTGGCGCTGAATGCGGCACTCGTCTTCCGAAGCGCCCTTCGGATGGATCACTTTGTAGAACTGGTCCGCCTCGCGACGCGCACGGGCGACGATCGCGTCGACCCCCGAAGCGGCGGCCCCTGCATCGTCCGACAGACGGAAGTGGAAGACCACCGAGCCACCGGCTGGCACGTTGCGACGGTAGTGGATGCCCGCCTTGGTTCCGCGGTTGCCGGGGTTCGTGGCCGTCGTTTCGCCGTTGACGATATGGCGGTGGAAGGCGTCCTTGTAGTAGCCGCTGCCGTTCTCGGGCGTGACGCCGTGGAGGCGCTCGACATTCGTCTCGTTGTCGGTGAACAGGGGCGTGCCATCGGCATCGGCCGAGAAGTGGCGCTGGCCGAGCGAATACTTGAACGGCAGGTTGGTCAACCCGTCAGCCTGCGAGTCATCGGCGACAAACTTCAGCTGCTTGCCGCGCTTGGCGTCGAGCTTGATCTCCGGCGCACGCTTACGGTCCTTGCCCCAGCCCCAGATGTTGCGGAACCAGAGCTGCGGGATCAGGTGGATCTCGGAATCTTCAGGACCGCGGTTGCAGACCTCGACACGGACGCAGAGGTCCTCAGGCCCATCCTTCGCGTACTCGACGAAGACATCGAAATAGCGGTTCTCATCGAAGATGCCGGTATCGAGCAGCTCGAATTCTGGACCAGTGCCGTTGCGGCTGCCGTTCTCGCGCACCAGCCACTCGTACGGGTACTCCGCCTGCGGGTACTTGTACAAGTACTTCATGTAGCTGTGGGTCGGAGTGCTATCGACGTAGAAGTAGTACTCCTTCAGGTCTTCGCCATGGTTGCCCTCGGCAGGGATCAACCCGAACGGGCGTTCCTTCAGGATCGGGTCTCGACCGTTCCACAGCGCCAAAGAAAAGCACAGCAGCTGGTATTGATCAGAGACGCCGGCCAGGCCGTCTTCGCCCCAACGGTAGGCCTTGCTGCGGGCCATGTCGTGCGTGAGATGATTCCAGGCTGCGCCGCTGCCGCTGTAGTCCTCGCGGACCGTTCCCCAGGACCGCTCGCTGAGGTAAGGCCCCCATCGGTACCAAGGCTTACCCTCACGGGCTTCCGTCAGCCGATCATGCTCGGCCGTGCGAACCTCTTTTTTAACCATAGTACCCTCCCATCCGGCAGCCTCTGGTCGCAAAACCGGGCCACTGACCTATTGTTTTTTCGAAGAGGCCCCCCCCCTGCGATGCCGTAGAGTGTATCCGTTTCGGATTAAACTCAAGCCGAATTGGATGAATTAACGCTGCGAGTCGGTGTGGCTAGACGGAATAGCGTTGATCCGATGCGTGCAGGCGACTGGCGAGTTGCCGCAGCAGTTTTCGGGTCTCCTCAGGGTGCGTACCGAGCAAGTGCTCGAAGTTCTCGCGGGTCATGGGATCAAGGTCGAGATCGGTGACCGCCACGACTGCCGCTGAACGGGGCAGATCGAGCAGCAAGCCCATCTCGCCCACCCACTCGCCCGGCCCCAGCTCGGCGATAACCTGCTCCTGACCATCCGGCTGGCGCTTGCGCACCTCGAGCCTGCCCGCGCGGATGAGATACGCCCGATCGGAGGGGCTGCCCTCCTCGAAAAGGCGGGTCCCGCGGGGCACGTGCCGATAGCCGCAGCCGTCGAAAAGACAGGGATATCGATCCGTGTGATGGAGCTTGGCGCAGCCGGTGCCGTGGCGCTCACCGCCGATCAACCGATACGAGGCCACAGCGAGCGCAGCGCCCAAGACGGGGCCGACGAAGTAGAGCCACAGGTCGGCGAATGTGCCCATCAGCACCGCGGGAGCCAGGCTGCGTGCCGGGTTCAGGCTGGTGCCCGAGATGGGTGCTTCCACCATCACCAACAACGCGATCAGGGCTCCAGCTAGCCACGGCGTGAAACGCGCGAGGCGGCGGCTGTCCACGCACCAAAAGATGAGCAATACCAGCGCGAAAGTCATCATGAGTTCGGCGGCGAGCGCGACCGTTGTCGAGTAGCCCGAGCCCGGTCGCGTCATGCCGAGATCCACGGTGCGCGCCGCTTCACCCGCCACCGCCATGACCACCCAGACGCCGAGAACGGCGCCGCATGTCTGTGCCAGCACGTAGGCGAGCGAATCTGCAGTGCCGATCTTGCCGCGCAGCCAGAACGCGAGGGTCATCGCCGGATTGAGGTGCCCACCGCTGCGCTGGCCGAGCGGCGAAAGCACGACCGCCGTGCCCCCTCCGGCGAACAACAGCCCGGTCGCCAATCGCCGCCAAGGCGCCGAGGGGATGAGCTCGGCCATCACGCTACCGTCCGACCACATGAACACGACGGCACCGATGCCGATGCCCATCATGATGGCCGTACCGAAGAACTCGCTGAGATAGTCCGACCACCCGAGTTTCATAATCGTCCCCTGCCAGATCGATCGCATCACGCGGAGGGCTACGCGCGGGTCGCTCGAAAAAATATTGAAAAAAGCCCACCGTTATGGCCTCCTATGATTACTCCGAAATGGATTAATTCAAGAAAAATATTTCACGGAAGGAAAAACGGGTGGCCAGTCGCTACGATGTTGTCGACAGTCTCGAGCTTCCGAAGCGAACCTCGGCGATCGTGCTCGCGGCAGGGCGCGGCAGCCGCTTGCTCGAGCTGACCTCACACCGCTCCAAGCCGGCAGTCCATTTCGGCGGTAAATTCCGCATCATCGACTTCGCGCTGTCGAACGCTGTCAACTCGGGCATTCGGCGCATCGCGGTGCTGACCCAGTACACGAGCCACAGCCTGATCCGCCACATCCAGCTCGCCTGGGGTTTCCTGCGCGGTGAAATCGACGAATTCGTGCAGGTGCTGCCGACCAACCAGCGCCTCGGCAGCGACGACTGGCACCAAGGCACGGCCGATGCCGTCCACCAGAACCGCGAGATCATCCGTGATTTCGACTGCGAATATACGGTGGTCCTCGCGGGCGACCACGTGTACAAGATGAACTATGCGGTCGCCCTCGTGCACCATGTGAAGCATGGCCGCGGCTGCACCGTCGTGTGCGCCGAGGTGCCCCGCGCAGAGGGTCGCAGTCTCGGCATCCTCTCGGTGGGCGAAGACGATGTGGTCACCGACTTCGTCGAGAAGCCGGCAGAGCCGGCCGGTCTACCTGACGCACCCGATCGAGCACTGGCGTCGATGGGCATCTACATCTTCGACACGACGTTCCTGCTGAGTGAACTGGCGCGCGACGCTGAGGACCCACACTCCAGCCACGATTTCGGTCGCGACCTTATCCCACGACTGGTGCGCGAGCAGCGCGTGGTCGCGCACCGCTTCGCGTCCAGCGTGGTGGACCGCGGCACCGATACCGCGCCCTACTGGCGTGACATCAGCACGCTCGATGCCTATTGGGACGCTAACATCGACCTGGCGATGACCACTCCCCTGCTCGACATCTACGACGACCGCTGGCCGATCTGGACCTATCAACCCCAACTGCCGCCGGCGAAGTTCGTCCACAACGCCGCCGACCGTCGCGGTCACGCCAGCGAGTCGCTGGTGTCCGACGGTTGCATCATCTCGGGTGCGGTGGACCGGTCCGTGCTCTTCTCCGGGGTACGCGTGAAGTCGCTCGCTAGCATCGGCTTTAGTGTGCTACTGCCCGGGGTGCAGGTGGGACGCGGCGCCCGACTGCAACGCGTGATCGTCGACCGCAATGCGCAGATCCCACCCGACCTCGTCGTGGGCGAGGATGCGGCACTCGATGCCGAACGGTTCGTGCGCACCGAAAACGGGGTGACACTGATCACCCCTGCGATGCTCGACCGACTGAGCCATTGAGGACACCCGAAGTGAACCGCCCAGTCAGCGTGTTACACGCCACTACCGAGATCGCGCCGTGGATCAAAACCGGTGGTCTTGCCGATGTGACCGCCGCGCTGCCTGAGGCTCTTGCGCGACAGGGCACCGATACGCGGACGGTGGTGCCGGGTTTCCCGGCGATCCTCGACGCGCTCCAAGAGGCGCGGTCGATCTACGAAGCGAAAGGACTCTTCGGCACCGCACACATGCGCGTGCTGCAGGGGCGCCTGCCCGGAAGGTCCACGGCGGTATACGTCATCGACGCGCCCTCGATGTACCGGCGTCCCGGCACACCCTACGCGCCGCCGCAGGGTCAGGATTGGGGCGACAACCTGCTGCGCTTCGCGATGCTCGGCTGGGTGTCCGCAAAGCTCGCCAGCGGCGAGATCGACGACGCTTGGCGGCCCGATGTCCTGCATGTGCACGACTGGCATCCTGCGCTGGCCCACGCTTATCTCGCCGACGCCTGGCCGCCCGTCAAGACCGTGCTGACCATCCACAACATCGACTATACGGGCCGGTTCCAACCCCACGACTTCCATCGGCTGAACCTCCCACACTGGGTGGCCGCCGGTCTCGGGCCGCTCGAATTCTTCGGCGATCTTTGCCTGCTTAAGGCGGGCATGTTGCTCGCCCACAAGGTCACCACCGTCAGCCGTACCTATGCCGCCGAGATCATCGCCGGCAAGCATGGCAGCGGCCTCGACACCGTGGCGCGCTCACGAGCCGACGGGATCACCGGCATCGTCAACGGCGTCGACTACGGAACCTGGGATCCGCGCAACGACCCGTTGCTGCCGGCGCATTACCAACCTGACGATCTCGCCGGGAAAGCCGCGTGCAAGACCGCCTTGCGAGCGCGCTTCGATCTGGAGAGCCTGCCGGACCGCCCGATCTTCGTCATCGTGAGCCGCCTGAACCGGCAAAAAGGCCTTGATCTCGCCGCCGACGCCGCCGACGCCATCGTCGAATCGGGCGGGCAACTGATCGTCATCGGCAGCGGCGAAAACCAGCTCGAGTGGCGCTTCCAGATGCTGCGCGACCGTCACCCTAGGCACATCGGCGTGTACCTCGGCTACTCCGATCCTTTGGCGCACCTCGCCATCGCCGGCGGCGACGTGCTGCTCATGCCCTCACGTCACGAACCCTGCGGGCTCACACAGCTCTACGCCAAGCGTTACGGCACCCTGCCGATCGTGCAGTCCAACGGCGGACTTGCCGACACGGTCGACGAGCGCACCGGATTCCTTTTCGACGAACGCTTCACCACGCTCGCGGAGACGGCGAGGCAGGCGATGCGCCTGTTCCAGGACCGGAAGCGTTGGCGGGCGATGATGTCCGCGGCGATGCTCTCCGACCACGGCTGGCAACGGTCTGCCATCGAATACCAGCAGCTCTACGACAGACTCACGGTGCAACGATGAACGACAGTGACGAGTTGTCCGCACTGCGCGGTGTCAATCTGCAACTGCAGGGCACCGTGGCGTCGTTGCGCAGCGAGCTTGAGGAAGCCGCCATACGCGGTCGAGCACAGGTGCAGACAGCGGAGGCCCGCGCCGCGAACGAGATCGCGGATCTGCGTCGCGCCATCGATTCGCTGCGACAGGCACTCGACAACACCGCATCCGCAGGTCGTGCGGATACTCAAGCAGAGAAGGCCCGTGCTGCGGCAGAAGCGCAGCAACTGCGCAGCAGCGTCGACGCCCTGCGCACCGAGATGGACAGCCTGCGCGCCGCCCATCAGTCGGCGCTGACCCGCCAAGAGTCGACAGCCCTCCTCGAGAAGAAGAACCTCCGCGAACAAGTGCAGCTGCTGCGCTCAGAGCTGGAAAAACAAAAATGAATGACACTCAGACCAGCGCCCGTCAGCGGCGCAAGAAACCGTCCAAGACCGTCGCACTGCGCCGCGCCGAGACGCTGCTCGAGGTCTCGCGCCGCTGCGCAGCGGCCAGCGATGTCGTCAGCGTACTCAAGACACTCGTCGACATTACGGCCGAAGCACTCGACTGCGACCGCGGCACGCTGTTCCTCAACGACGCCGAGACCGGGGAGCTCTACTCGCGGGTCGCCCAAGGCGACCTCGTCCGCGAGATCCGCATCAACAACACCTCGGGGTTCGCCGGACATGTCTTCCAGACCGGTGTTGCCGTACTGACCGACGATCCGTATTCGGATGCGCGCTTCAACCGTCAGGTCGACGATTGGACCGGCTACACGACCCGCAACATCGCCTGCGTCCCGGTCCGTGTCGGCTCGGGCGAGACCATCGGCGCGATGCAATGCCTCAACAAGAACACGGGGTCATTCACCGCGGGCGACCTGCAACTCCTCGAGGACATGACCTCGCAGGCGGCCATCGCGATCAGCAGCCTGCACTTCATCGAGCACACCGAGAAGCTGCGGCAGAAAGAGCTGAAGTTCATCAATCTGGTCGCCGAGATCAACCAGGAGTTCGACCTGTCGCGCCTGCTGCAGCGCGTGGTGGCCGAGACCACCAAGATGCTGCGTGCGGAGCGGGCGACCATCTTCGTCTACGACGCCTCGACCAAGACCCTCTTCTCGCGGGTGGCCGTGGGCGACAATTTCAACGAGATCCGCTTCCCGTCGGGGCTTGGCATCGCCGGCGAGACCTTCACGTCCGGCAAGACGCTCAACATCCCGCATGCCTACGCCGACCTCCGCTTCAATCCGGGATTCGATCGTCAGACCGGGTTCTTCACCCGATCGATCCTCTGTACGCCGATCTACAACAAGAACGGCGTGATCATCGGGGTCACCCAGGTCCTGAACAAGGAGACCGGCGCCTTCACCCAAGAAGACGAACAGCGGCTCAAGGCCTTCACGGCGCAGGTCTCCATCGCGCTGGAGAACTCGAAGCTGTTCGACGATGTGCAGCGGATGAAGAGCTACAACGACAGCATCCTGCACAGCATGTCGAACGCGGTGATGACGCTCGACGCGACCGGCAAGATCGTCACCTGTAACGGAGCAGGGTTGCGCATCTGGGAGTCCAAGGAAGATGCGCTCGTCGGCCGACCGCTGACCGCACTGCTCGATGACGCCGGGCACTGGTTGGCTGAGAACATCTCCTCCGCCAAGGCCTCCGGCGAGACCGGCTTCTTCCCGGACGCCCAGTTGACGCTGGGCGGCGTCAGCCGCTCGGTCAATGTCAGCGTCATGCCGCTGCGTGCAGCGGACGACACGAAAGAGCTCGGTGCCATGTTGATATTCGAGGACATCAGCGCCGAGAAGCGCATGAAGTCGACCATGTCGCGCTACATGGACCCCGCCATCGCGGCGCAGATGCTGGAAGGCGGCGGGTTGGACCTGCTCGGCGGTGCGAGCAAGGAAGCCACCGTCATGTTCACCGACGTGCGCGGCTTCACCACGATCACCGAGGAGTACGGGCCTCAAGGGACCGTGTCGTTCCTCAACGAATACTTCACGCTGATGGTCGAGTGCATCAACAAGCAGGGAGGCATGCTCGACAAGTTCATCGGCGATGCGATCATGGCCTGCTTCGGGCTGCCGGCGGCGCACGAGGACGATCCGGACCGGGCCGTCAAGACGGCGATCTCCATGATCCGCGAGCTCTGGGCCTGGAACGAACAGCGGCAGAAACTCGGTCTCAAGACCGTCGACATGGGGATCGGCCTGAACACCGACACCGTCGTCTCGGGAAACATCGGCTCGCCGAAGCGCATGGACTATACGGTCATCGGCGACGGCGTGAACCTCGCATCGCGCCTCGAGAGCGCATGCAAAGCCTACTCCGCGCATATCCTGGCCAGCGAGTCCACGATCACCAAGCTCCGCGGCACTTACCGGTACCGCGACATCGATCTGGTGGTGGTCAAAGGCAAGACACGACCGGTGCGCGTCTACGAGATCCTCGATTACCATACCGCCGAGTCCTTCCCCAACATGGTCGACGTCATCGCGAGGTTCAATGAGTCGATGAACGCCTATCGCAGCGGCAATTGGTCTCGGGCACGAGACGGCTTCCGACAGTGCCTCGGGCTTAACCCCGCCGATCGGCTGTCCGAGACCTACATTGGCCGCTGCGATTATCTCGAGTCACACCCCCCTGAGGGCGAATGGGACGGTATTTGGGTGATGAAAGACAAATGAGCACACGTCAGTCCTGCGAAGCGGCGATGCGGGCGTCCCTCGCGACGTTGGCGCCGCGCTGTCCCGCTGTGAAAATTGCGGAACTCGTGGCGCTGGTGGACTCCGCGATGCTCGAAAACACGCGGTACTACCACCATCTGACGCATGCGCTGATGGTGGGAGGATCGGACGATCCCCTCGATATGCTGGTCGGACTCTTCCACGACCTCATCCAGGTGAATGTCGATCAGGGCTTGGCGCCGGCTGCACGCGCGCAACTCGAGGGGATGATCCATTTGCCCGCGCCGCTGTGCTATGCGCTGATCGACTCGCCCTCGACGCGGTCCGATCGGACCTTCGAGATGGTACGCATGATGTTCGACCTCGCGCCGGGCCAGACACTGAGCCCGTTCGGCGGACAGAACGAGTTCCTAAGCGCCCTTGCCGCGGCAAAGGCGCTGGCATCGGTCCTCGATGAGGCCGATATCCTGGCGGTGACCTTGGCCATCGAGGCCACTTTGCATTTTCGCAAGGATATCGACGATGTTCCGCGCGCATCCTTAAGCAAGCTCGAGATGCTCAACGAGCACTTTGCCTTGGGGCTGTCGGAGAACGCCCTGCGCGCACAGGTCCACCGATCTGTCCGACTCGCCAACCGTGATGTCTGCAGTTTCGGCAGCGATGACCTGATCCCGCTGCTCGACGATACTTGGGACCTGATGCTCGAATCGTCACCGGACCTGCGTCGGACGGAGGGCGCCGGCCTGAAAAGCTATCGCCAGACCCTGCACCGGATGACGAACTTTTTGAGCTCGCTGACGACGCCGGTGATCTATCGACAATTCGATTCCGAGCCCGATGCGGCGAACTTCGCGGCCCTCAGGCTCCGTACTACGCGCAACATCGCGGCGATCAGGTCGATCATGCACTGCAAGCTGCTCGCGACCAGCCTCCTCGAGGCCGCTGCCGCCTCGGCGGAGGCGAAGTTCCTCCCGCAAAGGCACGCACTCGCAGGCGTGGCCGGGATGGGCGCGCGGGTCGAACCCGCGATGCTCCCGGTCCTCGCCGCCGGCAGCGATGCAGGGGTCGAGTTCGACATCCGCCAATCACCGCTCTCGCACGCCATCGCTGCGTCGATGACGGCGAGCACGATCGAGCGATGCCTGCAGGGTCTGGATCCGGTGGCGACTGTCCCCGACGGCCTGCTGGCCATGGTCCCTGAAAAGATCTCAGCGCAGGCCCGAGTGCTCGCGGAATCGATGGTCCTCGGATAAAACACTATGTCTACGCACCCTGTCCTGTATCAGCTCAACACCCGCGTCTATCTCACCGAGCGCAGCCGCGAACTGGGCAGGCCCGCCACACTCGATGACCTGCCGGATACGCTGATCGACTCGCTGGTCGATTCCGGTGTGGGCATTCTTTGGCTGCTGAGCGTCTGGAGCATCAGCCTCGCATCACAGAAAGTCTCGCGCTCGAACCCCGAGTGGCTGCGCGAATTCGCCCACACGCTGCCGGACCTGACTGACGAGGACATCGCCGGCTCGGGCTTCGCAATCCGCGACTACTCGGTCGCGGACGGACTGGGCGGTCCGCAAGCACTTGCCGCGCTGCGGCGGCGCTTGGCCAAGCGGGGGATCCGGCTCATGCTCGATTTCGTGCCCAACCACATGGGGCTCGACCATCCATGGCTTGAGTCCCATCCGGACCATTTCGTCCAAGGCAACGCCCAGCAGCTGCAGGACGAGCCGCAGAACTTCTTAGCCTATGGCGCAGCAAGCCGCATCTTCGCGCACGGTCGTGATCCTTATTTCCCGGGATGGCCGGACACCGTCCAGCTCGACTATTCGAACGCCGCGTTACAAGCCCGACTGCAGCAAGAGATCCTCCAGATCGCCGCACAGTGCGACGGTCTCCGTTGCGACATGGCGATGCTGGTGACGCCCGAGATCTTCCAGCGCACCTGGGGCAAACCGACCGCGGATTTCTGGACGCCAGCGATCCGTGCCGTGAAGAAAGTCCATCCGGATTTCATCTTCATGGCTGAGGTCTACTGGGACATGGAGTCACAGCTCCACGCCGCCGGCTTCGACTATTGCTACGACAAACGCCTATATGACCGTCTGCGCGATGGCGATCATGCCGGCGTCCGCGGTCACCTGCACGCAGACATCACCTATCAATCGCGCCTCGCGCGGTTTCTCGAGAACCACGACGAGCCGCGCGCCGCCGACACCTTTACGCACGACCGACATGTCTCGGCGGCGGCACTGACCTTCCTGTCACCCGGGCTTCGCTTATTCCACCAAGGACAGGCGGAAGGGCGCCGCGTGCGCATCTCGCCTCACCTCGTGCGCGGACCGGACGAAGCGCCGGATACCAGAACGAGTGAACTCTATTCGAAACTTCTCGGACTGCTCAAAGATCCAATTTTCCACGACGGCGAATGGGGGCTGCTCGAGATTTCCCGTGCCTGGGACGACAACCAGAGCTCCGATTGTCTCGATGCGTGGTACTGGCGCGATGCGGCGGGTCGCGTGGCGCTCTGCATCGTCAACCTCGCCGGACACGAGGCACAGGGCAAGATCCATCTTCCGCAGTGGCTGCAGCACCTGAGCGCTCGTAGCTGGAGGAATGACTGGAGCGACGAAGGTTTTTCGATGCCTGCCGAGCAGTGGCACCGAGGTGCGTGGACGCTCTTTGCACAGCCCTCGCAGGTCTTCGTTCTGCGCTGCGGCCCGTCGGCGTAGCGATGACCGCAGCCGGGGTGTTACCCGCCGGTCACTTCATCGTCGGCATGACGAAGCTCGCGCCCTCGCGGGTCGCCCCAGGCCACCGGGTGGTCACGGTCTTGAGGCGGCTGTAGAACCGCACCCCCTCGGGACCGTGAAGATGATGGTCGCCGAAGAGCGAGGCCTTCCAACCGCCGAAGCTGTGGAAGGCCATCGGTACCGGGATCGGCACATTGATGCCGACCATACCGACCTGGATGCGCTGGGCGAAGTCCCGCGCCGCGGCACCGTCGGCGGTGAAGATCGAGGTCCCGTTGCCGAACTCGTGGGCGTTGATGAGCTGCACGGCGCCCGCGTAGTCGTCCACGCGCGCGATGCAGAGCACCGGCCCGAAGATCTCCTCGCGATGGATCGCCATGTGCGGCTGCACGCGATCGAAGAGCGAGGCGCCGATGTAGAAGCCGTCCTCGAAGCCTGCGCGGTCCATGCGGAAGCCGCGGCCGTCCACCACGAGCTCTGCGCCCTCGGCGATGCCGCGGTCGATGTAGCCGCGCACGCGCTCGAGGTGGACCCGCGTGACGAGCGGCCCCATCTCGGCGGCCGCGTCGGTGCCCGGGCCGATCTTGAGCGTCGCGAGGCGCTTCACGAGCCGCTCGCGCAGGCCTTCCGCGGTGCGCTCACCCACCGGCACCGCGACCGAGATCGCCATGCAGCGCTCGCCCGCCGAGCCATATGCCGCACCCATCAGCGCATCGGCGACGGCGTCGAGATCAGCGTCCGGCATGACGACCATGTGGTTCTTCGCGCCCCCGAGCGCCTGCACGCGCTTGCCTTGGGCGGCACCGGTCGCGTAGATGTGGCGCGCGATAGGCGTCGAGCCGACGAAGCTCAGCGCATCGACCCCGGGGTGCGCAAGCAGCGCCTCCACGGCTTCTTTGTCGCCTTGCAATACATTGAACACGCCCGGCGGAAAGCCCGCTTTCGCGACGAGCTCGGCGATGAAGAGCGACGCCGAGGGGTCGCGCTCAGAGGGCTTGAGGATGAAGGTGTTACCGCAGGCGAGCGCCACCGGGAACATCCACATCGGCACCATGGCCGGAAAGTTGAACGGGGTGATGCCGACGGCGACGCCGATCGGCTGGCGCACCGCGTGGCTGTCGATGCCCACGCCGATGTTCTCGGTGATCTCACCTTTCAGCAGCTGCGGCGCGCCGCAGGCGAACTCGACCACCTCGAGACCGCGCGTCACCTCGCCGCGGGCGTCGGAGATGACCTTGCCGTGCTCGGCGCTGATGATCACGGCGAGCTCTTGGGCATGGGTCTCGATGAGATCGCGCAGGCGGTTCAGGAGCCGCGCGCGGTGCAGCGGCGGCGTCGCCGCCCAAGCCGGGAACGCAGCCCGGGCGGCTGTGACGGCGGCATCGACCAAGGCGGCACCCGCGAGCTGGACTTCGGCGGTCTGGGCGCCGGTCGCGGGGTTGAACACCGGTGCGGTACGGCCGCCCTGGACCTCGACGGCTTGACCGCCGATGACATGAGATATCTGCTTCAAGATTTTGTTTCTTCTGGAAATAATATGTCGCGATGCTGCGACTGCAAGACCCCTCGGCCGTGGCGTCGGTCGGCGGAGGACCGGGCAGCGGCGTGGGATGGATTTTACACCAGACCTGAAGGTTCAGGCTTCAGGTCGCGAGACACTCGCGCAACGCCCTCACCACCACCTCGTTCAAGGCCGCCCCCACCCTGCACGATGAGGACCGGCGGAGCAGAACCGTATCCTCTACCGGGTCGTCGACAAATACGGCGGCGATACTAAGTTTTTAACAATTGGTGTTGGGTGAGGTATCTCGTCCCAACCGATATTTTTTGACCCACTGTCTAGCCCGAGTAGCAATGCCCAATTGGACCGCTATGTTGCAGTTTTTTCGCATCCGCGTTATTCCACCGCCAACCGCACCACGACAACGTTTTTACAACCGGCTTAACAAGCTTCATCGCGATCTACGCCGATCCCGAACAGATTACTCAACAATCTGCCCAAGCAGCGCGTGCTGGATGAGGAAGGCGGCGGCTCCCGCGAGATACCCGACCAGCGCCAGCAGGGAGATCTTCTTCAGGTACCAGATGAAGTCAATCTTCTCGAGGCCCATCGCGGCGACACCCGCCGCGGAGCCGATCACGAGGATCGAGCCGCCGGTTCCCGCGCAGTAGGCGAGGAAGCCCCATAGGAAATGATTGGCCGGGTACTGCTCGAGGCTGTACATCCCCATCGATGCTGCGACGAGCGGCACGTTGTCGACGATGGCGCTGACCAGGCCGATGATCACCACGATCACATCCAGGCGACCGACCGTGCCGTCGAGCCATGCCGCGATGGCCGACAGCAGGTGCGCATGTTCGAGCACCGCAACAGCGAGCAGAATCCCGACGAAGAAGACAATCGAACTGAGGTCGATCCGGCTCAGGGCATGAACGAGGGTCAGGCGCCTTGATTCCTCGAGGTCCTTCCTGCGATGCAGGAGGTCGCCCACCAGCCACAGGATGCCCAGCCCGAAAAGGATGCCCATGAAGGGCGGCAGGTCGGTCGCCGCCTTGAACGCGGGCACCGCCACCAGGACGCCCAGCCCCATCGACAACATCAGCTTGCGCTCGAGGGCTGTGGTGATCGAGCGATGCCCAGACGCCGAATTGTCCGGCGAGATGACGGTGCGGCCCCGCGCGGCGACGGCGGTCACGGCCAGCGGGACGAGCAGGCTGACGAGCGCGGGCACGAATACGGCTTTCATGAGGGGCAGGGTCGTGACCTGCCCGCCGATCCACAGCATGGTGGTCGTGACGTCGCCGATGGGTGACCAGGCGCCTCCCGAATTGGCAGCAATCACGATCACACCAGCGAAGAACAGGCGATCCCGCCGCTCGGCAAGCAGCCTCTGCATCAGCGAGACCATCACGATGGTCGTCGTCAGGTTGTCGAGGATCGCGCTGAGGAAGAACGTGCAGATGCCGACGATCCAGAGCAGCGAGGACACGGACCGGGTGCGGATACGCGAGGTGATGACATCGAAGCCATCATGCGCGTCGACAACCTCGACGATGGTCATCGCGCCCAGCAGGAAGAAGATGATCTGCGCCGTGCCGAGCAGGGACTCGCCGAGATCGGCGGAGACGACCTGGGGGTCGCCAACCGATGCGGCATAGAGCGTCCAGAGCAGGCCCGCGCCGATCAGCGCCGATGCCGACTTGTTGACGCCGAGGGGATGCTCGAACACGATCGCGGCATAGGCCGCCACGAAAACCACGACCAGCAGAGCGGTGATCACGTTTGAACTCCCCTAGAGCCGCCGGGCTGCGGTCCATCCCCACAGGCGTGGAGACAACGCCGCATCCTTTCTTTCGCCTATTAGCGCATCGGTAGGTGGCGGAGAGAGTGGGATTCGAACCCACGAACACCTTACGATGTTACTTGACTTCCAATCAAGCGCCTTCGACCGCTCGGCCATCTCTCCGGCGCGCGGATGATATCAATTCGCAGGCGGTTTGGGCGCAGCAGGCTTCGCAGGGGCCGGGGTGAAGGCCGGCGGGATGTCGAGGCAGGGCTGGTCTGCGGGGCGTGCGGGTTCGGGTTCGTTCAGCGCCGGGATCGCGAGCGCCCGGCGGGTGTCGGGGCCGGTCTGGCCTTCGGGGACCTTCAGGCCCGGGTTGTCGACGACCGCGGCGTAATCGGCAGGGGTCGCGCATTTGGTCTTGAGCAGCGAGCCGCAGCCGGCGAGCGGCAGGATCAGGCAGGCGAGCAACAAGGGGCGGGTGCGAGTCATCATCCCGGGATAATACCCGCCTGTTGCAGCGCCGACAGCACCTTCGGCTGCACCTCGGCGGAGAGGGTCGTGAGCGGCAGGCGGATCCCCTCCCCCATCAGCCCCATCCGGGCGAGCGCCCATTTCGCGGGGATCGGGTTCGGTTCGAGGAAGAGCGCGGTGTGCAGGCCCGCAAGCTGCGCGTCGAGTTCAGCGGCCCGTGCCGCATCGCCCCGGCGCGCCGCGGCGACCATGTCGGCCATCCCGCGCGGCGTGATGTTCGCCGTCACCGAGATCACGCCGACCGCACCTGCCAAGATCGCCTCCCGGGCGGTCGGGTCATCCCCCGAGAGCACGGCAAGGTCAGGCGCCGCAGCCCGCAGTTCCCGGATGCGAGCGGGGCCAGCGACGGCTTCCTTGAGGGCGACGATGTTGGGCAGCGCAGCTAGCCGCCCGACGGTCGTCGGCAGCAGGTCGACGCCGGTGCGCCCGGGCACGTTGTAGAGGATCACGGGCAGGTCGGAGGCCGCGGCGACGGCGGCGTAGTGCCGGAAGAGGCCCTCTTGGGTCGGCTTCACATACGCCGGGGTGACGACCAGCAGGCCATCGGGCCGCAGCGGCGCGAGCGCCCGGACGCGCTCGACGGTGGCCGCGGTCGAAGAGAGCCCCGCCCCGGCGATGACCTGCAGGCGGCCGGCGGCGACGGCTTGCGCCTCGCGCACGAGCTGCAGCAGCTCGGCCTCGGTCAGGGTCGCAGACTCGCCGGTGGTGCCGCCCACCACGACCCCGGCGGTGCCGTGGGCAATGTGGAACTCGATCAGACGCTGCCACGCGGGCAGGTCGATGGCCTCGTCGGCCGTCATCGGTGTCACCAGGGCGACCAGGCTGTCTGCGAACATCGCGGCGATGGTACGGGTCGCTGTGCATTTCGCGCAACCTTAAGTCGCAGCCGTCACAACGAGCCGTTACACTCGCGGCGTACATGAAACAGCACCTTGCCATCTCGGCCATCGGCGCCGACCGCACCGGACTCGTCCACGACCTCACCCGCGTCATCAGCGACTGCGGCGGCAGCATCGGCGAGAGCCGCATGGCAACCCTCGGCAACGAGTTCGCGGTGGTGCTGCTGGTGTCCGGCAACTGGCATTCGCTCGCGAAGCTCGAGACCGAACTCGCGAAGTTCGCCTCGGAAGCGGAACTCACGCTGAACATACGGCGCACCGAGCCGCGCCCCCCGGGCACCGACCTGCCGTACACCATCGACGCAGTCTGCCTCGATCAGACGGGCGTCGTGTCGGCGCTCGCCGGGTTCTGCTCGCAGCGCGGCATCGACATCGCCGAGGTCAGCACACACTCCTACGCCGCCGCCCACACCGGCGCACAGATGTTCTCGGTGCAGATGAATGTCAGCGTGCCCTCGCGCATCCACCTCGCGCACCTGCGCGAGGAATTCCTCGATTTCTGCGACGCCCGCAACCTCGATGCCATCCTCGACCCGGTGAAATCCTGACCGGCGAGAGCCCGATCCGCGCCACCCTCCTCCGGAGCATCCGCATGGCCAAGGCCACGACCCGCAACGCGACCCCCAAAGTCATCGTGGGCAAGAAAGTCCCGGACTTCACGGCCACCGACACGGACGGCGGACACTGGCGGCTCAAAGATCAAGCCGGGTCGAAGGTCGCGCTCTTCTTCTATCCGAAGGACATGACCTCGGGCTGTACGGTCGAAGCGCAGCAGTTCCAAGCGCTCCTCGGGGCTTTCAAGCGGGCGGGTACCACGGTGGTCGGGGTGTCGCGCGACTCCTGCGCCTCGCACCGCAAGTTCATCGACAAAGAAGGCCTGAAGTACGCGCTGCTGTCCGACTCAGATGAAGCGCTCTGCACGCTCTTCGATGTGATCCGCGAGAAGAACATGTACGGCAAGAAAGTCATGGGTATCGAACGCAGCACTTTCTTGATCGGCGCGGACGGCAAGCTCCTCGCCGAATGGCGCAAGCTCAAAGCCGACGGCCACGCGGCGGTGGTCTTGGCGGCGGCGAAAGCGTCTTGACGCGCCGGCGCAGCGCACGGCAGCGTCGGCTGTTCGTGCTCGACACCAATGTGCTGATGCACGACCCGGCGGCGATCTTCCGCTTCGAAGAGCACGACATCTTCCTGCCGATGGTGGTGCTCGAGGAACTCGACGCCCACAAAAAAGGCCTCTCTGAGGCGTCGCGCAATGTGCGGCAGGTCAGCCGCTTCCTCGATGAGCTCATGCGCGATGCCAGCCGCGACAAGATCGAGGCGGGGCTGCCGCTGCCGTCCAACCTCACCGGCAACCACGGCAAGGCGGCCTCCTCCGGGCGCTTGTTCTTCCAGACCCAACGGCTCTCGGGTTCCCTGCCCGACACGCTGCCCGGCAACAGCAACGACAACGCCATCCTCGCGCAGACCCTCGCGCTGCAGGCGCTGCAGCCCGAGGCGCGCGTGGTGCTCGTCTCCAAGGACATCAACCTTCGCATCAAGGCTGCTGTGGTCGGCGTGCACGCCGAGGACTACTTCAGCGATCGCACCATCGAGGACGCCGATGTCCTCTACAAGGGACACGAGGCGCTGACGGCCGATTTCTGGGACCGCCACGGCAAAGACATGCGCTCCTGGAAAGAGGGCACGCGCACGTTCTACGAGATCTCAGGGCCCACGGTCGCGAAGTGGACGCCCAACCAGTTCGTGCACGAGGACCGCGAGGGCGGCATCGAGGCGATGGTGCGCCGCGTGCAGGGCAACACGGCGACCTTAGAACTGGTCCGCGATTTCCGCGGTGACCGTAACGGGGTATGGGGCATCCGCGCGCGCAACCGCGAGCAGAACTACGCGCTCAACCTGCTGACCGACCCCGACATCGACTTCGTCTCCATCTTAGGGCCCGCCGGCACCGGCAAGACGCTGCTGACGCTCGCGGCAGGGCTCATGCAGACCCTCGAGGAGAACCGCTTCGGGGAGATCATCATGACCCGCGTGACGATCCCGCTCGGCGAGGACATCGGCTTCCTGCCCGGCACCGAAGAGGAGAAGATGGAGCCTTGGATGGGCGCCTTGATGGACAACCTCGAGGTCCTCACCCAAAGCACCGAGGGCGGCAGTTGGGGGCGCGCCGCGACCCAAGACCTGCTGCGCAACCGCATCAAGATCCGTTCGCTGAATTTCATGCGCGGCCGGACCTTCCTCAACCGCCTCGTGATCCTCGATGAGGCGCAGAACCTCACCCCGAAGCAGATGCGCGCGCTCGTCACCCGCGCCGGCCCCGGCACCAAGGTCGTCTGCTTGGGCAACATCGCGCAGATCGACACCCCCTACCTCACCGAGACCACCTCGGGCCTCACCTTCGTCGTGAGCCGCTTCCAGGGCTGGGCGCATGCCGGTCACATCACGCTGATGCGGGGCGAACGGTCGCGTCTTGCAGACTACGCCACCGAGGCGCTGTGAACTTCTGTATCGCGCAGCGGTCAAGAAGCCTATGGACCTGATGCGCCCGCACTCCCGACCCACGCTGCGCCTCGGCTTCGGGGCGGCGCTGCTGACGCTGCTCATCGGGATGGCGGCACCGTCCGCCGCCCGCGCACAGTCCGCCAACGACCTGCCCGATATCGGCTCGACCGCCGACTCGACGCTCGGCCTCGACGAGGAGTTCCGCATCGGCATGTCGGTGCTGCGGGACCTGCGCGCACAGGGTGCGGTCATGGAGGACCCCGAGACCGACGATTACATCCAGTCGCTCGGCAGCCGGATCGCCTCGCAGGTGCCCGACTCGCAGCGGCGGTTCCGGTTCTTTGTGGTGCGCGACACGAGCATCAACGCCTTCGCGCTGCCCGGGGGCTTCATCGGCCTCAACCAAGGTCTCATCACCGCCACCTCGAACGAGGCGCAGCTCGCGAGCGTGCTCGCGCACGAGATCGCGCATGTCACCCAGCGGCATATCGCGCGCGCCGTCCAGGCGCGGGGTCGCCAAGGCATCGCCTCCGCCGCTGCGCTCGTCGCGGCCATCTTGGTCGGCATGGCGACCGGTTCCAGCGATGCCATGCAAGCCGGCATCATGGTCGCGCAGGGCACCGCGATGCAGCAGCAGATCAACTTTACCCGCGCCAATGAATACGAGGCCGACCGGGTTGGCATCTCGCTGCTCGCCACCGCAGGGTTCGATCCGAACGCGATGCCCGATTTCTTTGAGATCCTCGGGCGCCGCTCCGGCCTCGCAGGCATCGATGTGCCGGAGTTCCTGCGCACCCACCCGGTCACCACCAACCGCATCGCCGAGACCCGCGACCGCGCGGCGCAGCTCAAACCCAAGGTTGGGACGCAATCCCCCTCCTACGACTTCATCCGCGAGCGCATCCGCGTGCTCGGCGCCGAGCAAGGCTCGGACCTGCGCCAGTACTACGCGACGCTCGCCGACAGCCGCACGCTGAGCGCCGCACAGCGCTATGGCGAGGCCTTGGCCCGGAGCGATGCGGGCGATCGCGGCCGCGCCGTGGCGGCGTTGAGCGAACTGAACGCCACGCAACCCGGCAGCCCCATGCTGCAAGCTGCGCTTGGCGAGGCCTTGGCGGACGACGGTCGCACCGCCGAGGCGCTGACGGTGCTGCGCAGTGGGCTGGCCGTGGCGCCGCGCAATGTGGCGCTGACCGTCCGCTATGCCGAGGTGCTGCTGCGGACCGATGAAGCGAAGGCGGCCCACGCCCTGCTGCTCGACCTGTTCAATGTTGTGCCGCCCACGCCCGAGCAGATCCGCCTGACCGCGGTCGCCGCCAGCAGCGCCGGTGACACCGGCGACGCCTACTACTACATGGGCGAGTACCACCTCAGCAGCGGCGATCTGGCGATGGCCGTGAAGCAGTTGGAGCTCGCACTCGCCGACCCGCAGATCTCGGCGGTGCAGCGGGCGCGCTTCGAAGCGCGGATGAAGGAGGTGCGCGATGCCCTCAAGGAAAGCGGCAAGCGCCGCAGCCGCGAACGACCGGACGGAAATGCTAAACTTGGGTGACACGCTGAACTTAAACCCCGCCGAGCCGAATATGTCACCCCCGCACTCTCACCACACCCCCCTGCTGGTCCTGCTCGCGGCCTTCGCTTTGGGCGGCTGCGTCACCCTGCCAACGCAGGCGACCCCTGACCCGCGCGACCCGCTCGAGCGTTTGAACCGCGGCACCTACGCCTTCAACGACGGGCTCGATCGCGCGATCTTCAAGCCCGTCGCCCGCGGCTACCGGAAAGTCACCCCCCAGTTCGTGCAGACCAGCGTCAGCAACTTCTTCAGCAACGCCGAGTACCCGGTGACCTTGGCCAACAACCTGCTGCAGGGAAAATTCACTGCGGCCGCCTCCGACACCGCGCGCTTCGTCCTCAACACCACCTTCGGGCTCGGCGGTCTCCTCGACCCGGCGACCGCCTCGGGCCTCGACCGCAATAACGAGGACTTCGGGCAGACCCTGGGACGGTGGGGTGTCCCGCCAGGGCCGTATATCATGGTGCCGTTCCTCGGGCCGTACACCCTGCGCGACGGCCTCGGCAGTTTTGTCGACGATTTTGCCGAGCCCCGCGCCTACCTCGAGGACGACAGCACCCGCTGGATGCTATGGGCCGCCGACAAGTTCGATCGCCGGGTCCGGCTGCTCGACGCCGATGCGCTGCTCGAACGCACGGGCGATTCCTACGCCTTCGTGCGATCGGCGTATCTTCAGCGGCGGGAATACTTGGTCCGGGACGGCGATGTGCCGCTCGACGACGAGGCCCTGCTGGAGGAGCTGGAGGATCTGGAGGCGCAGGACGCCGCCGCCGGGTCGTCGGAGCTCAGCGCTCGCTGAGGAGCAGCGTCTCGACCTCGCTCATCTCGGCGAGGCGCATCAAGCGGTCGGGAAAGCCGCTGAATTTCAGCGCCACACCGCGCTGTGCCGCGATGGCACACCACTCGATCAACACCGCCAACCCCGCGCTGTCGGAGTCGCCGAGGGCGGTGCAGTCGATCGCCAATGAGCCTGCGGGCGCGGCCGCGATGGCGCCGAGCCCTGCGGCATAGGCCTGCGGTGCGGTCGCGAAGGTCAGATCGCCCTGCAGCGAGAGCTGTGACCCCTCGCCGTGGCGCAAGGAGAAATCGCTCACCCGCGCGACCCGGTGACGGCGCCACGCCGGCTCTGCGCCTCGAGCCGCTGGATGACCGCCTCGAGCCCCTTCTGGTCGATCTCAGACCCGAAGTCCTCGCGGAAGCTCTTTACGTAGCTGATGCCCTCGATGACGACATCCCAGACCTTCCAACCCGCCTCGGCTTTGCGCATCGAGTAGTGGACGGGGATCTTGTTGCCGTTGCTGCGCTTGACCTCGGTACGCACCACGGCCGAGGTCGCATCGGGCGCCACCGTAGAAGGCAATACACGGATGCGATTGCCGGTGAACTCGACCAAGGCATCGCCGTAGTTGGACATCAGCGACCCGTAGAAACCGTCGATGAAGCGTTGGCGCTGTTGCGGGGTCGCGGTGCGCCAGTGTTTGCCAAGCACGAGACGGGCCGCGTGATCGACGTCGAAATGCGGCAGCAAGAAACGCTCGACCAAGGCCGCGAGCTTGCGCGGGTCTTTGCGGAATTCAGCACGGCGCGAATCGAGCTCGCCGAGCATGGCATTGGCCGCGCTCTCGATGAGCTGGGTCGGACCGCTGGTGTCGACCACCGCGGCAGCGGGCGCACGGGACGACGCCTGCGCGTACAGGGGCGCCGGCAGCAGCGCAAGAGACGCCGCAGCGAGGGCGGCGGCGGCGAGGCCGGCTGCGGCGAGGACTGCGCGGCGGATGCGCAACAGGACAGGGCTCATCACGGGTTCTCCTAAGGGGTGGTATCGGGGGTGGTCGCGGGGGTGGGCGTCGAGCCGCCCTTGTCGGCGAAGTTGGCGAAGAATTTGTTGACCAGGGACTCGAGCACGATCGCCGATTGCGTGAACTCGATACGACCGCCTTCGGCCAAGAAAGTTTCCGAGCC
>CAMAQZ010000025.1 GCA_945860725.1 Klebsiella pneumoniae | reverse complement strand
AATCCTCCGCTGCTGCCGAGCCAAACGCGGACGACAGTTTGCGCGACAGGGAGTCCGTCAAGCCGGGCGTCGTCGCTTCGGGATCGGCGGCGGAGCCCTCGAGGCTTTTCGGAATCAGGAAGGCGAGGGACAGTATGCCGAGGACCACGCAGATCGCTATCAGCGTCGCAGTGCCTTCGGTAGGCCGCGCGACGTTGTCGTTTTAGCTAAGATCGAGTGTTGAGCCTACCGCCCGCTGACCCAACTCCAGCGTCGGATTCGGTTGACGCCCGGGCGTCTCGAGCAAGTCCGCAGAGGGACTCATCAGCGATCGCCTTGTCCGATCGCCCGACCGGCCAACACTTACTTGTGTGCATCGAGTATCGCGATGAAAAGTGTGGCGATCTCAGCCAGACGGTCTTCGGTGATTTCCTGGTTTTCGATGACGGATCACTTGAGCAGCATTTCGTAATTATCACCCGTACTCTCGGTCACGCCGATACACAATTCACGATTCAGGATGAAGATGAGAGCCGCCGCTGCGACGCCGAGCAGCACCAGCAGCACTGTCCAGAAGACAGAGCCCGCTTCCGCGGCAACATAGGCTGCGCCGATGAACAGAATGAATACTGTCAGTGCCAACTTCCACGGCTTAGAAGTCCCGAAGTACACCGAGCTCACCGAGTGGATCGGCAGGATCACCTGTCTGAAGCCCGTGATGCTGTTGGCTTCGTAGACGACCTTGTCGAAGAGGATCTTCAGCGACCAGGTTGGATCGAGCTGTAGCAGGGCGAAAATCCAGGAGATAAGGCCGCTCTCGCGAGCGGTGATCTCTGCGTAACATCCGTCTTCACCCGGCGTGCCGCTGACTTTAAAGCTTTTTACGACGAGCGCCATACGAAACCCCTGGTTGAACAACTCGATGACAAGCCGAGACCGAGCGTGGACGGCAAGGATTCGACGACACTATTTCCGGAGTCAATCACTGAAATGGACTCAATGTACGCTTCGGGTCGGTGTGGGCGGCAGCCCGGAAACGCGGCCTAGATAGACCGTATAACAACATGAATTTCTCGTGTGCATGATCGAGTTGCGAGGACGCGTTTTAAGCTGTGAAAGAATGCTGCGCGAGACGGCACTCAAAGAATATCTCGAGGTCGGCGCAGCGGGTGTAATCACTTCCGGTAGGCACAAGATTCTGAAGCGCGTTGTTTGACTACAAAGGCATAACGCGGATTGGTTTTGGCGGTTTGCGAGCGCACACCGTTTATACTTCTGGGCTATGCGTATCGCGAAACCGATCCTGCTCGTGAGTACCCCGGTCGGGGTGGCGTTCGGACTCATCGAAGCTTGGCGAGTCGGGGCTTGGCTTGGCACCCTGATGCTCGTGCTGCTCAGTGCGCTCAGCGGACTTGCTTGGCTGACGGTGCGCCGGATTCGGGCGGAACGCGGCGTGCCGTCGCAGCAAGCTAAGCCGTGACGCCTGCAGCGAGGCATGGCATCCTGCACGGATGATGATGACATTCCCCGACCGCTTGAGCGTGCATCCGGACAGCCCGCACCATGACGCCGCGCTGCTCGAGCGCGCCATCGGCATCCGTCTCGACGGCGTCGAGTACACGACCGTTGAGGAGTACTGCATCTCGGAGGGCTGGATCCGCGTGACGATCGGCAAGGCGGTCGATCGCCGGGGCAGGCCGCTCACGATCCAGCGCAAGGGTAGTGTGGAGCCGTTCTTTAAGGATTGAGCCATCGGACCGCTGCCGCCTACGATGAACGACTCCGCCGACGATCTGCCGCGACTCTCCAAGCGCATGGGCGAGCTTGGGCTCTGCTCACGCCGCGAGGCGGAGGCGTGGATCGTCGCGGGATGGGTGCGCGTCGATGGGACAGTGATCGATGTGCTCGGCACGCGGGTGGACCGTGCGGCGCGCATCGAGGTCCACCCGCGCGCGCGTGCGCAGCAGGCGGAGCTCGTCACCGTCCTCCTCAACAAGCCGATCGGCTATGTCTCGGGCCAGGCGGAGGACGGCTACGAACCGGCGTCGGTGTTGATCCGGCCGCAGAACCGCTGGAGCGGCGATGCCTCAGGCCGGCGCTTCGAGCCGCGGCATCTTGACGGCCTCGCGCCGGCGGGGCGGCTCGACATCGATTCGACCGGGCTCATGGTCTACACGCAGGACGGTCGCATCGCCAAGCACCTGATCGGCGGCAACGATGTCGAGAAGGAATACCTCGTGCGCGTTCAGGGCGAGATGGCGCCGGATGGTATGGCGCGGTTGCGGCTCGGATTGACGCTGGATGGCGTGACCTTGAAGGCTGCGCAGGTGTCTTGGCAAAACGAGGACCAGCTGCGTTTCGGCCTGCGCGAGGGCCGCAAGCGCCAGATCCGTCGCATGTGCGAGATCGTAGGGCTCACGGTCACGGGCCTGAAGCGCATCCGCACCGGCCGGGTGCTGCTCGGTGCGCTGCCGGTCGGGCAGTGGCGTTACCTGGGGGCAGACGAGGGGTTCTGAGGCGTCGGGTCGACCTGCTGTTGCAAATGAGAATGATTCGTATTAACGTTACGGTCATCGACTCGGTAGAGAAACCCGACCATGCCGTCCCGCACCGCCCGTCCCCTGTCCCTCGCGGGCTGTCTTTCTCTATGTCTCTTCCCTGGGGTTGCGGCCGCGACCGCGGCGGAGGCGGCACCTGGACTGGAGGCTGCGGAGGCGCTGCCGACCGTGACCATCATCGGTACCCGGGCGGAGGCGCGGCTCGTGCCGGGCGCGGTGGATGTCATCACGCTCGAGGAACTTGACCTGCAGCGGCCCTTCACCGCCAACGAGGCACTGCGCCGAGCGCCCGGGGTCAACGTCCGGGACGAGGAAGGCTTCGGGCTGCGCCCCAACATCGGCATCCGCGGCCTGAATCCCACGCGCTCCACCAAGATCACGCTGCTCGAAGACGGTCTGCCGCTTGCCTACGCTCCGTATGGCGACAACGCCAGCTATTTCCATCCGCCGATCGAGCGCTATAGCGGGATCGAAGTGCTGCGGGGCACGAGCGCGTTGGCCTACGGCCCGCAGACGATCGGTGGCGTCATCAATTACCTGACGCCGGACGCGCCGGAAGCGTTCGCGGGATTCATGCAGTTCGGCGGCGGCACGCGCGAGTACCTGAACGCGCACGCGCGGGTCGGCGGGAGCGGTTTCCTCGCCGACTATGTGCACAAGCAAGGGGAGGGCGCGCGCGACCATCTCGACCACGCGATCGATGATCTCAACCTCAAATATTCCGCCGTGCTGTCGAAAGAGCACTCGCTGAAGCTGCGCTTGAGTCTCTATCAGGAAGACTCGATCATGACCTATTCAGGGTTGACGCAGGCCGAGTACGAACGGCTCGGGGCCCGTTACAACCCGTTCGAAAACGACGGTTTCGACATCGCCCGGCAAGGCGCGTCGTTGTCGCATCGCTGGTCGCCGTCGGCGGCGACCAAGATCGACACCAGCGTGTTCTATGGCGCCTTCAACCGCGACTGGTGGCGCCAGTCGAGCAGCTCCACGGACAATCAGTGCGGCGCCGCCTTCATCGCGCGCCGCCTGGCAGGCCTTGCGGTGGACGCCGATGGCTGCGCGTCGGTGCAGGGGCGTCTGCGGGAGTACGCGTTGCATGGTGTCGAGTCCCGCCTGCGCCGTACCAACGCGCAGGGCGAATTCAGCGTCGGCGTCAAATGGCAGGTCGAGCGGCAGGATCGGCAACAGCTCAACGGCGATGGCCCGCAGGCGCGCACCGGGCGTGTGGTTGAGGACAACCGCCGGGACACCGATGCGGTCGCGGTGTTCGCGACCCAGCGGTTCGACCTCGGCTCTGTCACCGTCACGCCGATCCTGCGGCACGAGCGCATCGATGCGCAGCGGACCGACCGTCTCACTGGCCGCAGGGGCGACACCCGTGTCACCAAGATGATGCCGGGCATCGGCATGACCTGGAGCATCGATGCCACGCTGACCGCGTTCGCGGGCGTGCACGAAGGCTTCTCCCCGCCCCGCGTCGAGGACCTCATCGCCGGCGGCGGCACGGTCACCGAGGTCGATCCCGAATCATCGACCAACTTCGAAATCGGCTTGCGCGGCGAACCGGTGGATGGCGTCCGTCTGCAGCTCGCCTATTTCCACAACGACTTCGACAACCTTATCGCGGTCGGGTCGATCGCGGGCGGCGCAACGCCGCTCTCCCAGGGCGAGGCGCTGTTCGCCGGCATCGAGGCGAGTTCCGCGATCCAGTGGTCGGGTGGCGTGTTCGGCAACGTGGCGCTCACCTGGCTCGACAAGGCCGAGCAGACGACGGCGTTCCGCAACGTCGCGAACCAGGCGACGGTGGGTGTCGCAGGCAACCGTCAGCCTTATTCGCCGGAGTTCACGGCCACCGTGGCGCTCGGCTTCGCCAAGGGTCCGCTGTCGATGCAGGTGGACCTGCAGCATTTGTCCGAGCAGTTCTCGGATTTCTCCAATACCGTCGTGGCCAGCGCCGACGGCCAGCGCGGCATCATTGAGGCACACACGCTCTTGGGCGCGACGGTCAACTACACCCACAACGACCGTTGGCAGGGGTTCCTGACCGTCAAGAACCTTACCGACCAGTCCTACATCGTCGATCGGACCCGCGGCATCCTACTCGGGATGCCGCGCCTCGTGCAGGCGGGGGTCCGCGTCAGTTTCTAGGCCTGCAGCGCATCCGCATCGCGCGGGTGCGCGACGACCCATCGGCGCAAGCCGGAGGCGCCAAAACCGAACTTCACCTCGAACAGCTGCGCGTGGGTCAGACCAGCGCCCAGGCAGTGCAGCACCCGCAACGGACCGTGATGCGAGACCACGAGCGCGTGACGGTCTACGGCCTCTGCGAACGGCCGCAAAACATCGTCGCTGAACTCGGCGACGCGTTGCCAAAGATCACGCAAGGACTCGCCGCCACCGGGCGTGTGGTCCCAAAGCTGTGCATCCCAGCGCGCGATATCAGCTACCGGGATGTCATCCCAACGACGCCCTTCCCAGTCGCCGAAATCGATCTCTTGAAGTCTGGGGTCGATCTGGTGATCGATGCCCTGTGCAGCGGTCACCGCCTGTGCGAGGCGCAGACAACGCTGCGCGGGACTCGAGTAGACGATCGTGATGTCCGGGATGGCCTTGAGCACCGCGGCGATCTCGCGAGGCGCCGTGTCGGCCAGCGCGAGGTCCGAGCGTCCGTAGCAGACACCGGCCTCGATGGCCGGGGTGGTGTGGCGAATCAGATAGACCATGCGGCGAGCAGACCCACCCCGAGGCTCACCTCGGTGATCTGTTGTGCGGCTCCCAGGCAATCGCCGGTGTAGCCCTGCAGGTTGCGTCGTAGCACGCGGTACCAGTAGATCTGCGCTGCCAAGGCGAGCGGCAGTCCGCCGAGGAACGCCGGCTCGTAGGCGACGCCGAGCGCGAACGCGACGAGTGCGGTGGACGAAGCGACCAGCAGGGCGTTCAGGCTCAAGCTACGCGATAACGGTTTCGCGCGAGATTCGTCCTCCCTGACATAGGGCAGCAGCCACATCAGGACGATCCCGGCATGACGGCTGCAGGTGTGCCCGACGATCAAAAAGAGGCAGCCGAGGTCGACCGGCAGTGCAGCCAGTACCGACACCCGCAGCCCGATGCTGAGCAGCAACGCCACCGCGCCGTACGTCCCGATGCGTGAGTCACGCATGATCTCGAGGATGCGCTGCCGCTCGTAGCCGCCACCGATGCCGTCGACTGCGTCGGCGAGCCCATCTTCGTGGAAGGCACCGGTGATCCACACGGCGACACCGACGGCGAGCAGTGCGGCGACCGTCGGCGGCAGCAGCAGGCTGCCCACGAAGAATGCCGCAGCTGACGCAACGCCGACCAGTGTGCCGACGGCCGGGAAATAGCGCGCGGCATCATCCAGCAACTGCTGAGAGTGTCCGACCGAAGCGGGTACGGGAAGCCGGGTGAAGTACTGCACCGCCGCCAGGAATACCCGCCATTGCGCGCTCATGATCCATCCTCCTTCGGGCGATCGCTGACCCCGGCATCGTCGAAGCTTGCCATCTGTTCGTAGAAGGCGACACTGCTGCGCAACAACGGCAATGCGAGCAGGGCACCGCTGCCCTCGCCAAGCCGCAGCCCCAAGGACAGCAGGGGTTCCACGCCGATCCGGCGCAGCAGGGGCGCGTGAGCGGGTTCGGCGGAACAGTGACTGAAGATACAGCGTTGCAACACGCCCGGGGCGAGCCGGTCGGCGATGAGGGCGGCCACGCTGACCGAGAAACCATCGATCAACGGCACGGCCCGCGCGGCGACCGTGGCGCCGATCGCGCCGACCAAGGCTGCGATCTCGAAGCCTCCCCAACGCTGCAGCATGGTGTGGGCCGCTGCGACGGAGTCCGAGGGCAGCGGTGAGGCGGCGCTGCGACCACGGACCTGCTCGAGGATCGCGAGTTTGCGTGCGACGCCGGCCGGATCGAGTCCGGTGCCCGGCCCGACGCATTCAGCCAAGGACGATCCGCTGAAGCCCGCCAGCAACAGCGAGCTCGCAGAGGTGTTGCCGATCCCCATCTCGCCGAAGAGGACGACACGATTACCCCGGCGGATGGCTTCGGTCGCCGCGTCATGTCCGATCTGCAGCGCTTGCTGCAGCTGCGCCGATGACATCGCGTCGGCGTGCAGCATATTGGCTGTACCGCGCGCGATCTTTGACTGTTGCAGCAGCGGATGCGGATCGAGATCGGCATCGACACCGACATCGATCACCCGCAGCCCGCAGCCATGGAGTCTCGAGAGGACGCTCGCCGCCGCGCCGCCGCGCAGGAAATTGCCGACCATCTGTGCAGTGACGACGCGGGGGTAGGCGCTCACCCCCTCGTCGCTGATTCCATGGTCGGCAGCGAACAACAACAGTTCAGCCTGCGAGACCTGCGGGTGCGGATCGCCCTGGATCACGCACAACTCGATGACCAGATCCTCGAGACGACCGAGCGAGCCTTGCGGCTTGGTCAGCCGATCGAGTCGCGCCCGGACCGACCGACGCAGCGTTTGCTCTGTCTTAAGGGGTGTCATGTCGCGCTCAGCGAGCGGCATACCGGATACCGATATGCCACTCTCGTCCCGGTTGCGGATAGAAGCTCGCCGATTCGTAGGTCTCGTCAGATAGGTTGTCGAGCCTCGCCTGGAGGCGTAACGCCGCAGATATCCGCCATTCGGCGCGCAGGTCGACGGTCAGGTAGGAGTCGAGCGCCCGGGTATTGGCGAGGTTGTCGAAGCGACCACCCTGATACTGGGTGCGGATCCCGACGCTGCCGCGCTGCCACCGCCGTTCGACATCAGCACGCACGATGTTGCGGGCGCGGCGCGGCAGGGTTTTGCCTTGATTGACGCCTGCGGAGCGGTTGATGGGCGACAGCCACTCGGCTGAACCATCGAGCCGCCACGGACCGATCGACGTCCGCGCCGTCAGTTCGACACCTTCGATGCGGGTCTTGTCGATGTTCGCGGGCTTGAAGCTCGCATCGAAACCGATCAGGTCGTCGATGGAGTTGCGATACACCGAGATCGCGGCTGACGTATCCCGTGCTTTCCAGCGCAGGCTCGTCTCCAAGCTGGTCGATCGCTCCGGCCGCAGCGCGGGGTTACTGAAGTTGGGGAAGTAGAGTTCGTTGAAGCTCGGCGCCTTGAACCCGTCGCCAGCCGTCGCCACCAAGCGCCACTGCGGCGAAAGGTCCCAGCCCCAGCCGAACGAGGCGGTCGTCTCGCCGCCATAGCGTTGGTTGTCGTCGTATCGCAAGCCGGCCTGCAAAGAATGGCTGCCGAGCGAACCCTGCAAGGCGGTGAACGCCGCGATGTTGCGGCGCGCGGTCTCCGTGTACGCGGTGGTGCTCTCGACGGTGTCCCGCAGGTAGTCGGTGCCGAGCGTCAGGGTGAGCTCAGGCCGCAGTGTGAGGTCCGTTTGCAGCGATGCGGAATCGCGGGCGGTGTCGAAACGCGAGATGAATGTGCTCCCTGAAAAGTTATCGCTGTCGTCGCGGGTCTGGCCGAACTGCGCGGCGACACGGATTTTGTCCTTGATCTCGTGGGTGTAGGCGCCCCCGAGGGTGCTGTGGCGGAACTCCGCGATGTTCTGGAACGAGCCGTCGAACTCCACGCGCCCTTCGTTCAGCGATCCCGACACTTCGAGCAGTCCGTTCGTGCCGACCTCCGCGCCGGCACGGGCGGTGAGCGAGGTGTTCCGGTAGCCATCGGCGTCCGGTTCGTTGGTGAAGCAACCGACGAACTGCGGCGCACCGAATCCGCGACAGGCGTTAGTACCGTCGGAGTCTGTCCACGACCCGCCAAGCTGCCAGAACCCTCGATCGAGTGTGGCACCGAAATTGAGTGCAGCACGCTGGGTCGCGTTGGAGCCAACGCTGGCAGAAGCTTCACGTTGCAGACCTTCATCAGCCGCAGGACGGCGGGTAAAGATCTGGATGACCCCGCCGAGCGCATCGGCGCCGTACAGGGCCGAGCGCGGTCCGCGCACGACCTCTACCCGTTCGATGAGCTCAAGCGGCAGATCTTGCAGTGATGAAGTCCCGAGGGTGGTGGAGCCCCAGCGAAGGCCGTTGATCAGGACCAGGCTGTGATCGGACTCGGCACCGCGGATGAAGATCGAGCTCGCTTTGCCGAGGCCACCGTTGTTGGTGATCGAGATCCCGGGCAGGTCAGACAACAGCCGCTCGAAGCTTGCGTACTGGCGCCCCTCGATCGCTGTGCGATCGACCACGCTGACGGATGCGAGGGCTCTTTCCAAAGGTTCCGCACGCCGGCTGGCCGTGACGATGACCTCCTCGAGCTCGGCGGCGGTCCGATCGCCAGATTCCGCGACGGCGGACGACACGCTGAAGATCGAAAGCAGTGCACCGCAATGGGCGACGAACGCCCGGTTCAGATAGGACATGGCCAGTCTCCTGAGGGCGCTTTCCCGCGCCCTGTGGTCGTCGACGACCGGGCGCGAAAGGGACAGAAAACAAGCGGACCCATGACGGGCCGACCCGCTCCTGTCTGCCCACCGCAGCCCGGGATGATGTCTAGGCCGGTCTCCGGACTCATGGGGTAGGCTTTATGAAGGCCCGCGGTCCCGATCGCCTTCCCGCAGCACGGTTATGACACCGGACTGCAGTGGCGGGTTGATCGGTACCACCCATTCACCGTTGCGGGGGCAGTGCCGGGTTAGAGCGTGTAAGCGCTCACCGGCTTCCCGTTTCACTCCGTTACCTACGCTTGCGCGCCGATACGGAACACCTCGACAACTTCATGATGGCTGACCGTCGGCGTCTTGGCAAGCGAATGACCAGCCCGCATCGACGAGCGGGTTCAGTCCTCGCCGCGGCGGATTGTGCCGGCGGCGACTAACGCGAGCCGCGCGGCTTCTGCGGCCGCACCGATCGCCTTTCGTGTCGCGGCCGTGGCTTCGGCCGCAGCGTGCAGGCTGACTGCCTCGGCATGTTCGGCCGCCGCCGCCGATCGCCTGCGGGCGGTGCGTGCTTGTACACTGGAACCATGAACACGCGGATGTTGCGATACACCCTGACCTTGACCCTCTTCGCGGCTGCTTCGGCGATCGCGTCCGCGGCAAGCGCGACCCCTGCAGCGTCCGCCGCGTCGGGCGCAGCGCCCGCCGGACAATTCTTCCACGCGTTGCAGCAGCTCTGCGGCAAGCGCTTCGCCGGGACGATCGTCGCCGATCAGCCACCGCCTGCGGCGGACGACCCCTTCACCGGCCGTGCGCTCGAGATGCATGTCCGCGACTGCAGCGCCGATGAGGTGCGCATCCCGTTCGCCGTGGGCGAAGACCGTAGCCGTACCTGGGTCATCACCCGGACGGCGACGGGCCTGCGTCTTAAGCACGACCATCGGCATGCGGACGGTACGCCCGATGCGCTGACAATGTACGGCGGCGACACCGTCGCACCCGGCACCGCGCAGCGCCAAAGTTTTCCGGCGGATGCCGAGACCTTGGCGCTCTTCAAGGCGCAGGACCGGGCGGTCTCGCTGACCAATGTCTGGGCCCTGGAGCTCATCGAGAGCCGAACCTTCATCTATGAATTGACGCGACCCACCGGACGACTGTTTCGCGTGCGTTTTGATCTGGCGGATGCCGCGCCCTAGCGGATCAGTTGCGCATCAGCGCGCGATCAGATCGTGGTCGAGGTGCCGCGAACTCATCCAGAAGCAGGCGGCGGCCACCGGCAGGAAGAGCGCGGTGACCCTCATCGAGTTGCGCAAGCCTTCGGCGTAAGCTGCGCCGCAGATCGCTTGCTGCGCTGCGGGCAGCAGGCCCGCGACCTTGGGGTTGCAGGTTGACGCATCGAGCACGTCGCCGAAGCCGCGTGATTCAAGGCCGAGCGCGATGAAGGTGTCGCTCAGGAAGCCGATCAACTGCGGCCCGATCCCGTTTCCCACCAACGCGATGACGAAGAGCAGGATGGCGATCGCCGAAGCGCGGGAGGACTGCGGCACCACGCCTTGGCCGATGGTGTATTGCGCGCCGAGATAACCGTAGTGCAACAGCATCGCCGCCATCCATGGCCAGAACGCGAGCTGCAGGTCGTCGGCGATCACGCCGAAGGCGAGCAGGTAGAGCAGCGTGGCACCGGCGAGCAACAGCGCCGGCAGCAACGCCACCCAACGGATGGAGCGACGGATGAGTGCGGCTGTGAGGTACCCGGCCGCGATCGTGCCGATCGCACCCGCAGCGCTGAGGGGCACCCCGAAGCGTAACGCGAACTCCCCGGGTGGCATGCCGTGCAGGCGCTGCATCATCGGCGCCTGGAAGGCGGCATAGCCGTACCCGACCATCGCCACCAACGATGCGGCGACGGTCATGTACCAGAAGCTCGGCTTGTCGCGCAGCAACTGGAAAGTGAAGCCGATACCGCTGCGTGCGGTCTTCGCCAATCCGGGCGGGTCCGACCAGCCGCGCGGCGGCTCGCGCACGGTGAGCAGTACGACGAGGGCGAACAGCATGCCCGGCACGCCCAAGGCGAGGAACGCAAACCGCCAGCCGTAGCCCGGGCTCCAGTCGAGGGCCTGCGGCATGCCGCCGAGACCAAAGAATTCTAGAACTGCGACCACTTGGTCGTCCGGCATCTGGCCGAGCTGGCCACCGATGAGGAAGGCGAGGGCGCTGCCGAACATGACGCCGGTCGAGTAGATCGACAAGGCTTTTGGCCGCTCGGCTGGACGGTAGTAGTCGGCGATGACGGAGTTGGAGGGCGGGTTACTGCCTGCTTCGCCGATCGCCACCCCGACGCGTGCGATGAGCAGGAACAGGAAGCCGTCCGCGAGCCCGCAGAGCGCGGTCATCAATGACCACAGCGCGATGCACAGCGCGATGATCGCGATACGGTTGTAACGGTCCGCGGCCATCGCGATCGGGATGCCCATCAGCGCGTAGAACAGCGCGAACGGCGGGCCGGCGAGGAACCCGAACTGGGTGTCGGTGAGCCCGAAGGTGGTGATCACCGGCTGGGCCAGCACGCCGAGCAACGCACGGTCTATGAAATTCAGGGTGTAGACCAGCGTGAGGGTCAGCAGCACATACCATCGGTAGGGTGTACTGCCGAAGTCGCGGCCGGAGGTGGGGGAGTCCGTCGTCATGCTCACCAGTCGACTATAGCCCGGGGTATCATGGGCGCCGTATCAAAATTTGAGCCAACGCTGCGCTGGAGTCGCTCCCCATGGCACGCTTCGAGAAACTGCCGGTCCTCTTCGGGCTGCTCATCATTTCGGCGGTCGTACAGGCGACCGAGGTGCCGGTCCGATCCGCGCTACCCGGTCCGACCATCATCGCGATCGTCGATGTCGAGACCACCGGGCTCGATCCGTCGCATCACGAGATGGTGGATCTCGGCGCGCTCTATGTCCGGCCGGACGGCCACGAACTCGGTCGCTTCTTCGTGCGCATCCACCCACCGCACCCGGAACGCCTCGATTCGGGCGCAGCGGCGGTCAACGGCTATTCGATCGCCCGATGGCGGACGCTCGGCGCGGTGGACGAGGCCGAAGCGGTCCGGCAGTGGCGGGCGTTCCATGATCAGATGGCACGGGCCAGCGGGGCGACGGTGACCTTTGCGGCGCTCAATGCTGGGTTCGACCAGTCGTTCACCGACGCGCTGTTGCGGCGCCACGGTTCGTCTTGGCGCGAACTCTTCCACTACCAGATCCTTGATCTGCCCTCGATGGCTTGGGGTCAGGGCGCCCGTGAGCTCGGTGGCGCTGCGCTTGCGGCGCGTTACGGCCTCGAGCCCGAGACCCGCGATCCGCTGCGCCACACCGGCGAGAGCGGTGTCGAGTTCAACCTCGCGCTCTATCGGGCCATGCTGCAGGGCGCCGTCAGCCCTTGAGCGCCGCCAGTACCTCGTCGAGCATCTTCTTGGCGTCGCCGAACAGCATGCGGTTGTTGTCCTTGAAGAAGAGCGGGTTGTCGACGCCGGCGTAGCCCGAGGCCATCGAGCGCTTCATGACGATCGAGGTCTTGGCCTTCCAGACCTGCAGCACGGGCATGCCGGCGATGGGGCTCGTCGGGTCGTCCTCGGCCGCAGGGTTCACGATGTCATTGGCACCGATCACGATCGCGACATCGGTGTCCGGGAAGTCGTCGTTGATCTCGTCCATCTCGAGCACGATGTCGTAGGGCACCTTCGCCTCGGCGAGCAGCACGTTCATGTGGCCGGGCATGCGTCCCGCGACCGGGTGGATGCCGAAGCGGACACCGACGCCCTTCTGACGCAGAAGTTTCGTGATCTCGAACACGGTGTGCTGGGCTTGTGCGACCGCCATGCCGTAGCCCGGCACGATGATCACCTGCTTGGCACTGCGCAGCAGTTCCGCAGTCTCGACGGCGCTCACCGGGAAGGCTTCGCCCTGCGGCTCGCCGCTGGCACCCGCGGCGGCCGCGACAGGGGCGCCGCCGCCGAAGCCGCCGGCGATCACGCTGATGAAGTTGCGGTTCATCGCGCGGCACATGATGTACGAGAGGATCGCGCCGGATGAGCCGACCAGCGCACCCGTGACGATCAAGAGGTCGTTGGACAGCATGAACCCGGTGGCCGCAGCAGCCCAGCCCGAGTAGCTGTTGAGCATCGATACCACGACCGGCATATCCGCACCGCCGATCGCCATCACCATGTGGATGCCGAAGAGCAGCGCGATCACGGTCATGATCAGCAGCGCCGTCATCCCGGCGTCGACGCCGGGAGCGGCCACGAACGATGTGGCCAGCCAGATCACCGCCAGCAATCCGACGAGGTTCAGCCAATGCCGCGCGGGCAGCAGCAGCGGTTTGCCGCCGATCTTGCCGGAGAGCTTGCCGAAGGCGATCACCGAACCCGAGAAGGTGATGGCGCCGATGAAGATGCCGAGGTAGATCTCGACGCGGTGGATGGACTTCGCAGCGCCTTCGTAGAGGACGGAGGTGTCGACGAAGCTTGCGAATCCGACCAAGCAGGCGGCGAGGCCGACCAAGCTGTGCATCAGGGCGACGAGCTCGGGCATCTGGGTCATCTGCACGGTGCGCGCGGCGTAGAGGCCGATCGCGCCGCCGACGACCAGTGCGCCGACGATCAAGGGCAAGCCTTCGGCGAGCTCGACGCGCGGACCGAAGATCGTGGCGAGCACGGCGAGCGCCATGCCGACCATGCCGAACAGGTTGCCGCGGCGTGCGCTCTCGGGGTTCGAGAGACCGCCGAGGCTGAGGATGAAGAGGATGGCGGCGCCCAGGTAGGCGACGGTGGCGAGATTTTCGGTGAGCATACGGGCGGCTCCCTTATTTGCGGAACATCGCGAGCATGCGACGCGTAACGGCGAAGCCGCCGAACATGTTGATGGCGGTGAGCACCAGTGCTACCACGGCGAGACCGAGGATGAGATCGTCCGGTCGCCCGGAGGCTGCCGCCGCGTCATCCACACTGCTGCGCAGCAGCGGCGGCGCGACCTGCACCAAGGCGCCGACGGCGATGATGCTGGAGATCGCGTTGGTGACGCTCATCAGCGGCGTGTGCAGCGCAGGCGTCACGTTCCACACCACCATGTGGCCGATGAAACAGGCGAGCACGAACACCGTGAAGTGACCGAGGAACGCGGCCGGGGCGTAGGCACCGACCAACCAGAAGAGTGCTGCGGCCACTGCCGAGACGATGAGCAGACTGCGCACCGACATGGGCTCGCCGCCACCGCCGTGGCCATGCGATGATTTCTTTGAAGGCGCTACCGGTGTGGCGGCGGCGGGCTTCGCTGCGGGCGCGGCGGCTTGCTTGAGCGGCGGCGGGGGCCAGGTGATGGCGCCGTCCTTGATGACGGTCAGGCCGCGGATGGCGTCATCCGTCATATCGATGTTCAATGCGCCGTCCTTCGCCTTGCAGAGCTCTTCGGTGAGGCGCAGCAGGTTGTTCGAATACAGCGTCGAGGACTGGCGTGCGAGGCGGCTCGCGAGGTCGGTGTAGCCGACGATCGTGACGCCGTGGCGCACCACGGCCTCGCCCGGCACGGTGAGTTCGCAGTTGCCGCCCTGCTCGGCAGCCATGTCGATGATCACGCTGCCCGGCTTCATCGTCTGCACCATCTCGGCGGTGATGAGCCGCGGTGCGGGTTTGCCGGGGATCAGTGCGGTCGTGATGATGATGTCGACCTCGCGGGCCTGCTGCGCGTACATCGCGCGCTGCGCCTGCTGGAAGCCCTCGCTCATAACCTTGGCATAGCCGCCGCCGCCTGCGCCTTCTTCCTCGTAGTCGACCTTCACGAACTCGCCGCCGAGCGACACCACCTGGTCGGCGACTTCGGCGCGGGTGTCGTTGGCACGCACGATGGCGCCGAGGTTCGCCGCAGCGCCGATGGCGGCGAGACCTGCGACACCGGCACCTGCGATGAACACCTTGGCGGGCGGTATCTTGCCGGCGGCGGTGATCTGGCCGTTGAACGGCCGGCCGAAGGCGTGTGCGGCCTCGATCACGGCGCGGTAGCCGGTGACGCCGGCCATGGAGGTGAGGGCGTCCATCTTCTGCGCGCGCGACAGCTGCCGCGGCAGCGCGTCGATGGCGAGCACTGTGGCCTTGCGGGCAGCGAGCTGCTGCATCAGTTCGGGGTGCTGGGCGGGCCAAATGAAGCCGATGAAGGTCGCGCCCTCGCGCAGTTGTGCGGCCTCGGCGGCGGTGGGCGGACGAACTTTGAAGACGACATCGGCGGCGGCGTAGAGCTCGGCGGCGGACCCTGCGACCGTGGCGCCGGCGGCGCGGTAGGCGTCATCGGAGAAGTGGGCGGCCTCGCCGGCCCCCTGCTCGATGCAGACTTTGAAGCCGAGTTTCAGGAATTTCTCAACCACCTCGGGGACGGTGGCGACGCGCTTTTCGCCGGCGAAGGTCTCGCGCGGCACTCCGATCGTCAGGGACATAGGGACCTCGTCGGCGGGGCGGGATATGCTCCGCGTAGTGTTATACTCAATGTTAACCGCTCGGCCCACCTTTTGCCGATAGAATCAGGCATGGATCCGCAGTTTTTCCAAACCGTCTCGCTGGTTGCGATCTTCGCCGGATTCCTGCTGAACGAATGGCGGCGAGGCGAGTTGCGGCCACCCACGGCCGGCCGCGAAGACGATCGTCTCGATATCGCGATACTGCTGATGTTCCCGGTCGTGTTCTCCGGGGTGCTCGCGGCCTCGACCGCCCTGTGTGCTTGGCTGATACCGGAGCAGCAAGGCGCGTTCGCCCATTGGTCTTGGTGGGCGATGCTCGGTACGCTGCTGATCGCCGATGACCTGACCCAATATTGGTGGCACCGCCTGTCGCACACCAGCCTGATGTGGCCGCTGCACCGCGTGCACCACTCGGCCGCGTACATGAGTGTGCGGGTCGTGTACCGCAACAACGCCCTCTACTACACCTTCATGCCCGGGCTGTGGCTGAGCGGGGCGCTGGTCTATCTCGGTTTCGGCTGGGTGTATGTCGGGTATGCGGTGGTCAAGGTCGCGGTCATCATCGGCGCGCACTCGAGTTGGCGCTGGGACGAGGCGCTCTACAAGATCCCCGCGCTGCATCCGCTGCTGTGGGTGCTGGAGCGGACGATCTCTACCCCGGCCACGCACCATGCGCACCACGCGCTCACGCAGGAAGACGGCGTCGGCTACTACGCCGGCAATTTCGGCAACCTGCTCTTTCTTTGGGATGTGATCTTCGGCACGGCGCGCATCACGCGACGCTATCCGCCCGCGTACGGACTCGCCGACGACCGTGCACACGGCACCGAGCGCTGGGCGACGCAGATGTTCTATCCGTTCCTGCGCTCGCGGCGCACCGCTACGGCACTCTCTTGGCCGCCGGGGCGTCCGCCGCAGCCGCCGCGCGCTTCGGCTCCATCGAAATCGAGGACAGTTCCTCCATCAGCGTAAGCGCGGCGGCGCGTGCGATCCGCTCGATGCGTTCGGGCGGGGTGTCATCGCCCGTCTCGTAGGTCATGGCCGGGATACGGTATCGCTGGTACAGCCAGGTCTTGGCGGTCGGGTTTTCCGGGTTGTGTGATGGGCTGCGGGCGATCGCCTCGCCGGACAATCGTGCATCGAGGCCTGTCATCCACGCCGCATAAGAGAACCCGTTGCGCATGACGTCCTCATCGCGCTGGGTGTAGAACACATCGCGGCGGGTGGAATGGAAATCCACCACCATTGCGAGTTCACCGGCCGGATCGGTTTCGATACGCGCGATGAGCGCACCCACCAGGGCGATCTCCGGCTGCGAGAAACGGCCCCAGTCGCGGTTGAGGTCCATGCCGCCCATGCCGTTACGCCAATGGCCACGCTCCACGCCGTCCGGGTTCAGCAGCGGCACCACCACTACCCGGTGCGTTTCGCGGAAGCGGCGTGCGGTCGCGGTGTCTGCGAAGAGTTCGGCCACGAAATATTCGAGCGACGCCGCACCGCTGACTTCGGGCGGGTGCTGCCGACCCGTGACGAGCAAGGTCTGCGGTCGGGTCTTCGCCGGGTCCGACTGCACCATCAAGATGTCGCGGCCCTCGCGCGATCGGCCGAGAACGCTGACCGCGAGGTCCGGACGCTGCGCCCAGGCGCGTGTCCAATCATCATGTCGGCGGGCAGGCCAGGGTTCGCGCGCCGCGACGAAGGTGGAGCCGCGTTGCAGATCGAGACGCAGTAGGGCCGAGCCGTCTGGCTGCACGCTCACGGATCCGCGGTCGAGGGCGCGCCAGACGAGCCCGTCTGCGCTCACGAAGGGCGCGTAGCGGTGCTTGGCGCCCTGATACTCCAGCCGCATCCGCAGCGCTCGCGGCGCCGCCGACTCGATGCGGAAGGCATACCAGGGGCTGGGGTTGATATCGGCCGCCTCTGGGGCGATCCGTACAACGATCTCGTCGGCGCCTGCCCGCCGGCAGCCGGATGCGCGCGCGGTCGGGAAGTCCGTGCGGATGGCGAGATCGCCGAAATCGCAGGAGTCGCCGCTCGGCGGCAGCTGAGCGCAGCCGGTCAGCAGTGCGTAGCCGGTCAGCAGTGCGATGCAGGCGAGCGCGGCGACGGGCCTGTCGTGACGGACGGCAGTGAGGATCGCGGGTTTCATAGACTGGGTCTCCGGAAGGCATCGAGGTCGATGCCGTGACGCGTGACCTTGTCGTAGAAGGTCTTGCGGGGGATGCGCAGGATCTCGAGGCAGGATTTCACATCGCCGCGTGTGCTGCGCAGGGCGTCGCGGATGAGTCCCGCTTCGAAGCGCTCGATGCGCAGCGGCAGCGGATCGGGTGGGGTCGAACCGCTAGGCGACGCGGTGTCGATGCCGATCCCGAGCACCAGGCGTTCGGCGAAATGGCTCAGCTCGCGCAGGTTGCCGGGCCAGTGATGACCGTACAGATAGGTCTGCGCGCTGCGGCCGAGGTCGGGGACCGGGCGCTTGAGGCGGCGTGCTGCGGCAGCCAACAGGTCACCGAGCAGCGGCGCAAGGTCCTCGCGCCGTTCACGCAACGGCGGTAGATGCAGCGTGACGGTGTTCAGCCGGAAGTAGAGGTCCGAGCGGAATCCGCCCGCGGCGCAGACGCGGGTCAGATCGTCGCTCGATGCGGCGATCACCCGGCAGGTCAACGGACGCCTCGCAGCCTCATCCCTCGCTCCGGAGGTCGTCTCGAGCGCGGTGATGAGCCGGGCTTGCAGCGGGAGGGACAAGCGATCGATGTTCTCGAGGAACAGCGTGCCGCGCTCCGCCGCCTCGAGCCGTCCGGGGCGTCGACGAGCGAGTGCACCGCCGGCGGCCATGCCGCTACCGCCGGGTGCGTTGCCGAAGAGTTCGGCTTCGAGCAGCGTCTCGGGCAGCGCGGCGCAATCGACCACCACGAAAGGTCGCGTCCGACGCTGGCCGGAATCATGCAAGGCGCGCGCGAGGGAGACCTTGCCGGTGCCGGTCTCGCCGACCACCCACATCGGTACATCCGCATCGGCCAGTTCGCGTACCGATGCCCGCAAGGCGCGGATCCGGTCGCTGTCGCCCCGAAGCGGCAGCGGCACACCCGCCTCGGCGGACGGATCGCGCAGTCGCCGGTTGTCGAGGACAAGGCCGCGTTGCCCGAGCGCGTTGCGCACGCTCACGACGAGACGCGTCGCCGCGAACGGCTTGGTCAGGAAATCGTAGGCGCCCTCGCGCATCAACTCGACCGCATCCTGTACCGCAGCATGGCCGGTGATGATCAGCACGGGGATCTCAGGATCAATCCGCCGCACCCGGCGGAACACCTCGCGTCCGTCCATCCCCGGCATGCGGATGTCCGTGACCACGACACCGTCGAACCGCGGTGTGATCGTATCGAGCACATCGCCGACCGCGGCGTATGCCTCGACCTCGAAGCCCTCCAAGGCAAGCGATTGCTCGATCACGGTACGGACATCCGCATCGTCCTCGAACAGCCACACGCGTCTGGGATCGGTCGGCAGGCTCATGCACGGACACCCGGGAACCGGATCAGGAAGCTCGCACCACCGAACTCCGATCGCTCATGGCCGAGCGTCGCGCCGTATTCGGCGAGCAGGTCCTTGCAGATCACGAGTCCGAGACCGAGGCCGAGCGGCTTGTGGGTGGAGAACGGCATGAAAAGCTGCGCGAGCTGGGCGGGTGCGACCCCGGGGCCGTTGTCGCAGATGCGGATCTCTACCGCTCCGTCCGCACGCGCCTGTTGCACGCGGATGCGGATCAGCTGAGCAGGCCGGTCCTGCAGCGCCTCGAGCGCGTTCTGCAATAGGTTGACCAGCACCTGTTCGAGACGCACGCGGTGCGCGGTGACGGTGACGGGGTCCGCAGGCTCCTCGCGCAGCAGCCGCACGTGCTGCGATTTGCTGAGGGCTTCGAGCAAGAGCAGCGCACCATCGAGCGCATCACCGACCCGCACACCCTCCGGCGCCGAGGGCGTCTTGCGCGCGAACAGGCGCAGCTCGTTGGTGATGAGACCGATGCGCTCGGTGAGGCTGGCCACGGCAGTGAGATTGCGCTGCACTGCCGCCGACTCGCCTCTTTCGAGCAGCAGGGCGGCGTTGTCGACATAGCCGCGGATGGCGGCGACCGGTTGGTTGATCTCATGGGCGACGCCGGCTGAGATCTGACCGAGTACGGCGAGCCGGTTGGCCTGCATGAGATCGGCGCGCAATTGTTGGACACGCGCCTCGGCCCGCGAGCGGACCACCCACAGCAAGCCGACACCCAGGCACAGCAAGGCGCCTGTGAGCCCCCCGGTCGTCCAGCCTAAAGCGCGAGCGCCGAGCCGAGCGCGCCGGATGTCCCGCGTGGCGACCAATGTCCACCCCGGTTGCGCGGAATCTGCTGTGATCCGGAGCCGTCCGTTGGCTGCGGCGCCCGCGGCGCTCCGGTCGCGCGTGAAGCGCAGCGCAGGATCGGAGGTGACGAGCACGGTGCCCCCGGCGTTGGTCGCGAAGGTCTGATCCCCGTTTGCACGCCAGCTGCTCTCGAGCGCACCGAACTCGACCTTGACCACCACCACCCCGGCGCCGTCCCAGAGCCGCTGCGCGAGATACAGGCCCGGGATGCCGCTCACCGTGCCTTGGGCAAAGAATTCGCCGCTGCCCTGGCGCAGGGCGTCGCGGAAGTAGGGCCGGAAGGAGTAGTCCTGACCGATGAAACTCGCCGGCGAATCGTGGTTGCTCGCGGCCACCGTGCGCCCGTCGGCGCCGATCAGATAGAGCGTCGCGGCGCCGTCACGTAGTGCGAGCGCGGCGAAACGGGGGTTGAGCCGGGCCACGGCCTCGCGGCGGACCGTCGGGCTGGCCTTTGCGGCGAGGGCATCTGACAGGGTGCGATCCTCGGCAAGCACCGCGGGCAGCAGTCGATGCCGCTCGAGCTCGCTGCGCAGTAGTTCTTGGCGCAGCAGCAGGTCCGTACGCAGCTGGCTGGTCTGACGGCCGACCTCGCGGCGCTCGGCGATGGCCCCGCCGATCCAGGCCAGAGCCGTGACGGAAGCGATGGCCGCGAGCGCGGCCCACAGCTTCGGCCTCGTCAGGCGCAGTCGGGAGATGAGGGAAATCACCCGACCGAGGATACCGGCTGAGCGGGTTTCCGCACAACTGGGGGAGTAACTGTGCGTAAACCCGCGCACTTTGAGGAAAAAACGTCGTATAGTCATGAAGCTATCGGCCTTGCAGGGGTATTGTCAGTCGCCTGTCACCCCGTTGTAATGGGCAGATGAGTGCAACGGTTCCGGCCATCGTCTCCCCCCGCCCGGCATGGTGGAAAGCGCTATACGCCCAAGTGCTGATCGCGATCGTGGTCGGCGGAGCGTTGGGGCATTTCGCGCCCGATTTCGCCGTGGCGCTAAAGCCGCTCGGCGACGCATTCATCAAGCTCGTCAAACTCATCATCGCGCCGGTGATCTTCCTGACCGTCGCGGCGGGCATTGCCAGCATGAGCTCGTTGGCGCGCCTCGGCAGCACCACCGCCAAGGCGATGGGTTATTTCTTGGTGGTGTCGACGCTCGCCTTGGTGGTCGGCCTCGTGGTGGCCAACGTTGTACGGCCGGGTGAGGGCATGGGCGTGGATCCGCGGACCCTTGATTCGGCCGCCGTCAGCGGTTATGTCGGCAAGGTCGAGGAGCAGAACTTGGTGTCGTTCCTGCTCGCGATCATCCCCGATACTTTCGTCGGTGCCTTCACCGGTGGGCAGATCCTGCCGGTGCTGTTCGTGGCAGTCCTCTTCGGCGTCAGCGTCGCCGGTCTCGGCAAATCGCGCCACCGCGTGGTCGAGGGGCTACATTCCGTCAGTGAGGTGTTCTTCCGCATGGTGACCTTGCTGATGCGCTTCGCACCCATCGGCGCGTTCGGTGCCTTCGCGTTTACGATCGGCAAGTACGGCATCGGTGCGATCGCCAACCTCGCGGCCCTCATCGCCACCTTCTATCTCACCTCGGCGCTCTTCATCGCGGTGGTGCTCGGCTTGATTGCACGCGCTGCGGGGTTCAGGCTCTGGTACCTGCTGGCCTATCTCAAAGATGAGCTCTGGCTGGTGCTCGGTACGAGTTCCTCGGAGTCGGCGCTGCCGTCGCTGATGCGCAAGCTCGAGCAGGCCGGTTGCAACCGCTCGGTGGTGGGACTCGTGGTGCCGACCGGATATTCTTTTAACCTCGACGGCACCAACATTTACATGACGCTGGCGGCGCTGTTCATCGCCCAGGCGACGGGGGTCGATCTCAGCCTCGGCGAACAGCTGCTGCTGCTGTTGGTCGCGATGATCAGCTCGAAGGGCGCCGCGGGCGTGACCGGCGCCGGCTTCATCACGCTCGCCGCGACGCTCGCCGTCGTGCCCTCGGTGCCGGTGGCCGGCATGGCGCTGATCCTCGGCATCGACCGATTCATGTCCGAGTGCCGTGCAATCACGAATTTCATCGGTAACGCAGTCGCCACCGTGGTGGTCGCGCGCTGGGAAGGTGCGCTCGATGAGACTGCGCTCGCCAAGGCCCTGCGACCCAAAGATTTTCCGATGCCGGACGCCCGTCCGGATTGACCGTTTTTGACTAGAGATACAAAGGGAGACACCCATGCAAAGCTCGAAGCCTCACATCAAGACCGCCATCGCCACGCTCGTGGCCGTGATGGTGGCCGCCTCGGCGGCCTCCGCCCAGCAGGCCGCACCGGCAGCCGCGGTCCTCGAAGAAGTCGTCATCACGGGCTCGCAGATACGCGGCGCGGTGATCTCCGACGCCCTGCCGATCTCCATCATCGGCAGCGAGACCATCGAGTTCTTCGGTATCGACTCGGGTGACCAGCTCCTCGATCTCATCCCGGAGAACGGCAGTAATTTCATCAACGAAGTCGCCAATATCAGTGGTGGCGTGAACTCGGCGGGCGGTGACGTTGGCGGGTTCAATCTGCGCAGTCTCGGCACGGGCAATACGCTGGCGCTGCTCAATGGCCGTCGCATGGTGAACTCGCCGCAGTACCAGACCGAACAGGTCGGCGGAAGCTTTGTCCCCGTGAACAGCGTCAACTCCAACATGATCCCGACCTACGGCATCGATCGTGTCGAAGTGCTTCGCGATGGCGCCTCGGCCATCTACGGTGCCGATGCGGTGGCCGGTGTGTTCAACACGGTGATCAAGCGCGACTTTAAAGGTCTCAATATCGGCGCACGCTACACGGACTACGAAAATTTCTCGCGCAACAACCAGACGGTATACGCCGAATTCGGCCAAGCCTTCAATGAAGGTCGCACCAAGCTCAATGTATTCGCTAGCTGGTTCGATCGTGATCGTGTCAGTTCGCAGGACGACCCGCGCTGGGCGGATTCCGACTACCGCCGTTTCCTCGCTGCCGACTCCCCGTGGGCGGGCGACTCGCGCTTCCTCAACGACTCGGCGAACTCACTCTGGGGTCAGTTCGATGTGGTCCCGGCAGTCACGACTTTAGGTCTCACCAACACGATCTGGGACTCGACCGGCGAGTTCGAGACCTATCCCGTCGGTGATCCGCGCTGCAGGTACGCCATCAGTGCGACCGTATGCGGCGCAGTCGATGGCCAAGGCACGGTTCGCTACAACCTCAACGCAGACCGTGACCTGCGCTCGGCGATGGAGCGCGTGAACGTTTACGCGACCATCGATCACGAGTTCAACGAGTCGCTCGAGAGCTTCACGGAGTTTATGTACTACGCCTCCGAGACGGTCACCCGTCGTGGTCCGAGCAGCTTCGTCAATGCCGCCTCGAACCTCGTCGTCGGCGCGCAGAACTACTACAATCCGTTCGGTCCCTGTGGCTCGCCGAACCGCTTGCCGGCGTCGGTGATCCCGCGCGTGCCGTGCACGGGTATCGCGCTGCTGATGGACAACTACCGCTGGTCGGAGAAGGGACGCGTCGTCGATAATGACGGCGAGATGTTCCGCTTCGTGCAGGGCTTCCGCGGCGAAGTCAGTGGTTGGGATTGGGAAGCTGCGGCGACCTGGAACAAGGCCACCAACGATGACATCACGAGCAACCGCATCAGCAACACCCTGATGCAGGCCGCTCTCAACGACCCGGGTTTCGTCGCCTACAATCCGTTCAGCGGCGGTGTGAACTCCAACATCGAACGTGCACTCATCGACGTGTCCCGCCTCACCGAGACCGAGCTGACGATGTTCGATGCCAAGTTCTCCCGCAACGATATCTTCGATCTGCCGGGCGGCAAGGCCGGCATGGTGATCGGTATCGAGACCCGCGAAGAATCCTTCGCGGATGACCGTGACCCGCGTCTGGATGGCACGATCCGATTCACGGCTTCGGGTGGCGAAACCTATCCGTTCATCAGCGATGTCATGAACTCTTCGCCGACGCCAGACAGCTCCGGCGATCGCCGCACCAACTCGGTGTTCACCGAGTTTTCGCTGCCGGTGCTGCAAACCCTCGATGTTCAGTTGGCCGGCCGTTATGAGGACTTCTCGGATCTGGGCGACGCGACCGTCGGAAAGATCGCGTTGGGCTGGCGACCGCTTAACAACCTGCTGCTGCGCGCATCGTGGTCGCAGGGCTTCCGTGTGCCGAACCTCGTGACCGTGAACGAGTCGATCGTCTCGCGTACGAATACGACCACGGACTACGTCTGCCAATACGCCGCCGAGAAGTCGGGCGTCAGCGCGGCACCCTGCCGCGAAGGCACCCTGCGTCTGGCACAGGGCAGCGGCACACTCGAGCCCGAAGAGTCGGAGAACTTCTCCGTCGGCTTCGTGATCGAGCCGATCGATGACCTCGCCTTCAGCGTGGATTACTGGGAGATCGAGAAGAAAAATACCATCGGTCTGCTCGGTGAAGAGAACCACACGCTCGTCGATCTGCTCGCACGTATCGCCAACGGCACCAATAATTGCGGTGCGTTCACGGGCAATTCGGCCGTCGTTCGCTCGAGCACGAGCTTCAATATCGATCAGGCCAATTACCTTAGGGCTGGTATCTGCCCGGCTGGCGATGTGAACTTCATCGACGATCGCTACACCAACCTTGATACGCGCACCGCTGCGGGTCTCGACGTGGCGCTCGATTACACCCTGCGCACCGATCTCGGGCGCTTCTCGGTTCGCTACGCCGCTTCGTTCATGACGGAGCTGGAGCAGTCAGCGGGTGGCGCGGCGGGTGACCTTGTGGCGGCTCAGGCCGACGGGACGCTGCCGGGGAACTATCCGGTCGACGGTTTCGCCAACCTGATCGGTATGGATGGCAGCCCCCGCAACCGTCACAACCTGACGCTCAGCTGGCGCAAGGGTGATTGGAGCGCATCGGTATCGGGCTTCCGTATCGGCAGCGTCTACGATAGTGGTGTCACCTTGGCCGACGGAACGCGCTGGGTGCTGCCCGCGATGATCACGGGCAACGCGACCGTCGACTATCGCTTCGATATTTCCGGTGTCGAGAGCCGCGTCCGAGTCGGCGTGAACAACTTTACGGACGAGCGTGCGCCGTTCGCCGATGATTACTTCGGTTATATGTCCGACGTGCATTCGGACTACGGGCGCCACTACTACCTCGACCTTCGATTCAGCTTCGGCAAGTAAGTCAGCGCAGATGACGGTGGTGTCGGGTCATCAAACCCGACATCACCGTTGTCGTTCGCAATAAGGATCGACCTCATGTTCAGTCACCTCAGGCTCGGGTCGATCGAAAGGCCCGTCGCAGCTCCGCGCGAGCGTCTGACGCCGATGCGTATGCGTCTGCTCGGTGGGTTGTGCGTGCTCGCGCTCACGGTCCTGCCATCCCTCGGGACGGCCGGGCTCGCGGGCGTTGAGGTGCCCGGGTCCTCGCGCTTGTTGGTCGCGGGCTGGGGCGGTCCCGACATCCGGCTGTGGTACATCCGACCGCCGGGTTCGCCGTCCGATGCGCCGGTGCTCTTCGTGATGCACGGCGTGGGCCGCGATGCGGACCGCTATCTGCTCGAGTGGCGTGACCTCGCGCTGCGGTCGGGGGTCATCGTCGTCGTCCCCGAGTTCAGCGCCGAGAACTTCCCCGGCGCGGAGAACTACAACTTCGGCGCGGTGTTCGA
>CAMAQZ010000024.1 GCA_945860725.1 Klebsiella pneumoniae | reverse complement strand
GACGACGCCCTCAAGCGTCGGAGGGATCCTCCGGCCGCCGGATGAGCGGAGAGACGACGGCCAGCCGCTCGATCGGATCGTCCATCTCGAGGCAGGCCTGCTTGTCGCCGAGGGCGATCGGCAGGATCTCCACCAGCCGCCCGCCGACCCAAGCCGCATCATTGAAATGCGGCTCGATACCGTTGTAGACCTCGCCGAGCTCAGGCAACACCCGCCGCAGCACATCGGCGAGATGCCGATGTTCAGGCGGCACGGGGACAACTCTCGGCACGGTATCTTCCAACCATTGCGCCTCGCCCATGTTGAGCCCGTCCGCTTGGCGCCAGCAACGCCGCATGCGGAAGCGCCGCTCACCGTGACAGGTGAGTCCCAAGAGGCCGTCGGGCAGGAGGTTGAAGTCGACGATGCGCGCGGTCGTGCCGATCGCCGCGATGCCGTCGATCGGACCGGACTCGCCGCCGCCTTGCAGCAAGACCACCCCGAAGCAACTGCCCTCGCGCATGCAACGCTTGACCATGTCGACATAGCGGGGTTCGAAGATGCGCAAATGCAGTGGACCGCCTGGGAACAGCACCGAACTGAGCGGGAACAGCGGCAGCTCAAAGTCCACCGTGGACATCAGGTCTCCCGGCCCCAGGGCTTCGCCAGCGTGTGCGTGATCCGGAACTGGTCGAGAATGCGCGCGACGATGAAATCCACGAGCTCGGCGACCTGCGTCGGCTGGTTGTAGAAGCCGGGGTTGGCCGGCAGGATGCACACGCCGAGCCGCGCGAGCTTGAGCATGTTCTCGAGGTGGATCGCGGAGAACGGCGTCTCGCGCGGCACGATCACGAGGTCGCCGCGCTCCTTGATGACGACATCGGCTGCGCGCTCGAGCAGATTCTGGCTGGCACCGTTGGCGATCGCGGAGAGCGTCGCCATGCTCGCCGGGCAGATCACCATGCGGCGCGGCGCACCAGAACCGCTGGCGAGCGGCGAGGTCCACTCCTCCTCACCGAACACCCGCAGTTGGCCGTCGCGGGCTTTGAAGAGCGCCGAGAGATGCCGGGTCTGCTCGGTCGCACGGCCCGGCAGCCGACAATCGGTCTCCCCACCGATGACGATCTGCGCAGCGCGAGTAAAGGTCAGGTAGACCTGCCAATCGGCTTGCAACAGGCATTCCACCAACCGCAGACCGTACTGCGCGCCCGATGCGCCGGTCATGCCCACCGACACGATGCGTTCCTCTTCAACTGCCATGATCCGCCTCCCGCGCTGTTAGCGCATCCAGCAAACGCTGGTGCAAGCCCCCGAAACCGCCGTTCGACATGATCAGCACATGATCGCCCGGGCGCACCGCTCGGGCCAGTCCCTGCGTGAGTTCGCCGATGTCCTGTGCGAGCCGGCCCCGACCACCGAGCGCCGCGATCACCGGCGCCACATCCCAGCCGAGATCAGGCGGCGCGTAGAGCCAAGTCTGATCAGCAGCGGACAGCGCGCCCGCGAGCGTATGGCGGTGCACGCCTAGGCGCATGGTGTTGGAGCGTGGCTCGAGCACTGCGAAGATGCGCGCGCCGCTGCCACCTTCCGTACCGAGCCTGCGGCGCAGGCCCTCGATCGTGGTGGCGATGGCGGTGGGATGGTGCGCGAAGTCGTCATAGACGGTCACGCCGCCCACCACGCCGCGCACCTCCATCCGGCGTTTGATACCGCGGAACTCGCCGAGCGCTCCACAAGCCACCTGCGGCGGCACCCCTGCATGGCGGGCGGCAGCGATGGCAGCCAGCGCGTTATCGACGTTGTGGCCGCCGATCAGCCCCCAGCGTACCCGCCCCACCGGAACGCCTTGGAACAGCACCTCGAAGCACGATCCGTCCTGCCGCCCTTCATCGGTGGAGTGCGCGCTCCACGGCGCAGCACCGCCGCTCGACCCGCCGCCGCGCGCGAAACCCTCGCACGCGCTCCAACAGCCCATCGAGAGCGCTCGGGTGAGATGCGGATCGTCGGCGTGGTGCACGATGAGGCCGGAGGCCGGCACGGTGCGCACGAGATGGTGGAACTGGCGCTCGATGGACTCGACGTCCGGGTAGATGTCGGCGTGGTCGTACTCGAGGTTGTTGAGGATCGCCGTACGCGGACGGTAGTGCACGAACTTGGCGCGCTTGTCGAAGAACGCCGTGTCGTACTCGTCAGCCTCGATCACGAAGAACGGTGCTTCGCCAAGACGCGCACTGACACCGAAATCGAGCGGCACGCCGCCGATCAAGAAACCTGGCGAGAGCCCCGCGTACTCGAGGATCCAAGCCAGCATGCTGGAGGTGGTCGTCTTGCCGTGCGTGCCCGCCACCGCCAGCACCCAGCGATCGCGCAACACCTCGCGTGCCAACCATTCGGGGCCGGACTCGTAGGGCAAGCCGCGCTCGAGCAGCGCTTCGATGACCGGATGGCCGCGGCTCATGACATTGCCGACCACGACCACATCAGGCGCCGGATCAAGTTGTGAGGCCTCGAACCCTTGGGTGATCACGATGCCGAGCGACTCGAGCTGCGTGCTCATCGGCGGATAGACATTGTGGTCCGAGCCGGTGACACGGTGGCCGGCGGCCCGCGCTATCGCGGCGATGCCGCCCATGAAGGTCCCGCAGATGCCGAGGATGTGCAGGTGCACCGCGCGGCGCTCAGGCTGCCGGGGCCGCGCCGCCGAACCCGAGCGCGCCCATCGCTATCACCACGAGCAGTTCACCGAGCAGGACCAGCACCAGGCACTGGAAGAACGGGCGCTCGATCGACTCGGCGAGGATGCGCCCCTGCACGACCAGTAAGTAGAGGCTGGCCGCGAAGACCGCGGCCAACGCGAGCAGGGGCACCGCGCCTGCATCAACCGCCGGTTGACCGGTGCGCGCCGCCTCAACGAGCGGCATCGCCACCGCCAACAGCGGCAGCGTGACGGGCGCCACGACGAGCATGGCGCCAAACATCGCAGTGGCGGTCTGCAGGAAACGTTCCGGCTTGCCATGGATCCGGGACAGCAAGTAGATCCAACCGAGCGACAGCACCCCGGAGAACAAGGCTCGAGGCAACACCGCACCGGGGTCTTCGCCGAACGCGCCGGCGAACAGCCCCTGCAGCGCCGCCAATGCAAAGAAGGTTACGGCCAACAGGCGTGGCGAGGTCGGCAAGTCCGAGGGAGCCGCCTTGCGCAGCAACAACCCGATGAACAGACGCAGCGTGGAGATCATGCCGATTTAGTCCCCCGAGGAAGGTCGAATTCTTGCATAGTTGAGCCGTGTCGTCGCACGCAAAAATCATCACCACCGCTACGGGCCTGCAAGACCTTCTCGGCGACCTCCTGGGCGAGACCGCGATCGGGCTCGACACGGAATTCATGCGCGAACGCACCTATCGGGCCGAGCTTTGCCTGCTGCAGCTCACCACCCGCAACGGCCCGATCTGCATCGATCCGCTCGCACTCCCAGATCTGAGTCCGCTTGCCGCGGCGCTCGGTGCCGCCGGCCCACCGGTCGTGTTGCATGCCGGTCGGCAGGACCTCGAAGTGTTGGCCCCCACGCTCGGGTCGATGACGCCGCTGTTCGACACACAGGTCGCGGCGGCGCTCTGCGGCCACCCTGCACAGGTCGGCTACGCCGAGTTGGTGCGTCGCCTGTTAGGTCATGAACTGCCGAAAGGCCAGACCCGCACCGATTGGTCGCGACGGCCCCTGAGCATCGAGCAGATCGAGTACGCACTCGATGATGTGCGCCACCTGTTACCGCTACGCGAGCAGTTGCTGGGTTCTCTTGAGCAGCTCGGCCGACTCGATTGGCTGGCCGAAGAGCTCGCCGCACTCGAACGGCTCGACGTGCTCGCCGTCGATGTCGATAAGGCTTGGCTGCGCTTCCGCGGCGTGGAGGGCTGGGACGAAGGTCGCCTACGGCTGCTTCAATCGCTCGCTGCGTGGCGTGAACGGCGCGCCGTCACACGCAACCGGCCACGCGGCTGGATCCTCGACGACACGCTCGTGCGCGAGATGGTGCTGCGCATTCCGCGCAGCCGTGACGGCTTGGCGCAGATCGAGGGCATGCCGGAAGCGGTCGTCAAACATTCGGGCGATGAGCTGCTCGGCTTGATCGAGGCGGCCCGGGTGCCGGATCCCGCGCCACCCCTGCCCAAACGCGAGCGACCCGACCCCGCCTTGATCGCACGCACGAAACGGCTGTCCGAGGTCACGCAGGCCACCGCGCAGGAACTCGACATCGCACCCGAAGTGCTCGCGACGCGGCGTGTGCTCGAAGAGATCGCCCGAGGCAACGACCCGGCGACCGCGCTAGGCGGTTGGCGCGCCGGCGTCTTGGCCGACCGTTTACGCGCCGCGGTGTGACCCGGTAAGGCTCAGCGCGACGCGATCGCCAACTCGACGCGCGCCGTCACCATCGGCAGCCCAGCGGCCGCATCGATGCTGCGCAACAGACCCTGCGCCGCGTAGAAATCCGCCAAGGGCCGCGTCTGCTCTTCATAAACGCCGATCCGCTTTGCGACGGTCTCTTCCTTGTCGTCCGGCCGCTGCATGAGGCGCGGCGTCTCGCACTGTCCGCCACACGGCGGGGGCGATGGGGCTGGCGCGGTATGGATGTTGAACACCCGACCGCAGTCCTGACAGGTACGGCGGCCCGAGATGCGCTCGACCAGCAACTGGGGTTCGATGTTGAACTGCACCACGGCATCGAGCGGCTGCCCGATGCTTGCCAGCATGCGATCGAGGCCCTCAGCCTGCAGGATCGTGCGCGGGAACCCATCGAGGATGAACCCGCCGCGGGCGTCGGGTTCGGCAAGCCGCTCGCGCACCATACCGAGCATGGTCGCATCGTCGACGAGTTGGCCGGCATCCATAACGGCCTTGGCGCGACGACCCAGTTCGGTACCGTCGCGCACATGGGCGCGCAGCAGGTCTCCTGTCGAGACCTGCGGGATACCATGGCGCTCGACGAGGCGCTGGGCCTGCGTGCCCTTGCCGGAACCGGGCGCACCGAGGAAAACGATTCTCATGAACGGGAACTCCAAGCGTCCGTGCATCGGAATGACAGAGACGTGACGGCGAACGGTACCCGCCCGTTCCCGGCAGGTCAAATGCTGCGGTATCCTCACCTCCCATGAAAAAGACCGTCCGCAAGCCCGCCGCCCGCACCGGTAAGCCCGCTCCCCGCAACGCGTTCTACGCCCAGTCGGGCGGGGTGACCGCCGTCATCAACGCCTCGGCGGCGGGGGTCATAGAGACTGCGGCGCGGCATCCGCGTCATATCGGCAAGGTCTACGCCGGCCGCCACGGCATCATCGGCGCCCTGGAGGAAGACCTGATCGATTGCTCCAAGGAGAGCAAGGCGACCATCGCCGGACTGCGCCACACGCCCGGCGGCGCTTTTGGTTCAGCGCGCTTCAAGCTCAAGGGTCTGGACAAGAACCGCGCCGAGTACGAGCGTCTGATCCAAGTCTTCAAGGCCCATGACATCGGATATTTCTTCTACAACGGCGGCAACGACTCGATGGACACCGCGCACAAGGTCGCGCAGATGGGCGAGACGCTCGGCTATCCCATCACCTGCATCGGCGTGCCAAAGACCGTGGATAACGATTTGCCCTTCACCGATTGTTGCCCGGGCTTCGGCTCGGTCGCCAAGTTCGTCGCTGTGTCCACACTCGAGGCCTCGCTCGATATCGCCTCGATGGCGCGCACCTCCACCAAAGTGTTCGTGATGGAGGTGATGGGGCGCCATGCCGGCTGGATCGCCGCCGCAGGTGGGCTCGCCGGCAAGGGCCGCGATGCGGCGCCGCACATCATCCTGTTCCCGGAGGTCGCCTTCGACCCGGCGGCGTTCTTGGCGCGCGTCAAGGAGACCGTGGAGCGCGTCGGCTACTGCGTGATCGTGGTGTCCGAAGGCACGGCCTATGCAGACGGACGCTTCCTCGCCGACGCCGGTACGAAAGACGCCTTCGGCCACACGCAGCTGGGCGGCGTCGCGCCGTTCGTCGCCCACATGATCCGCGAAGCCCACGGCTACAAGTATCACTGGGCGGTGGCGGACTACCTGCAGCGTGCGGCGCGCCACATCGCCTCGAAGACGGATGTCGAACAGGCCTATGCGATGGGCAAGGCCGCCGTCGAACTCGCCGTGCGTGGCCAGAACGCCGTGATGCCGATCGTGGTCCGAAAATCCTCGCGGCCCTATCGCTGGACAGTGGGTCACGTCGAGCTTGCCAAGGTCGCCAATGTGGAGCACAAGCTGCCGCGCGACTTCATCACACCCGACGGTTTCGGCATCACCGAGAAATGTCGACGCCACCTGCTGCCGTTGATCGACGGCGAAGCGCCGCCGCCGTTCCGGGACGGATTGCCGGTCTACGTCAAACTGCGCGGCGCGAAAGTCCGCAAGCGACTGCCACCATTCAAGGCTTGATCGATGCCCGCCCTCAAGGGCCGTCGCCCGGGCAGTCATGGTATGATTCGGCGCCTTTTTTCCTAGGGGGAGATCATAATGGACCTTAATAATTGGCTCTGGATCGCCGTCGGCGCCGGAGTCCTCGCTGTCGTCTACGGGGCCATCTCGGCCGTCGCCATCAACAAGCTTCCCGCCGGCAACGCCCGCATGCAGGAGATCGCCGCCGCCATCCAAGCCGGCGCGCAGGCCTACCTCAACCGCCAGTACTCCACCATCGCCGTGGTCGGCGCGGTGCTGTTCGTCGTGCTCGGCTTGTTGCTCGACTGGGCGACCGCAGGCGGCTTCGCGGTCGGCGCGATCCTCTCCGGTATCGCCGGCTACATCGGCATGAACGTCTCGGTGCGCGCGAACGTGCGGACCGCCGAAGCGGCTAACCACGGCCTGAACGCCGCGCTGCAGGTCGCCTTCAAGGGCGGCGCGATCACCGGCATGCTGGTGGTGGGTCTCGCTCTGATCGGCGTCGCCCTCTACTACATGCTCATGATCCCGGTCGTGGGCGATGACAAGGCGCTGCGTTCCTTGGTCGGTCTCGCCTTCGGCGGTTCGCTGATCTCCATCTTCGCGCGTCTCGGTGGTGGCATCTTCACCAAGGGTGCAGATGTCGGTGCCGACCTCGTCGGCAAGGTCGAAGCGGGTATCCCCGAGGACGACCCGCGTAATCCCGCGGTCATCGCCGACAACGTCGGTGACAATGTCGGCGACTGCGCCGGCATGGCCGCCGACCTGTTCGAGACCTATGCAGTCACCCTCGTCGCCACCATGCTGCTCGGCGGCCTGATGCTGACGGGCGTCGGCAGCGCGGCGATCATCTACCCGCTCGCGCTCGGCGCCGCCTCGATCGTCGCCTCCATCGTCGGCACTTTCTTCGTGAGGGTGAGCGACGGCGGCAAGATCATGAACGCGCTCTATAAGGGCGTGATCGTCTCGGGCGTGGTGTCCGCGGTCGCCTTCTGGTTCATCACCCAGTCGCTGATGCCCGCGCACTTCACCTCGATGTTCGGTTGTGCGCTGATCGGCCTCGCGCTGACGGCGGCGATGATCGTCATCACCGAGTACTACACCGCCACCGAATACAGTCCGGTGCGCAAGATCGCCGAGGCCTCGCAGACGGGCCATGCGACGAACATGATCGCCGGTCTCGGTGTATCGATGAAGTCCACCGCACTGCCGGTGCTCGCGGTCTGCGCTGCGATCTGGGGTTCCTACACGCTCGGCGAGAACGGCGAGGCCGGTCACGGTCTCTACGGCATCGCCATCGCGGCGACCTCGATGCTGTCGCTGACCGGCATGATCGTGGCGCTCGATGCCTACGGTCCGATCACCGACAACGCAGGCGGCATCGCCGAGATGGCGGGGCTCGACAAGAAAGTCCGCAGCATTACCGACCCGCTCGATGCCGTGGGCAACACCACCAAGGCGGTGACCAAAGGCTATGCGATCGGCTCGGCGGGTCTTGCGGCACTCGTGCTGTTCGCCGACTACACCCTCAAGCTCGAGGCGCATCTGGCCGCCACCGGGCGCCCCATGGTCGAGTTCTCACTATCGGATCCGGCCGTGATCATCGGCCTCTTTATCGGTGGTCTCGTGCCCTACCTGTTCGCTGCGATGGCCATGGAAGCCGTCGGACGCGCAGCGGGCTCGGTGGTCACCGAAGTGCGTCGCCAGTTCCGCGAGATCCCCGGCATCATGGACGGTACGGGCAAGCCCGATTACTCCACCGCGGTCGACCTGCTCACCAAATCGGCGATCAAGGAGATGGTAGTGCCCTCGCTGCTGCCGATCTTGGTGCCGGTCGTGGTGGCTTTCGGCATGAACGCGCTGATGGGCGACGGCGCCGGCATCCGCGCGCTCGGTGGTCTGCTCATCGGCACCATCGTCACGGGCCTGTTCGTCGCCATCTCGATGTGCACGGGTGGTGGTGCCTGGGACAACGCCAAAAAATACATCGAAGAAGGTCACTTCGGCGGCAAGGGCTCCGAGGCCCACAAGGCCGCGGTCACCGGTGACACCGTCGGCGATCCGTACAAGGACACCGCGGGTCCGGCCATCAACCCGTTGATCAAGATCATCAACATCGTGGCGCTGTTGCTGGTGCCGCTGCTCTGAGCGGTCCTGCGATCAGCAAACGAAGAAGGCCCCGGAAACGGGGCCTTTTTCTTTCTCGCAGAAGATCGTCGTCAGAACACCTTACCCGGTTCGCCGATGCGCGATCGGTACGCCCCCGGCGGCTCGCGTGGATCATCGGCACTGCGCGGCTGCACCGGCGGAGCGTTGGGGTCGGGCACCAGTAGCCGCCAGGCCTGAGTGGGGCGCGTCGCAGCCCAGAAGAGGCCCGCGAGGCCCTGCGGTACCGCTCGGCGCTCGGGCAGATCGGGCGGCTGGCGGCGCGGACGGATGACGACCTCGTCGAGCTCTGCCGTCCAAGGCGCACCCAGCTCGTCGCGCGGCACATGTCGACGCAGATCGCCGGGACGCAGATCGAGGCGCGGCGGCGCGACCTCGTCCGCGGCCGTGGCATCCGCCACCGCCACCTCGGAGGGGTCGCTACCGGCCGCCATCGCGGGGCTTCCCCCCAGCAGGGCAACCACCATTCCAGCAGCGGCGCAAGCCCTTGCGCGCCCCGACAGGCCGTATAGAGTCATGGTCTCTTTGCTCTTGCTGGAGTACCCGTCGTGCGTCATCTTTTGTCCCGGACCGCTTGCCTGACCGCTGCCCTGTTGCTGACCCTGATGGCCCCGCTTACCGCGCCGGCCCTGGCCGCCGAAAAGGCCGCAAAACCCGCCGCGAGCGCCGCCACGCTGCCCGCGCCGCAGAAGATCACCTCGGTCGAGGGGATCACCGAATACCGGCTCGCCAACGGCCTGACGCTACTCCTCTTCCCGGACGGATCCAAGCCGACCATCACCGTGAACATCACCTACCTCGTCGGCTCCCGCCACGAAGGCTACGGCGAGAGCGGCATGGCTCATCTGCTCGAACACATGGTGTTCAAGGGCACGCCGCGACACCCCAACATCCCGCAGGAACTCACCGCCCGTGGGGCGCGCCCGAACGGCACCACCTGGTATGACCGCACCAACTATTTCGAGACCTTCGCGGCCACCGACGACAACCTGCGCTGGGCCCTCGACCTCGAAGCCGACCGCATGATCAATTCCTTCATCAAGGAGGAAGACCTCAAGAGCGAGTTCTCCGTGGTGCGCAACGAGTTCGAATCCGGTGAGAACAACCCCTCGCGCGTGCTGATGCAGCGGGTCATGTCCACCGCCTATCTTTGGCACAACTACGGCAAGTCCACCATCGGATCGCGCGAGGACATCGAGCGTGTGCCGGTCGCCAACCTGCGGGCCTTCTACCGCAATCACTACCAACCCGACAACGCGGTGCTGACGGTCGCGGGCAAGATCGACGAAGCGAAGACGCTCGCTTGGGTGAATGAATTCTTCGGGCTGATCCCGCGTCCACAGCGCATCCTGCAGCCGACCTACACCGCCGAACCCACGCAAGACGGGGAGCGCCATGCCGTACTGCGACGGGTCGGTGACCTGCAGGTCACCGCCGCCGGCTATCACATCCCGGCCGGCGCCCACCCAGACTTCGTCGCCGTGGAAGTGCTGGCCGAGGTACTCACCAACGAACCCTCGGGACGCCTGTACAAGGCGCTGGTGGAGACCGGCAAGGCGAGCAGCGTCGGCGGTTTCGCCTTCGAACTGAAGGACCCGGGCTTTATGTATTTCTCGGCGGAGGTCCTCAAGGACAAACCGGTGGCGGATGCCACGCAGACGATGCTCGGGCTGCTCGATACACTCGCCTCGAATCCGGTCACCGCGGATGAAGTCACCCGCGCACGGAACACTCTGCTGAAAGACTTCGAGATCACCTACAACAACAGCGAGCGCGTCGGGCTCGGACTCTCCGAGTATGTCTCGAAGGGTGACTGGCGGCTGTGGTTCCTGTCGCGCGACCGCCTCGAGAAGGTCACGGCCGCCGACGTCAACCGGGTCGCCATGGCGTACCTCAAGCCTTCGAACCGCACCACCGGCTTGTTCGTCCCAGAAGCCGTTCCTGTACGGGCGACGATCCCGGCCGCGGATGCGCCTGCGGTGATGCTCGCCGGATACACCGGTCGCGCCATGCTCAAGCAGGCAGAGGCTTTTGATCCCTCGCCTGCCAACATCGACGCACGTACCCGCAGTGAGACGCTGCCAGGCGGCGCGAAGTACAGCTTCCTCGCCAAATCCACCCGCGGTGGCGCCGTGACGGCGAACATCGTGCTGCGTCTCGGCGACCGGAATTCATTGACCGGTCGGACGACCGTGACCGAACTCACGGCGGCGATGCTGCGTCGCGGCACCGCGAACCGCTCGTTGCAGCAGATCAACGACGAACTCGACCGACTGAAGTCGACCGTCAGCATCGGCGGCGGCGGACAGACCGTGAACGTCTCGTTGGTCTCCACCCGAGACAATCTCGTCCCCACGCTGGACATCGTCACCGACCTCTTGCGCAATCCGGTGTTCCCGGAAGCCGAGTTCGCCAAGCTGCGCGATGAGACGCTCGCCGATCTCGATCAGCAACGCAGCGAACCGCAGGCCATCGCCGCGCGTGAGAGCGCCCGCATCACATCACCTTGGCCGGCTGACGATTTCCGTCGGGTACGCACCTTCGAGGAAGAGGCCGCCGCGATCCGCGGCACCACGGTCGCTGACCTGCGACGCTTCCACGCCGAGTTCTACGGTGCCTCGGCTGCGACCGCGGCGGTCGTCGGCGACTTCGACGAGACCACCACCCGCGCCGCACTCGGTGCGATGCTCGCCGGCTGGTCTGTCAAACAGCGCTTTGAACGGGCGCCCGGCAACAGCTTCGTCATCGCCGGTGGCGACCGCCAGATCGTGACGCCGGATAAGACCAATGCGGTGATGATCGCGCGCCTGAACCTGCCGCTGCGCGACGATGATCCGGACTTCGCCGCGCTCACCCTCGCCAACTACATGCTGGGGGGTGGCTTCCTCAACTCGCGTCTCGCCACCCGGATCCGTCAGAAGGAGGGCATCAGCTACGGCGTGTCGTCCTTCCTGCAGGCGTCCTCCTTGGACAAGGACGGCGCCTTCGGCACCTTCGCGATCTACAACCCGCAGAACTCGGCACGGTTGCTCGCCGCCTACCGCGAAGAACTGACGAAGATGCTGAGCGAAGGTTTCAGCGAGGCTGAGCTCAAGGACGCGCGCAGCGGCTGGCTGCAGGGGCGCAGTGTCAGCCGCTCGCAGGATCGCGAGTTGGCCGGCCGGTTGCAGTCCTATCGCTTCCTCGATCGGGCGCTCGCTTGGGATGCTTCGCTCGAGGCCCAGGTCGCGGGGCTGACCGTGGCTGATGTCAACGCGGCCGTGAAGCGCTGGATCCGCCCGCAAGACCTCACGATCGTCGAGGCGGGCGATTTCCGGGCAAAACCCTGACCTCTGGGTGACCGGAGCCGACGACCCGGGGTCTGACGGCTTGGCAGGGGGGCGGAAAAGAAGTACTTTTCCGCCCCGCCCGTCCTCTGCGATCCCATGCTGAACACCATGCACACCGACACTGCCCGCGATCAGATGGTCCACCAGCAACTGCGCGCCTGGCATGTACTGTCGCAGCCGGTGCTGGACACCTTCGCGCGCATCCCTCGCGAGGCGTTCGTGCCGCCGGCGTTCCGCGACGTGGCCCATGCGGATACCGGGATCCCCTTGGGCGGCGGCGATCACATGCTGGCGCCCAAGATTGGCGGTCGTATCCTGCAGGCGGTCGCGCCGAAGCCGACAGACCGCGTGCTCGAGATCGGCAGCGGATCAGGTTTCCTGACCGCTTGTCTGGCGGCGCACGCCTGCTCGGTACGATCGCTCGAGATCCGAGCGGATCTTGCGCAGCAGGCGACGGCGAGCCTCCGAACTGTCGGGGTGCACAATGCCACCATCGAGCACCGCGACGCCTATGCACGGGAAGTACTCGGCAGCAGTGAATATGAGGTCATCGTGCTCACCGGTTCGCTACCGGCGCGGGAAGCGCGCTTCGAGGAGCGGCTCGCGCCCGGCGGCCGCCTTTTCGTGGTGCTGGGCACCGGGACCACCCTGCACGCGAGCCTCGCCGAGCGCGGTGCAAACGGTACGCTGCAATGGAGCGCACTCTTCGAGACCGCGCTCAAGCCCCTATCGGGCGCGCCGATTCCCTCCTCATTCAGCTTCTGACGGCCATGGTCCACGACATCACCCCCGAAGCGCTGCAAGCCCGTCTGCAAGCGGGTGAATCATTGGTCGTGATCGACGTGCGCGAAGCCCATGAACTCGAGGTGTCGAGCCTGCCCTTCGCGCACCACATCCCCATGGGTGACATCCCGACCCGCCTCGGCGAAATCGACCCAGCGGCCACCACCGTGGTAATCTGCCGCTCCGGCGCTCGCAGCATGCAGGTCGCCCGCTTCCTGGAGAGCCGCGGATTCCGCTCCGTCAGCAATCTGACCGGGGGAATATTGGCGTGGGGGGAACGAATCGACCCCTCATTGCGTCCATACTAATCGTCTGAGTCTCCCCGCCTTCCGCCAACTGTTATACTTACCTATAACACCCCGTCGAGGTCTTTCTATGAAGCGCGCTTTGGTGCTGTCGCTCGGTTTGTTTATCTCGATGTCCGTCTCCCAGGCGGAGGATCTGAAGGCGGTCTACGATCGCGCCCTCTCCAACGACCCTCAGATCCGCGAGGCGGATGCCTTGCGCTTGGCTGCCCGTGAATCCAAGCCCCAGGCCTTGGCGGCACTGCTGCCGCAGATCTCGGGCTCCGCGAGCCGCAGCAAATCCGAAAACCGCACCGAAGGCCAGTTCCCGCAGGAGATCGAGCAGCCCACGGGATCCGGCAACCGCGTGGTCGTCAACTTCATCTCCTCGAGCGACTCCAAGCCGGAGACCGACCGGTGGAGCCTGGATCTGCGGCAAAGCGTCTTTTCCTGGTCCGATTGGATGAACCTCAAACGTGCCGACCGTCAGGTCGCGCAGGCTGAGGCCGACTATGCGGTCGCCCAGCAATCTTTGATCCTGCGGGTCTCCGAAGCCTACTTCAACGTCCTCGCCGCCCAAGACCAGGTCTCGGCGCAGAACTCCGCGCTCGAAGCGATCTCGCGCCAACTCGAGCAGTCCGAGAAGCGCTTCGAGGTCGGTTTGATCGCCATCACCGATGTGCAGGAAGCCAAGGCCGCGCGCGACAGCGCTGCTGCTGCCGTCATCGCCTCGAAGCGCCAGCTGGCCTCCACCGAGGAGCTGCTGCGCGAGATCACCGCCGAGAAATATTCGACGCTCGCCAAGCCGGGCGATGCGATGCCGCTCAAGAGCCCGGATCCGGCTGACGAGGAGCAGTGGGTGGTACGCGCCATGGAGCAGAACCTCTCGCTCATCTCGAGCCGTCTCGCCGCCGATATCGCGCGCGACAACGTCCGCTCGGCGTTCGGTGGGCATCTGCCGGAAGTCGACCTTGTCGCCAGCCGCAGCAACAGCGACCAGACAAGCCCCATCGATTTCGCAAGCGGCAACACCGGTCTGCGTACCAACGACACGGACGACACGACCTACTCGCTGCAGTTGTCGGTACCGATCTTCTCCGGCGGCGGTACGCAGTCGCGGGTGCGCCAGAGCGAGTACCAGTGGCAGGCTGCGCGCGAGCGTTTCGCACGCGTCTCGCGACAGACCGAGCGTCAATCGCGTGATGCCTATCTCGGGGTGTTGAGCGAGATATCGCGCGTCGCCGCCCTGCGGCAAGCGCTCGAATCGAGCCAGACGGCGCTGAAGGCGACCGAAGCCGGTTATGAGGTCGGCACCCGGACCACCGTGGATGTCCTCGAATCGCGTCGCAGTCTCGTACAGGCGCAGACCAACTACTCCCGCAGCCGCTACGACTACATCCTGAACGTGCTCAAACTGCGACTCGCCTCGGGTACGCTCGACCGTACGGCGCTCGACGAGGTCAACGGTTGGCTGACGGAGACCGTGCCGGTCCGATGAGCGGCTCGATCAGCGCTGCGAGGCGCTGCAGCGTTCCGCGGTTGCGCACCACCAGCGCCTGACCGAGCGCCCCGCGCCGTTGCCGCTCGGCAGGGTCCTGCGCCAGCCTGAGCAGCGCAGCAGATAGCCCGCTCGCGTCTGCCACCATCTCCACTGCGCCCTCCGACACGAGCGCTCGGGAGATCTCCTCGGCGTTGAACACATGCGGTCCCGTCAACGACGGCAGCGCGAGCGCGGCAGGCTCGAGCAGGTTGTGTCCGCCGACCGGCACCAGACTGCCGCCGACGAACGCTACATCGGCCGCCGCATACCAATCCACCAGTTCGCCAAGGCTGTCGAGCAGCAGCACTTGGGTGTCGGCAGCCACCGCGACACCGGTCGATCGTCGTACATGGCGCAGGCCGAGCGCCTCGAGCAACGAGGCCACCGCAGCGAAACGCGGCGGATGTCGTGGCGCCAACACCAGCAGGTTTGGGATACCCGCAGCCTCGAGCGCGCGCTGCGCATCGATCGCAGCGTCTTCCTCGCCCTCGTGGGTGCTGCCCGCGACCCATAGGAACCGATCCGTGGCGGCGCAGGCCACGCGCCGTGCAGCACCGCACTCGAGGATGTCCGCCGGCAACTCGAAATCGAACTTGATGTTGCCCACCACATGAGTCTTCACCGGGTTGGCGCCGATGGCACGGAAGCGCACGGCATCGTCCTCACCCTGTGCCGCGATGACGATGCCGTGCGAGAGGGTCTCGCGGAAGAGGCTCGCCAACAGCCGGTAACGACCCACGGAGCGCGGCGAGATGCGGGCGCTCGCCAGCACCAAGGGCACGCCGCGCCGGCCGCAGGTGCGGAACAAGTTAGGCCAGAGCTCGGTCTCGAGGATCACCGCGACGCGGGGGCGGATGCGGTCGAAGAACCGCCGGACGCTGCCCGGCAGGTCGTAGGGCAGGTAGCGCACATCGATGGTGTCACCGAACGCGGCACGCGCACGCGCTTTGCCGGTCGGCGTGACGGTGGTCAGCACGAGCGGCACGCCCGGGTAGCGCCGCTGCAGTGATCGCACCAACGCGACCGCCGCCTGCACCTCCCCCACCGACACCGCGTGCACCCAGATCGCAGGCTCCGCCGTCGCCGAGCCAAAACCGAAGCGCTCGGGGAGGCCCTGCCAATAGCTGCGGTCCCTCAGGCCACGCCAGAGCAGCATAAGACAAGCGATCGGCGCCAGGAGGTAGACGACGGACTGATAGACGAGCTGCATCATCGCTGCGCAGGGGCGGCAGCGGAATCGGCGCGCATCTTGCCGTCCCGATAGCCTGCGAGCAGCGCAGTCCAAAGCGTTTCGTTGAACCGCCCTGCAGGCAGTGCATCGCAGATCTTCAGGACCGAGCGCCGCAGACGCACCAGATTGGCATCGCACCAAAGACCGGGTTCACGCAGGTCGCCGCGGTCGAAATCGATGAGCCACCAGCGCTGAGCGCCGTCCACCAGGATGTTGTGGGCGTTGAGGTCGGCATGGAACACGTGTTTACGATGGAACTGCGCAACCAACCGCCCGACTGCGATCCAATCGGCGACCTGCAGCGTGCCCATCGACAAACGCTCGGCGAGCGTCTGGGTGTCGGGGATCATCTCGGTGATCAGATCGCCACGATAAAAAAGACCGTCACGCACCACCCTCGCACCGACAGGCGCCGACACCGGCAGGCCGAGCGCATGCAAGTAGATGAGCAACAAGAACTCGCGTACCGGCCGGGTCGAGCGCTCTCGCCGGAAGAGATAGCGATCCGAGGACAGGCGTGCCATGAGGCCGCCGCGCCGATAGTGCCGCAGCGCATATCGCCGGCCGCCGGCCTCGAAAAAGAGCGTCGTGCCGCGGCCATGTGCCGCACCGCGGATCGCGCCACGCGCCGCCCACCATGCCGGCTCGAACCAGAAGGCGCTCAAATTGTCGGCGCTCAAGGGGTCGTATAGCATGACCGACGCACCGTCCTGCTCCCGTCGGATACCGGGACCCATCACGCGCCAATCGAACATGCCCGAAACCCTCCCTGCCATGACCCCACCCGCAACCGTCTGCCTGTTGCGGCTGTCTGCCATCGGCGACGCCTGCCATGTCGTACCGTTGCTACGCACGCTGCAGCGCGCGTGGCCGCAGACCCGTTTCACCTGGCTCATCGGCCGGGCCGAGGCACGCCTGATGCTGCCCTTGCTGCCCGAGGTCGAGTTTATCACCGTCGACAAGCGTGCCGGGCTTGCTGGACTGCGCGCGCTGCGCCTGCGCCTCGCCGATCGCCGCTTCGACCTCCTGCTGCACCTGCAACTCTCGCTGCGCGCCAGCGCCGTGGCCGCAGTGGTGCCGGCGCGGCGCAAGCTGGGGTTCGACCGGGCTCGCGCCCGTGAACTGCAGTGGCTTTTCACCGATGCGAAGATCGCACCGCGGCAACGCGAGCATGTGCTCGAGAGCTTCCTTGGCTTCGCCGACGCCTGCGGCGTGCACGATCGCGTGCTTGCCTGGGACCTGCCGCTGCCCGACGCTGCTCTGGACTATGCGCGCGCCCAAATCCCTGACGGCACGCGTGCCCTCGTGATCAGCGCCTGCTCGAGCCATGAGCGTCGCAACTGGCTGCCTGAGCGCTATGCCGCAGTCGCCGCGCACGCGGTGCGCCGTCATGGCCTCAAGGTCATCCTCGCCGGTGGCCCCGGACCCATGGAACGCGCCATGGCCGATGCCATCATCGCAGCTTGCCACGAACCACTCACCGACCAGGTCGGCAAGGACACCCTGCCCCAGATGCTCGCGCTGCTCGCGCGTGCGCAAGCGCTCTTGGCCCCAGACACCGGTCCTGCCCACATGGCCACCGTGGTCGGCACGCCCGTGGTCGGGCTCTACGCCTGTACGAACCCCGCGCGCAGCGGGCCGTACCTCTCGCGACAATGGTGCGTCGACGCCTTCCCGCAGGCCACTGCGAAGTTCCGTGGCTCGACACCCGAGCGTCTGCCCTGGGCCACCAAGATCGAGGAACCGGGCGTGATGGCGCTGATCAGCGTCGAGGACACCTGCAACCGGCTCGACGCCCTGCTAGCATCCCGCCTATGAAAGACCTCCTCGTGCCGATCTCGCCCGGTGAGCTGCTCGACAAGATCACCATCCTGCGCATCAAATCGGCCCGCATGACCGACGAGACCAAATTACGTAATGTGCGGGTCGAGCTCGACGCCCTCGAGCAGACATGGCGCGAGAGCGGCGCCGCAGTCCCGGCGGTCGCCGCCGACGAGGCTGCCCTGCAGAAGGTCAACGAAGAACTTTGGGACATCGAAGACCGTATCCGCGACAAAGAGCGGGCCGGCGAATTTGACGCCGTGTTCATCGAGCTGGCGCGCTCGGTGTATGTGACGAACGACGAGCGTGCCCGCTTCAAGAAGAACATCAATATGACGCTCGGCTCGCGTCTCGTCGAAGAGAAGTCCTACCAGTCGTACCGTTGAGGTCGAAGCCCGAACGCCGGGCTCGAACACCAAGCTCAGCGCCGCAGCGTGTATTCCGCGCCGCAATACGGACACTTGGCCTCGCCGGTCTGCTCGATCGACAGATAGACCTTGGGGTGCGAGTTCCAGAGGGACATCTGCGGCATCGGGCAGGAGAGCGGCAGGTCCTCGACTGAGACCTCGTAATGGTTTTGGGCGTTCGGTTGCAGCAAGTTTGGCGCGCTCATGCCGTGATTATACCTCCTGACTCCCGAATGCCTCGTCCCAGATCGCTGCCACCGCCGCGCGCGCCTCCCGATACTCACTGCCGTCGATCACCGCACCCTCGCCGCGCAAGGCACGCTGGTGGCCGCGTGCGCGGTAGAGGCGGTAAGCGTCGGCGAGCCGATCGGCCGTCGCCTGCGGCACCAGATCACCCGAGGCCAGCGTTTCGAGCTGGCGGATGGTGTCGGCGTACATCGCCACCGCCGGATGGCGTCCCGCCTCGCGCAGTGCCCAGTACTGTGCGAGGAACTCGATATCGGCGATACCACCGCGACCCTGCTTGAGGTCGAAACCGTCGGTGCCTGAGCGGTCTAGCTCGCGCCGCATGCGCGTGCGCATCGAGGTCACCTCGTCGCGCAGCGTGTCACGCCGTACATGATGGGTGAGCAGGTCGATGCGCAGCGATTCGAAGGCCACCCGCAAGGCCGGCGCGCCGGCCACCGCCCGCGCGTGCAGCAGCGCCTGGTGCTCCCAAGTCCAAGCCTCGCCGCGCTGGTAGTCACCGAACGCCCCGATCCCGGTGACGAGCATGCCGCCCTTGCCGCTCGGCCGCAGCCGCGTGTCGACCTCGTAGAGCCGACCGGCGCGCGAATGTACGGTGAGGATGTGCACGATGCGTTGTGCGAGACGCACGAAGAAGAGCTGGTTATCGAGCGGTCGTTCGCCACGGGTCTCTTGCACCAGCCCGTGGGAATCATGGAGAAAAACGAGGTCAAGGTCTGAGCCGTAGCCGAGTTCCATCCCGCCCAACTTCCCATATCCGACTGCACACACCTCGACATCGTGCGGCACCCCATCCTCGCGCTCGCGCCAGGTCGGCACCCCGAACTGCGCGGTCATCTGCGCCCATCCTTGGCGCAACGCCTGCTCGATGACGAGCTCGGCGATGTCTGTCAGACGATCCGAGACATGCATCACGGTCAGGCGTCCGGTGATCTCGGCGATCGCCACCCGGAACACCGCCGCATTCTTGAACTGGGCCAAGGCCTCGACCGACTGTTCGGGGTCGTCCTGCGACACTCTCGCAAGGCGGTCTTCGAGGTCGGCGGCGAGCTCGGCACGGTCAGGCGTCTGGATGAGCGAACGCTCATCGAGCAGCTCATCGAGCAGCAAAGGATGCGCGGCGAGCTGTGCGACCAGAAAATCGCCGCCGCGACAGACCGCCATGAAGCGCTCCCGCGCTGCGGGGTTTTCATTGAGCAGTGCGAAATAGGCCGAGCGCCCGCCGATCGCTTCGATGACGCGCAGCATGCGCCGCGTCATCACGAGCGCGTCGTCGCGAGCATCGAGCGCAGCGAGCAACGAAGGCAGCAGTTGCTGCAGGCGCCGCATCCCCGCTGCATCGAGTCGCCGCGGAAGTGCGCCATCGCGCAGATCGAGCACCAACCGTGCGATCTCGCCCGCAGACTCGCTGCCGCGGCCGACGAGGCGATCCGCCAGCAGGTCGCGTATCCCTTCGAGACCCAGAGAATCGTCCCAGATCCCCGCGAGCGCCGCGGCAGCGCCGGCAGCGCCCACCGGGCGCGGTGACGCCGCCTCGTCCGCGCTGCGCCCACCGTCCTCGTCCGTCGGCCTGAACACCATGGACTGGAATGCGCGCTGCACCTTGGATTGGTGCCCACCCAAGGTCACGCACAGCGCCGCCCAGTCCGGCTCACCCATCGCACGCGCGAGCTGGATCCGGGAGATCTCGTCCTGCGGCAGCGAATGCACCTGCGCGTCGCGCAGCATCTGCAGGCGATTCTCGATCGTACGCAGATAGCGGTAGGCGGCATCGAGATCCTGTGCCACCTGCGGGCGCAGGAGCTTCTGACGGCCGAGCTGCGGCAGTACCTCGAGCAGCCGCGATCCTTGCAGGCGACGATCCTGCCCACCCCGTATGAGCTGCAACGCCTGCACGATGAACTCGATCTCACGGATGCCGCCGGGACCGAGCTTCAGGTGATCGACGAGATCCTTGCGGGCGACCTGCTTCTCGATGAGCCCCTTCATCTCGCGCAGGCTGTCGAAGACCCCGAAGTCGAGGTAGCGGCGATAGACGAAGGGACGCACCGCTTCGGCGTAGAGATCTGCATAGGCCTCGGCACCCGTGATCGCGCGCGCCTTCACCCAGGCGTAGCGTTCCCAGTCGCGTCCATGCTGGAGCAGATAGCCCTCGAAGGAGGCGAAGCTGCAGGCGAGCGGCCCGGAATCCCCGAACGGCCGTAGCCGCATATCGACGCGGAACACGAATCCGTCGACCGTCACCGCTGCAAGCAGTCGAATCAGCGCCTGTCCGAGCCTGAGGAAGAACTCCTCGTGGCTGACCGGCGCCGCAGCGTGCGTCTCGCCGTGCCCGGGGAACAGGAACACGAGATCGATGTCGGAGGAGAAGTTGAGCTCGCGACCGCCGAGCTTGCCCATGCCGACCACCACGAGCGGCATCGGCTCGCCGTCCGCGTAGGCGGGGCTGCCGTAGCGGGCGGTGGTGAGCGTCCAGGCCTCACGCAGCGCGAGCGCAACGGCATCGTCCGCAAACGCGGAGAGGTCCTCGAGGGTCTCCTCGAGCGAGGCGGCAGCCGTAAGGTCGCGCCAGGCGATGCGTACCATCTCGCGGCGGCGCCAGCGACGCAGCCACGACTGCCACTCGGGTTCGGGTGCGCCTGGCTCTGGTGCACGCCCCTCAGGCCAGCAAGCCTCGCCGCCCGCTGCGCGCAACCGATCGAGGGCAGCACGGCGCTCGAGGTCGGGCCAAAGCGCCGGATCGCGCGCGAAGGCTTCGGCCACGAACGGGCTGCAGGCGAACACCTGTCGCGCCGCATCACGCATCGGTACGGGAAAATCATCAGCTTGCATATTGGGTTCCCGACGCGCGGGGCATCGGCAGCAACCGCTGTTGCACGGCGGCCACCCTCAAGAGCGTCGCCTCTGCGAACGGACGGGCCACGAACTGCGCACTGAGCGGCAGGCCGCGCGCATCGAGCCCCGCCGGTACGGCGATGGCGGGCAGACCGAGATAATTGAACGGCGCGGTGCAATGTACGAGCTTGGCGAGAATCTCCCACAGCCCGCTGCCGGCGCCGACATCGGTCTCATCGCGACGCGGAACCGGGATCGGCAGCGTCGGCGTGTGCAGCACATCGCAGCGGTCGAACACCTCGCGCACGAACCGTCCGAGCAGCGGCAGGCGCAGTCGCAGCGCCTCGAGATAGACGGTGCCGGGGATGGCGAGGCCGGTGCTGGCGCGCAGGCGCACCTGCGGCGTGTAGCGTTCGGCCTCGGCACGGAGCTGCGGCGCATGCAGCGCCGTCGCCTCGAAGTAGACCACCGCTCGGCTGAGCTCGGCGAGCGGCGCGGCATCCGGTACCGTCACCTCGACGATGCGCGCGCCGGCGCCTTCGAGCGCAGCAAGGCAGCGCTCCATCGCCGCACGCACCTCGGGCGTCGCGACATCGAAGAAATGGTTGCGCGGCACGCCGATGCGCAGACCCTCGATGCCGCGCTCGAGCGAGGCGGCATAGTCGGGCGGAACACGACGTGAGGCGAGCGCATCGCCGCCATCAGACCCTGCGATGATCTGCAACACGGCCGCGAGGTCGGCAACGGAGTGTGCGATAGGTCCGAGCGTATCGATCGAGGGCGAGAGCTGCATGCTGCCGGTGCGCGGTAGCAGGCCGTAGGTGGGCTTGAGGCCGAGCACACCGTTCGCTGCAGCGGGTATACGCACCGAGCCGCCGGTGTCGGAGCCGATGCTCAGCGCTGTCGCGCCGCAGGCCACGGCAGCACCGCTGCCGCTGGAGGATCCGCCGGCGACGAACTCGGGCTGCCAGGCGTTACGGCAATCGCCGAAGGCGGCGTTGTGCCCGGTGGCACCGAGCGCGAACTCCGCCATATTGAGTGCGCCGATGGACTGTGCCCCTGCCGCCTCGAGACGCGCGAGCACCGTGGCCGCTGCAGGGTGTGCAACGACACCGGCGCCGTGCCGCGCCGCAGCAAGCAAGGCGACCACCTCGCGCACCCGCGAGCCGCAGGACGGTAGCAGACCGCCGGCAGCGCCGGCGGACGACCCGGTACCGACGAACATGTCCTTGTGTGCGAGCGGTACACCGAGCAAAGGCAAGGAGGCTGCAAGGTCGACACCCGCGGCGCGGGCGGCGGCGAGACGCTCGTCAGCGAGCGCTGCAGCACGGCGCGCAGCATCGGCGTCAAGACGCAGGAAGCAGTTCGTCCGCGCCTGCGCCCAAGCAGCGCGGACCAGCACCGACTCGGTGAGCGCCGTGCTCGTCAACCGCCCCTCTCGTAGGCGGGCTGCCGCCTCGATCAGACTGAGGTCACAAGGGTCGACCACCGCCGGGATGCTCACCGCCGGGATACTCACCGCGCGCCGTCCCCGGCCAGCGACTCGAGCAGCGCGAGATGGTCGGCCGCCTCCCCGCCAAGCAGCGCGTCATCCAACGCACCGGCCGCCTGCAGCGCCGCACGCGCGGCGGCGACCGCCGTCACGGCGGCACCCGCTCCGACTGCGATGCGCAGGGCCATCGCCTCGTCATCGACCGGAATGCCAGCGAGCGCGGCGAGTTCGAGCACTGACGCCGTTGACAGGGACGGCGAAGCCGGAAAATCGGGCGGGAGACGCACCGTGGAACTGGGCGAAACTTCCTGCAAGACGCCGGGTTCAGTCATGTCGGGGAACCTGCGCACGCGGGGTGCGGTCAAAGAGTCGGTCCAGTGTAACCCGCTGCGCAAACGCGCTAGCATCCCCGCACCCGAACCATGGAGCTCCCCGCATGATCAGACCTCTCCGCGCTTTACTGCCCGCTCTCGCGGCCACTGTCGCCTTGGCTGGCCTCGCCACGATGCCATCGGCTGCCCGAGCCGACGACTACACCGACACGGTGCAGCTTTTCAAGAACGCGGGCCAGAGCGGGACTTTCTTCGACAAAGCCCATGGGTATGCCGTATTCCCGACCATCGGTAAGGGCGCGCTCGGGATCGGCGGCGCGCGCGGTACGGGTCGCGTCTATGTGCAAGGACGCCATGTCGCTGACACCACGCTCACGCAACTCAGCATCGGCTTCCAGGCAGGCGGGCAGACCTTCAGCCAGATCGTGTTCTTCGAGGATGAGCGCGCCTTCCGCGAGTTCCGCTCCGGCCAATTCGGTTTCGGGGCGGGGGTGAGTGCGGTGGCGATCACCGCAGCCGCAAGTGCGAGCGCGAGCACTACGGGCGCTACGGCAGGCGTCAGCGGCGGCAAGAAAGACGCCACGACTTCAGGCGAGTACTACCGCGGGATGGCGGTGTTCACGATCGCAAAGGGCGGCCTCATGTACGAGGCGGCGCTCGCCGGCCAAAAGTTTTCCTACAAGGCCAGACCGACGCCGTGAGCGTGGGCTCGTCCAGACGAAAATCTGGGCGAGCCAAGGTCTGAGTATTGACTGGGAGGCGGACCCCAGGTTCAGGCAAACACTAACGCCTGCCCGAGCAGGTTGACGGCGGCGTAGAACAGATACGCCAGAGCAAATAGTGTCGCCACCAAAGCTATTGCACGCATAACGCCCCTCCGATCAACAGGCATCGTAGGCGGTATGCCCCCAGAAACGCCGTGATTACCGTCACACTGTAATCGCGACGCAATAAGGGTACTACCTGCCGAAAGTAACGGATTACCGTCTAAAAACCGGACAAATGACCGCATCGTGGCTGTCTGTTAAGGGTTGAACGACCGTCTGGTGGAGAAAGTTGGCCGATCGACGCCTTATGGCGCCTTCGCGGCCCCCTCGGCCACCACCCGTATCCGCAGCGCCCTCGCGGGGTCGAAGAGCCCACCTGCCGCGCCTTTTACCTCATCGAGCATGATCGACTCGAAATCGGCGCGCAGCGTGCGCGTCCACTCGAGCCAATCCGCGCGCGACTGCGACTGCGAGATCGCTTCCAACCAGAAGCCATTGTTCTCGAAGCGCGACTTGAGCCCCTCCACCACGGGCTTGCGTGCGCGCTCGAACTCATCAGCGCTGATGCTCCCGGCGCGCATCTGCGCAGCCACGCGATCGATCGCGGCGTTCGCCGCATCCATCTCGACAGGCTTCACATCGAGGCTCGTGTAGATCGTGCCATAGCCGCGGTAGAGATCCGAGGCGTCGACCGCGATGCCCGGCGAGTAGGTCGCGCCGAGTTTCTCGCGCAGCTCGTCGGTCATTTTGATCTGCAGCACTTCACCGACCAAAAACTGCACGCGTGAACGGCGTCGATCAAAGCTGTCCCCCGCAGGCCAGGCGACCGCGAGCACGGCCTTGTCGGCCTCAGCGCTGTGGCGCAGCACCACGGGCGCCGTGGGGGCGGCGGGGAATCGCATCGGCGAAACGCCACGGCTGCGGTCGAAGTCCCCGCGGCGCAGCGGCAGCGTGCCGAGCGTGGCCGCCACGGCGGCGATCGCACGGTCGACATCGACATCGCCGACGATCGCGACCTCCATCGCGCCCTCACGCATCGCTGACGCGAGCACCGCACGGATCTCCTCCGGTTTACGGGCCTGCAGTTCCTCCAGCGTGGGGACGCCGAAGCGCGGATCGCCGTCGCGCAGCAATCGCGCAAGGTCGCGCGACAGCACGCCCTGCGGCGTCGCCTCGACGGTCTTGCGCCACACGCCGACGAGTTCGCGGAACTGCTCGAAGGCCTCCGGACGATAACCGGGGTCCGTCAACTGCGCGGTGAACAGCTGCAACTGCAGGTCGAGATCGGCAGGCGGCACCGTCGATCCCATCAGATACGCGTCCTCGTCGACGCTGACGCCGAGCGACCAGTTGCGCCCAGCGAGGATGCGCTGCAGCTCGTCCACCGAGTGCTTGCCGAGGCCTGCGTTGCCAAAGGCGTTGTCGATCCAGAGTTCGAGCCCCGGTTGGTCCTTCGGCATCGCGCGCTGTCCGTCGCCGAAGCGCACCTGCACCGACACGCGATCCTTTTGGTAGGGCGTGGGCTTGAAGTTCAGCAGCACGCCGTTGGCGAACTTGACCTGCGTCACACCGAGGTCGGCGACCTCGGTGCGCGCGACGATCTGTCCGAGCGCGCCCGGATCCGCGTAAGCGAAAGCGGCCGTACGCGCCACTTCGGGCGCGGTCACCGCAACCGCGCGGCTCGCGCCGTAGGCGGCGAGGATCTCGGCCTCGGGCTTGCCGAGCGTGGCGGCACTCGACATGAAGATGCGCGGCGGGTCCTCGCCCCAAGCGGCAGCAAACGCCGCTTCGACCTCGGCCCGCGTGACGCCGGCTGCGGCCGCATCGAAAAGACGTAGGTCCTCGACGGGCGTGGTGAACACCGTGCGGCCATCGAAATCCCCCACCAAGGCGTTGGCGAGGTTGCGGGTGCGGCGCGTCGCGGCGCCCTCGGCGGCGTTGCGGTAGGCGGTGCGCAGATTGCTCAACTGCTCCTGCAGCTCCGCGTCGCTGAAACCGTACTGCAGTGCGCGGCGCAACTCCTGCTCACCGACGGCGAGCGCCGCCTGCCAGTTCTCGGGCTTGGAGACCACGCTGACGGCGGGACCCTCAGCGATATCAAAAGATCCCGAGTAGCCGGCGCCACCATTGATCAGCACCGTGCCCGGCTTGCGGGTCAGAGTGTCGAAGCGGCGCGACAACATCGAGAAGCCGAGATCGCGCACCAGGTTCAGGTGGCGGTCGGCCGCCGTGTCCGGGGTCAATACATAGGGCCGCTGCGGCCCGAAGCTGATGACCGTGGGCAGCGACGGATCCTGGAAATAGCCCGCGGCGAGCTTGGACGGCGTGACCTTGCCGAGCGCTGGCTGGGCGATCGGCGTCGCTGAACGCTGCCAATCGCCGAACTGGACGCGGATCTTCTGCTCGATCGCCATGGGATCAAGGTCGCCCACCACCACCAGCAGCGCGTTGTCAGGGCGGTACCACCCCTCGTAGAGCGCAAGGAAACGCTCGCGCGGCGCGCGCTCGATGACCTCCTCGGTGCCGATCGGCAAGCGCTGACTGATCAGACTGTCCGGGTAAAGGAAGTTCAAGCGGGCCACCAGCGCGCGGAACTGCGGCGAATCACGGGTACGCTTCTCGGAGAGGATCACACCGCGCTCGCGGTCGATCGCCGCAGGCGAGAGCAGCAAACGGTCCGCCGTCTCGCGCATCAGCATCAGCGACTTGTCGACCAACTCGTCGCGGGTGTCCGGCAGGTCCAGCTGGTAGACCGTCTCCAGGAAGCTGGTGTACGCATTCGTATCGGGACCGAAGGCGAGCCCAAGCCGCTCGAGCAGCTTCACCATCTCGCCTTCCGGGATGTTCTGGCTGCCGTTGAACACCATGTGCTCGAGGAA
>CAMAQZ010000023.1 GCA_945860725.1 Klebsiella pneumoniae | reverse complement strand
GTTGATGTCCGGACTCACGCCCAGGCGGGCCTTGGAGAAGATCACCATGGGCAGCGTGGTGGAGCTCGGCCCCGACACGAACTGCGAGATCACGACATCGTCCCAAGAGAGCGTAAAGGCCAACAGCCATCCGGACACCAGCGCGGGTGCGATCAGGGGCAGCGTGATCCGGAAGAACACCTTGGCAGGCTTGGCGCCGAGATCGAGCGCCGCTTCCTCGAGGGAATCATCGAACCCCACGAGCCGCGACTGGACGACCACGGTGACGTAGGCCATAGCGAAAGTAATGTGCGCGATGGTGATGGTGGCGACACCCCGCCCTGCCGGCCAGCCGGTCAGCTGTTCGAGCGCGACGAACAGCAACAGCAACGAGAGACCGGTGATCACTTCAGGCATCACGAGCGGTGCAGTGGTCATGGTGGCGAGCATCGCGCGCCCCCGGAACGGCCCAAAGCGCACCAGCGCGAGCCCCGCGAGCGTACCGAGGATGACGGCGACGGTCGCGGTCACGGCAGCGATCTGCAGCGACAGCAGCGCGGCGTCGAGGATCTGTCCGTTCGCGAACAGCTTGCGGTACCAGGCGAGCGTCGGTGAGTTGGCCGCATCCCAGACCGTGACCAGCCTGGAATTGTTGAAGGAGAACACGATCATCGAGAGGATGGGGATGTAGAGGAACGCAAGACCGAACGCCAACGCGCCGTTACGGAACCAGCCACGCGTCTTCATCGCTTGGTCCTCATCGGTTCGTCCTCATCGCTTGGCGGCCTCGAGCTCGCGGCGCTGATAGCGCTGGAACAGCATGATCGGCACCAACAACGCCAGCAGCATGACGATGGCGACCGCGCTCGCGACCGGCCAATCGCGGTTGGCGAAGAACTCATCGGAGAGGATACGACCGACCATCAGCTGATCGGCTCGCCCGAGCAGCGAGGGGATGACGAACTCCCCCACCGCAGGGATGAACACCAGCAAGCAGCCGGCGACGATGCCGGGCACCGACAGGGGCAGCGTGACACGCAGGAACGCCTTGAACGGACGCGCGCCGAGATCCGCTGCCGCTTCGAGCAACGTCAGATCGTGCTTCTCGAGGTTCGCGTAGAGCGGCAGGATCATGAAGGGTAGGTAGGAATAGACGATGCCGATATAGACGGCGAAGTCCGTGTAGAGCAGGGTCAGCGGCGCATCGATGAGCCCGACCGCGCGCAGGATGTTGTTGATCACGCCGTCGGTCTTGAGGAGCCCTACCCAAGCGTACACACGCAACAGGAAAGAGGTCCAGAACGGCAGGATGATCAGCATCAGGAACAGGCTGCGCGCGGTCGGTGTCGAGCGGGCGATCGCGTAGGCCATCGGGTAGCCGATTAAGAGGCAGAGCAGCGTCGACACCGCCGCTACTTTTAATGAATAGGCGAAGGTGCTGATGTAGAGGTTGTCGCTCAGGACGAACGCGTAGTTGCCGAGGTTGAGCGTCGTGACCAGCCGCTTGCCCTCCTCCAGCCACTCAAAGAGCGGCGCGTAGGGCGGCATCGCAAGCCGGATCTCCGAGAACGAGATCTTGAAGACGATGAGGAAAGGGATGACGAAGAACAGGAACAGCCACAGCCACGGCACGGCCACCACCAAGCGCTGGCCTGACCAGTGCTGACGCACGTACTGCGACAAACGCTGCAGCCCGAACTGCTGCAGCAGTGCCTCCCACAGCCCCAGACGGTCGTCCGCGAGGCCTTGAGGGACGCGTTTGCCGGTGTTCGGCATCATGGCTATTGGGAGAGCACTACAGGACTCGACGGATGCCAGTTGAGGTGCACGGTCTCCTCCCAGACGATGCGCTCGTCGTGGCGCTCGATGTTCGGGATGGTGACGCGCACCATGCGCCCCGAGTCGAGGCGGACGAGGTAGACCGACATATCACCCATGTAGGCGATCTCTTTAACCACCCCGCGCGCCCGGTTCTCGCTGCCCTCGGGCGCCGTCCGGGTCATCTCGATCTTCTCGGGACGGATGGCGACCGAAACCTGGGCGTCGGGCGCGGCGCTGATGCCGTGGCTGACATAGACCGCCGCCTCCAGTTCGGGACAACGGATGCGTACATGTCCCGGCTCGTCTTCGACCAGTTGGCCGTCGAACATGTTGACCGAGCCGATGAAGTCGGCGACGAAGCGGGAACTCGGGAACTCGTAGATCTCGGTCGGCGTCCCGACCTGGACGATCTGGCCCTTGTTCATGACGCCGATGCGGGATGCCAGCGTCATCGCTTCTTCCTGGTCGTGGGTGACCACGACGAAGGTGACGCCGAGCTGCTCCTGCAGGTTGATCAACTCGAACTGCGTATGCTCACGCAGCTTCCGATCCAAGGCGCCGAGGGGCTCATCGAGCAGCAGCAACTTCGGACGCTTCACGAGCGCACGGGCGAGCGCGACCCGCTGACGCTGCCCGCCGGAGAGCTGGTGCGGCTTGCGCCGACCGAAGTCGCCCAACTTGACGATGTCGAGCATCTCGCCGACGCGACGGTCGATCTCGGCGCGCGCGAGGCCTTCCTGTTCGAGGCCGAAGGCGACGTTCGCCGCGACGGTCATGTGCGGGAACAGCGCGTACGACTGGAACATCATGTTCACCGGCCGCGCGTAGGGCGGGATGTCCGCCATATCCTGGCCGTCGATGAGGATGCGACCGGAGGTCGGCGTCTCGAACCCCGCCAACATGCGTAAGAGCGTTGTCTTGCCGCATCCCGAACCGCCGAGCAGACAGAAAATCTCGCCTTTGTAGACATTGAGCGAGACGTTGTCGACAGCGACGAACTCGCCGAAGCGCTTGGTCACGCCCTCGATGCGGATGTATTCGTTGGAGCGATCTATGATCTTTTCGGCCATGACGGACCTCGGTCGCTGCAGGACCCCGAAGCGAAACGGCCACCCGAAGGTGGCCGCTTTGCCTCAGGAAGAGATCACTTCCCGGTCTTGACGGTCGTCCAAGATCGATTGAGCGCGCGCGAGAACTCGGCCGACTCCGGCATGTCCGGTACGAGCTTCGCCATCAGGTCGACGGGCGGATAGACGTTCGGGTTGCTGGTGATCTCTGCGCCCACCATCGGCGTCGCCGCCTTGTTGGCGTTCGCGAAAACGATGTAGTTACTGTTCCGCGCAGCGATCTCCGGGCGCAGCAGATAGTTGATGAAGAGGTGGGCGTTCTTCGGATGCTTGGCATCCTTGGGGATCGCCATCTGATCGAAGAACATCACCGCGCCTTCCTTCGGGATGTTGTAGTTGATCTCGACGCCGTTGGCCGCCTCCTCGGCACGGGCCTTGGCTTGCAGCACATCACCCGACCAACCGAGCGCAAGGCAGATCTCGCCGTTGGCGAGCTGCTCGATATAGGCCGAGGAGTGGAAATTCCTGATGTACGGACGCACCGCCTTCATCACGGCCTCCGCAGCGGCGAGATCTTCGGGCTTCTCGCTGTTGGCATCCTTGCCGAGGTAGATGAGGACCGTACCGATGACCTCGCTCGGCGCATCGAGGATGCTCACGCCGCAATCGGCGAACTTCGAGACCACCTTCGGATCGTAGAACATCGCGAAGCTGCCCACCGGAGCATCCTTCATGCGCTCGGCGATCTTCTTGACGTTGTAGCCGACACCGGAGGTGCCCCACATATAATTGACGGAGTGGTCGGCTCCGGGATCGAACGCCTCGATGCGCTTGGCGATGTCGGGATCGAGGTTCGTGAGGTTCGGCAGCTGCGACTTGTCGAGCTTCTGATGGACGCCCGCCTGCAATTGACGATAGAGGAACGAGGCCGACGGCACCACGATGTCATAGCCGGTATTGCCGGCGAGCAGCTTGGTCTCGAGCATCTCGTTCGAATCGAAGACGTCGTACTGGACCTTGATGCCGGTCTCTTTGGTGAAGTCTGCGATCACGCTGGCCTCGATGTAGTCCGACCAGTTGTAGACGTTGAGGACCTTGTCCTCGGCGACCGGTGCAGCGGCCCCGGTGGATGCATCGGGCTTGCTGCCGCAGGCAGCAAGCAGCAGGGTCATGGACAAGGCCGTCAGGCCCGTACGGGCGATGGTGTTCATGCTTGCGGAAACTCCCTCAAGGATGGCTGGGCTCGCGCCGGCTGGCGCGCCTCCTTTTATAACGCAGCGCGGCACCGCGCGGAAGGCATCCCTGCAACTGGGCGTCAGACTAAGCCATCGCGGCGCAGTTCGTGGTGCAACTGGTCGAGCGTCTGCACCGCTTTGGACACGAGCTCGTCAATCTCTGCCCGAGTGATGACCAAGGGCGGCGCGGCGATCAAGGTGTCCCAAACCGCCCGCATGACGAGACCGTTCTTCATGGCAAGGTCACGGGCCCGGGTCCCGACCGTGCCACGCTCCGGGAAGAACGCCCGCGAGGGCTTACCGGGGACCAGTTCGAGGGCGCCAAAGAGACCGAGGCTACGCGCTTCCCCGACCAGCGGGTGGGCGCCGAGTTCGCTCCAACGGGCCGCCCAATAAGGCGCGAGCTCATCACGGACGCGATCGACGATCCCCTCACGCTCGAGGATATCAAGGTTCGCGAGGGCGACCGCGCTCGCCACCGGATGCCCGGAATAGGTGTAGCCGTGGAAGAACTCGCCACCCTCGCCCACCAGGACCTGCGCCACCCGGTCGGCGACCATGAGCGCGCCGAGCGGCTGGTAACCCGAGGTGATGGCCTTGGCGAGGGTCATGAAGTCCGGGCGCGTGCCAAAGTGCTCGCAGCCGAACCAGCGACCGGTGCGACCGAACCCGCAGATGACCTCGTCCGAGGCGAACAGGATGCCGTAGCGGTCGACGATGCGCTGGATCTCGGGCCAATAGGTGCGCGGCGGGATGATCACCCCGCCGGCGCCCTGCACCGGTTCAGCGATGAAGGCCGCGACCTTGTCCGGGCCGACCTCGAGGATCTTGGCCTCGAGTTCACGCGCCGCCTGCAGACCGAACTCGTCGGGATCGAGGTCTCCGCCGCATTCGAACCAGTATGGCTGGCCAATGTGCACGATGCCGGGGATGGGCAAGCCGCCCTGCGAGTGCATCGCCTTCATGCCGCCGAGCGAGGCACCGGCTATGGTGCTGCCGTGGTAGCCGTTCCAACGGCTGATGATCACCTGACGCTGCGGCTCACCGCGCAACGTCCAGTAACGCCGCACCATGCGCACCAGGGTGTCGTTGGCCTCGCTGCCAGAGCTCGTGAAGAACGCATGGTTGAACTGCGGCGGCGTCAGACGGGCGAGCCGCGCCGCCAGCTCGATCGCCGGCGGATTGGCGCATTGGAAGAAGCTGTTGTAGTAAGGCAGTTCGAGCATCTGTCGATGGGCCGCCTCGGCGAGTTCGCGGCGCCCGTAGCCGAGGGCGACGCACCACAAACCGGACATCCCATCGAGGATGCGATGGCCTTCGGAGTCATGCAGCCATACCCCCTCGGCGCGGGTGATCACGCGCGTACCGCGCGCGGCAAGCGCCCGATGGTCGGTGAACGGATGCAGGTAGTGCGCCGCGTCGAGCGACTGCCATGCGACCGTATCGTGGGTGTCGGACATACAGCGACCCTCAGACATTCAGCAGCAGGTGCTCACGCTCCCAGGAACTGATCACCTGCAAGTAGACTTCGTGCTCGGCTTCCTTGACCAGTGAGAAGGCCGAGACGAAGGACTCGCTGAAGATCTCGATGAGCGGATCGCATTCGCGCAGCAGACGGATCGCCTCGTCGATGTTGCGCGGCAGGGAGAACGGCAGGTCATGGGCGCTGCCGCTGATCGGCTCGGTGGGGGACAACCCTTGGATCATGCCGAGATACCCGCAGGCGAGCGAGGCAGCGCTCGCGAGGTAGGGATTGGCATCGGCACCGGCCAACCGGTTCTCGACACGCCTGTCCTCCGGCCCCGACATCGGCACCCGCAAGCCTGCCGTGCGGTTGTCGTAACCCCACTGGACGTTGATCGGCGCGACCTGGAAACGGCTGATGCGGCGGTAGGAATTCACGTTGGGTGCGAGCAGCGCCATGGCCGCCGGCAAGTAACGCTGAAGACCCGCGATATGCGAGAAAAAGAGCGACGATGGCCCGCCGTCCTGGGTCGAGAAGATGTTCTGTCGGGTCTGTCGATCGACGATGCTCTGGTGGATATGCATAGCACTGCCGGGTTCCTTGGCGTGCGGCTTGGCCATGAAGGTCGCATAGATCTTGTGGCGCAGCGCCGCCTCTCGTGCCGTGCGCTTGAACATGAAGGCTTGATCCGCGAGATCGAGCGCATTGCCATGCAGGAGGTTGATCTCCATCTGCGCCGGACCATCCTCGTGGATCAGCGTGTCGATCGCGATATCCTGGTCCTCGCAGAACTGGTAGACATCGTCGAACAGCGGGTCGAATTCATTGACGGCTGCGATGCTGTAGGACTGGCGACCGGGTTCGGCACGGCCCGAGCGGCCGATCGGCGGCTTGAGCGGATAGTCCGCGTCAATGTTGGGCTCGACCAGGTAGAACTCGAGTTCGGGTGCGACGACTGGATCCCAGCCCTTCTGCGCATAGAGATCGAGCACATGCCGCAACACCTGGCGCGGCGCCATCCGCACGCTCCTGCCGTCGGCGTAGAAGCAGTCGTGGATCACCTGCGCAGTAGGCTCAGGCGCCCACGGCACCCGCCGCACCGTGCGCGGGTCGGGCTTGAGGATGATGTCGATCTCGGCGGGGCTCATCGCCGTGGAGGTGTCGTGGGGATAATCGCCGGTCACGGTCTGCAGGAAGATGCTCTCCGGCAGACGCATGCCCTGGTCGCCCTGGAACTTCTGGGCGGGCATCACCTTGCCACGCGCGATGCCGGCCATGTCCGGGACGATGGCCTCCACTTCTTGGATGTTATGTTCGCGGAAAAATTGTGCGATCTGATCTGACATGGCTTCAACCTCGATTTCGCGCCGCCCGGCGGGTGGCGCGTTGCCGCGCCGCGTCACCGAAAGCGGCGAAAACGGCGCGGGAAAAATCATTGCTCATCACCTGCCACTCGGGGTGCCACTGCACGGCGAGCGCAAAGGTTTGGGCAGACTCGGGCGCGAAAGCTTCAATGAGCCCATCCGGTGCACGCGCCTCGACCCGTAGCCCCGGTGCGAGCCGTTTGACACCTTGGCTGTGCAAGGAATTCACTGCGACCCGCGCGGCACCGCCGGCGAGCCCCCGCAGCACACCACCTGGCTCTAGTTCGATATCGTGGGCAGCGCCGTATTGCACGACCAAGGATGCGGCCTTGTCCTCGCGATGGTCGAGCATCCCGGGCTCTTCCTCGACGTGCTGCCAGAGGCTGCCGCCGAGGGCGACATTGATCTCTTGGAAACCCCGACAGACGCCGAGCAGCGGCACCCCGCTCGCGAGCGCAGCGCGCACCAAGGGCAGCGTGGTCGCATCGCGCTCGGGATCATGCAAAGTCCCGGCGCGGCTCGGTCCCTCGTCGTAATGATGCGGTTCGATATTGGACGGGCTTCCCGGGAACAGGAGGCCATCGAGGGAATCGAGCAGATCCGCCTCAGCCAAGCGATCAGGCAGGACCGGGATCAGCAGCGGCAGACCCCCCGCCGCGCGCGTGATCGCGTCAGCGTATTTCTCCCCCACCATATGGAAGGGGTGAGGACCGATCATGCGACGGTCAGCTGGGATGCCTATGATGGGGCGCGCGGACATGGGACACCAAACAAGGCGGACAAAATATCCGCCAACCAATATTAGAACATACCCGAACACCTTCCGACCAGTCGATTGGTCGAGGAAAAGACTATAACACTATGATTTTAATGGCTGTATTGCCCTATCGTCTCTATTGCCGTCGCAGCACCGTCACCGTATCCTGACGCATCGGCGGGCCCCTCCCGCACCCGCAGGCCCCGCATGAGCAGCAAAGATCTTCCGGAACTCGCCGCCTTTCTCGAGCGGCATCCGGATACCCGCTTCTTCGATGTCTTCCTGAACGATCTGAACACGGTCGAACGCGGCAAGCGGATCGATCGCGGGAGCATCGAGGGGGTCTACCGTTCGGGAATGATGCTGCCGGGCTCCATGTTCGCCCTCGATGTGCTGGGTGGCACCGTTCAAGCCAGCGGCCTCGGTTTCGACGAAGGCGATGCCGACCGACCGTGTCGCGCGCTGCCGGACACTCTGGTGCCCGTTCCTTGGCAAGCCGACGGCGTGGCGCAGCTGCAGGTCTCGATGTACGAGCCCGACGGACGACCTTTCTTCGGTGATCCGCGTCACGTACTCGTCAAAGTGCTCGATCGGTTCCACCGGCTCAACCTCACCCCAGTGGTCGCGATCGAGTACGAGTTCTACTTCATCGACCGCGCACGCACCGCCGCAGGACAACCCCAGCCGCCGCCGCTGCCGCGGACCGGGCGTCGCGAGTTCCGCACCCAGATCAACGCGATGACCGACCTCGATGAGTACTCCGCGGTGCTCGCGCGCATCGATACGGTCTGCCGCGCCCAAGGCATCCCCTCGACGACCGCGCTCGCCGAGTACGGCCCCGGCCAGTTCGAGGTGAACCTCGCGCACCGCGCCGATGCGCTGCGCGCCTGCGACGAGGCCCTGCGCTTCAAGCGCGTGGTGCGCAGCGTGGCGCGCGAATACGGTTGGGATGCGACCTTCCTGGCCAAGCCCTATCGGGACATGGCGGGGTCGGGGCTGCATGTGCACGCGAGCGTGCTCGATGCTTCCGGCCGCAACCTCTTCGAATGCCCAGAGCCGGTAGGGTTCGGACCCGCGGAGGGGCTTGCCGATGACGGCAGCGCGCAGGACGGCGTCCGCATCGAGAGCAGCGAACTGCGCCACGCCATCGGCGGCGTGCTCGCGACCTTGGGTGAGGGTACGGCGATCTGCGCGCCCGGCCCCAACTCTTACCGCCGCTTCCGTCCCGAGGCCTATGTACCGATGACACCCTCGTGGTCGGTCAACAACCGCGGATCGGCGGTGCGACTGCCGCCCAGCGACCCCGCGAACCGCCGCATCGAGCACCGGCTTGCGGGCGCCGACGCCAACCCCTACCTCGTGACGGCGTGGTTGCTCGCGGGCATCCACTTCGGGATCTCCCAAGGACTCGAGCCGCCGCCGCCGGTGCGCGGCAACGCCTACCGCGAAAGCGGCACCCCCCTGCCCTCACACTGGGCGACCGCCATCGAACGCTTCCGCGCGAGCGAGTTCGCCGCGTCCTATCTCGGTCGGCCGTTCTGCGATCTCTACGCGACGGTGAAGCAGGCCGAACTCGACGACTTCAACTCCTACGTCACGCCGCTCGAGATCGAGTGGTACATGGGGGCGATCTGAGCTCGCACATCGATTCCTGGTATGCCGCCTCGACGCCGACGCAGCCGCAGCGTCCCGCGCTGGAAGGCGATGTCGAGGCCGATGTCTGCGTCATCGGTGGCGGTATCGCAGGTTGCTCCACTGCGCTACACCTGGCTGAACGCGGCTACCGCGTGGCACTGCTCGAGGCGCACCGCGTCGGCTGGGGCGCTTCGGGACGCAGCGGCGCGCAAGCGATCCCGGGCATCGCCTGTGGGCAGCACAAACTGCAGTCTTTGGTCGGCGCCGCCGACGCACAACGCATCTGGGACATCTCCGTCGAAGGGCTGCGCCTGCAACGCGAGCTCATCGCCCGCCACGCCATCGACTGCGACCTGCGCGAAGGGCAGATGCATGTCGCGATCAAGCCGCGACAGGAACGCGAGCTGCGCGAGGAGGTCGCGACCCTGCATGGGGAGCATGGCTACGACAGCATCCGCATGGTCGAGCGCGAGGAGCTCAGTGCGACCGTGGCCTCGGCGCGCTACATCGCCGGCACCTATGACAGCCTGGGCGGTCACTTGCATCCGCTCAAGTACACGCAAGGCCTCGCGGTCGCGGCCGAGCGAGCGGATGTGCGGATCTTCGAGGACAGCCGCGCCCTCTCTTATGGACGCCGCTCGGGCGCTCTCGAGGTCACCACCGCTGCCGGGCGCGTGCGCTGCCGTTCCATCGCGCTCTGCGGCAACGCCTGGCTCGGCCCGCTTGCACCCGCCCTCACCCGCAAGATCATGGGCGTCGGCACCTACATCGTCGCCACGCAGCCGCTCGGCGCCGAGCGTGCCGCCGCGCTGATCCGCAACGATGCGGCGGTCACCGACGTCAACTGGGTGATCGATTACTTCCGCCGCTCAGCCGATCATCGGTTGCTGTTCGGCGGGCGCGTGAGCTACTCCGGGCTCGATCCGCTCGGCACGCGCCGCGCCACGCGGGCGCGCATGCTCGGGGTGTTCCCCCAGCTCGCCGATGTCGACATCGACCACGCCTGGGGCGGCTATGTGGACATCACGCTGAACCGCGCGCCGCATTTCGGGCGCCTCGACTCCGACGTCTATTTTTTGCAGGGGTTCTCCGGTCACGGCATCGCGCTCACCGGCATCGCCGGAAAACTCCTCGCCGAGACCATCGCTGGCACAAGCGAACGCTTCGATCTCTTCGCCCGCATCCCGCACCGCGACTTCCCCGGCGGCCAAGCGCTGCGCCGCCCAGCCCTCGTGCTCGCGATGCTGTGGTACCGACTGCGGGACCTGCTTTAGACCACGCCCAGCAGGGCACTAATCCGGTCGCGTGACCCGCGGCGTCGCCACCATTTCATACCAGTCGCGGAACGGCCCCGTGACATTCTGCCGGAAGCTCCGGTACTGATCCTGGGTCGCCGGGCCGAGGCCCCACGGCGTGTGCTCGTCCTTCACCGGTATGTACAACGTACCGAACAGCCGATCGAAGATGCTGGTGACCGCCGCGAAATTTTTGTCCCAATGCTGCGTCAGATAGCTATGGTGGATGTGATGCATGACGGGGCTGTGCAGCCACTTCGCGAGCCAGCGCGGGTAGTGGAACGCCACGTGGTGGTGACGGAACGAGCCAGTCAACCCGAACATCAGCGAGAAAAATCCGATGTTGAACAGCGTCGCCTGCGTGATGCTATCCGCGAAGAGCCAGGAGAAGACGCCGGTCGCGAAACCGAAGCTCAGCGCGGCACCGAAGGCGTACAGCGGCGCCTCAAGGAAGTGCTCGCGGTAACGGGTCAAGGGTGTCAGCACCTCCGCCGAGTGGTGCACCTTGTGGATCGCCCAGAGCGCAGGGATCTTGTGCTCGGAGTAATGCATGAGGAAGAAGATAAAGTCGTAGCAGAGCAGCATGAAGAGGCTGTAGAGCAGCATCCAAGCATAGTTGGATACGAGCGCCGGTCCGCTACCGAATGCGGCACCGAGTGTCGACAGCATCATCTGCTCTGTCCAAGGCGCAACCGTCACGAGAATCGTGGGCGCCCACAAAAGACGCATCACACGGTCGACGACATACAGCCAGATGTCGACCCGAGCGGAAACGTGGGTGTAGATCCTGCGCGGCAGAAGGAATTCGATGAGACCCGCATGGCGCTCGCGTCCATTCGCGTCCTTCGAGCCATGCCCGCGCCGCAGGAACCAAATGCCGATCGCGAGGACGAGGGTCAGCAGCAGAATCGGCCACGTCAGATCGCGGGGAAGGTTGCCCGCGATCGCGTCCCAGATTGCCGTGACGATCTGTGTCAGCGGGCCGTCGGTCGGAATCTCATCTGGCATACACGCACTCCGATTCGGCAGACACGTCGCGATATCCTAGCGACCATCCCGCTCGAGGGCTGCCGAACCCGCGGCATGGGCTCGCACGGGACGACCCATCCGCTGACGGAAGCGCTCGGTGACATCAGCGACCAAAGAATACGCTGCGGGCACCACGACCAACGACAGCAGCGTCGAGGTGACGAGACCGCCGATGACCGAGACGCCGAGCGGCGTGCGGAAGTTGCCGTCGGCACCGAAGCCGAGGGCGATCGGCAACATGCCGGCGCCCATCGCGATGGTGGTCATGATCACCGGACGCGCGCGCTTGCGGCAAGCCTCGATGAGCGCTTGGTCACGCGACAATCCCGCGCGTTCACCGAGCACGGCGTAGTCGACGATCAGGATCGAGTTTTTGGTGGCGATACCGGTGAGCAGCAAGAGACCGATCAAAGACGGCAGCGACAAGGCGTTGCCGGTGAGCAGCAGCATGCCGAAGGCGCCACCGCCGCAGAGCGGCACGGCCGCAAGGATCACGAGCGGCAGCGTCGCGCTGTGGAAGAGCAGCAGCAGCACCACATAGACCGCGACCACGCCGGCGAGCATCGCCAACGCGAAGCCGACGAACAGCTCGATGAAGGCCTCCGAGTCGCCCGCGGGCACGATGCGCACACCCGCCGGCAGGTTGCGCACCTCCGGCAACGACATGACCTTCGACATCACATCACCGAGCGGACTGCCGTTGAGCTCAGCGGTGACCGTGACATTGCGCTCGCGGTCGATGCGATCGATGCGCGCAGGTCCGCTGCCCGCGCTGATCTCGGCGACGGCGGCCAAGGCCACCGGGCCGCGGGCACCTGGCACTCGCAGCTGGCCGAGCACTGCGGGATCGGTGAGCGCAGTGCCGGCAAGTTGCACGCGGATCGGCACTTGGCGCTCCGCGAGGTTCAGCTTGGCAAGCCGTTGGCGTACATCACCGCTCGTGGCGATGCGCGCCGCGTCGGCGATGTCGACGGTCGAGACGCCGAGATCGGCCGCGCGTGCCGGGTCCGGGCGGATGACAACCTCAGGTCGCAACAGCGCCGCAGAGGTGCTGACCGAGCCGAGTCCGGGCAGTGAGCGGATGGCCGCAGCCAGCTCCCGCGAGGTCTTGGCGAGCAGCTCCGAGTCCTTGCCGGTGAGACCGAGCGTCAAGCGATCGCCCGGACCTGCCGCCGTGAATTGGGTGCGGATACCGGGCATCTCCTTCAAAAGCGCACGCACTGCATTCTCGAGTTCGGGTGTGCGGCGCTTGCGATCTTCCGTGAACGCCAGGGTTAACACGATCCTGCGGACCTCGGGAAAGGAGAGACCGCCGCCCATCGAGGCATCGACGTCGCCGCCGATGGCGGTGAACACGCTCTTGATCTCGGGCACCCCTTTGCGCAAGCGCGCTCGCACCTCCGCCGCGACGGCGAGAGAATCTGCGAGGCGCGCACCGGGCGGCAGTTCGACCTGCAGCTGTACGCGCTGTGCATCGGTGGTGGGCAGGAAGGTCTTCGGGATGAGGGGGACCAGCGCGAGTGAAGCGATGAAGATCAACAGTGCGAGGCCGAGCGCCATCCGCCGGTGGTGCAAAGCGAGATCCACCCAGCGCAGGTAGCGCGCCATCAGCGGCGAATCTTCGGTCGAGGCCGGCAGGTCCGTCATGAAGCGCGCTGCCAACATCGGTGTCAGCAACCGGGCGACCAGCAGCGAGAACAGCACCGCCGCCGCCGCGGTCCAGCCGAACTCGCGGAAAAACTTGCCGGTGACGCCGGACATGAACGCGACCGGCACGAACACCGCCACCAGCGTCGCAGAGGTCGCGATGACGGCGATGCCGATCTCGTCAGTGGCATCGATGGCCGCCTGCAGCGGCGGCTTGCCCATCGCACGATGGCGTGCGACGTTCTCGACCTCGACGATGGCATCGTCGACCAGGATGCCCACCACCACCGCCAACGCCAGCAAGCTCAGCAGATTGAGCGAGAAGCCCAACCAATACATCACAGCGAAGGTCGGGATCACCGACAGCGGCAGCGCGATCGCCGAGATCCAGGTGGCACGCCAATCGCGCAGGAAGAACCAGACCACGAGGACTGCGAGCAGCGACCCCTCGAGCAACATCGTCATGGAGGATTCGTAGGAGGCCTTGGCCTCCTCGACGGTCGAATTCACCTCAGTGAACACCAGCTCCGGATGCGCCAGCTGCAGCTGTACGACCGCTGCGCGTACCGCCTCTCCGACCGCGACCTCGCTCGAGCCACGGGTGCGACGGACTGAGAAACCGACCACGGGCTGCTCATCGAGAAACGCCGCAGCCCGCGGCTCCGCCGTGCCATCGGTCACGGTCGCGATCGAGGAGAGTCGGACCGAGCGGCCTTCGGGCAGCGGGATCGGATAATCGGCGAGCTCCGAGGCGTTGCGCACCACGGCGACGGTGCGTACCGACTGCTCCGCACCACCGGCCTCGGTGCGGCCGCCCGGCCGCTCGAGCTGCAGCCGCGCCAACTGCTGCGACACGGCACCCGCCGTCATGCCGAGCGACTGCAGCGCCTCGGGACGCAGATCCACCCGGACCTCGCGCTGCACGCCACCGGAACGGGTCACCGAACCGACTCCGGGCAACCCATATATCGCCTTGGTGACAGCGTCGTCGACGAACCAGGACAGCTCGTCCAAGGGCGTCTGCTGCGAGGAGACGGCGTAGCTGATCAGCGTGCCGCCGACCAGAATCGCGCGCTGCACGACCGGCTCGTCGATGTCCGCCGGCAATTCACGACGGGCGCGCATCACCGCATCGCGTACCTCATCGAGCGCGGCGTCGATATCGCGTCCGAGCTGGAACTCGATGCGGGTGATCGAAGACCCCTCGGTGATCGCGGAGTTGATCTTTTTGATATCGGCGATGCTCGCCACGGCATCCTCGATCTTGCGCGTGACATCGGTCTCGAGGATGGAGGGCGTGGCGCCCGGCAGACCTACGGTCACCTCGATCGTGGGCAGCGAGACGTCGGGCAGTTCGGAGATCGGGAGTTTGTACAGGCCCCAAAAACCCGCGACCGTGAGCAGCACGAATGCGAGCACCGAGGGCAGCGGATGCTGGATACCCCAGCGTGAGAGGGTCATGGCGAGGCGTCCCGGCTCAGGATCCGGCGCCGTCGACGATCTTCACCAGGTCGCGGTCACCGAGGAACCCGGCGCCTCGTACGACGACCCGATCGCCCGGCGCGAGGCCCGAGCGGACCTCGAGCAGATCGCCCTCGGCGGCTCCGGCCTCGATGCGCCGCTGCGTGACGCGATCGCCCTCGCCCAGCACGAACACGAACGGGTAGCCGTCACGGAACACCACCGACTCGCGCGGCACCACACTCACCTCTGCACGACCGACGGTGAGCCGCCCTTCCGCGAACATGCCGGCACGCAGCGCACCCGGCGCCGGCAGATCGGCATAGATGAGCGCCACGCGGGTCTTGGGATCGATGCCCGGCGACACAGCCCGGATGATCCCGGCGACCGTTGAACCATCGGGAGCCCGCAGCTCGACCGTCGCACCGACCTTGACCTTCGGCAGATCGATCTCAGCGACCTCGGCCCGCCACTCGAGACGACCGCGACGGATGAGCCGCAACAACTCAGCGCCGGCTGAGACGATCTGCCCGGGCTGGGCGCTCCGCGCCGAGATGATGCCCGCATCGGGGGCACGCAAAGTCGCAAAACCGAGGCGCAGCCGTGCGGCATCACGCTCAGCTTCCGCCGCTGCGAGTTGGGCTTCGGCTTGCGAGCGGTTGGCCCGCAGTCCATCGTGGTCGGCGCCCGAGATAAGGTTCTGTGCCAGCAGGGTCTCGCCGCGCGCCGATTGCGCACGGGCGAGCTCGAGAGCCGCCCGAGCTTGGGCGAGACTCGCCTCGGCCTGGCGCGCCTGGATGTCGAGCGTCCGACGGTCAAGTTCGAGCAGCGCCTGACCGGCGACCACTTGGGCGCCCGGCTCGACCCGCACCTCGGCGATGCGCAGCCCGGACAGTTCGACCCCGAGCGACATCTCCTGCCAGGCGGCGACCGAACCGGAGGCGACCACTTCGCGCTGCACGCTGCGACGCGCAGCCTCGGCGACCGTGACGGTCATGGAGGCGGTCGGCGGAGCGGCGGTCGTGCCGCTGCGGCTGCAGGCGGCGACGGAGAGCAACGCGACGAGAAGGGCGAGACGTAGGACGGTGATCATACCGCCACGATACGCAGGCCGGCTGACAGAGGCTAGCGCGGCGTGGAAGATGACCGAGGCCCGGCCGCGATGGGCTCGCGTATCTCAAAGCAGGCATGGATGTTGCCGTTGCGAAGGTAGTCGGCCGGCAGCGTGTCGCGGCTGATGTCGCGCACGGCGTACCGTTGCGGCAAAGCAGGATCCAGACGGAAGCGTTGGGCATTGGTCGAGAACACCAACAGCCCGCCCGGGGCGAGCAGCGCCAGGCAGTCATCGATGAGCACCGCATGGTCACGCTGTATATCGAACACCCCCGCCATGCGTTTGCTGTTGGAGAACGTTGGCGGGTCGCAGAAGATGAGCTCGTAACGCTCGCCCTGAGCGCAGGCCGCACGCAGCCACTCACGGACATCGGCCTGCACCCGCCTGTGCTGCGGGCCATCGAAACCGTTGAGGACGAGGTTGGCCCGGGCCCAATCGAGATAAGTGGCAGACAGGTCGACCGTGGTGGTGTCGCGTGCACCGCCCGCTGCGGCGTAGACCGTCGCCGTGCCGGTATAGGCGAACAGATTCAGGAACCGGGCGCCCTTCGCCGCAGCTCGCAAGCGGCCGCGGGTCAGTCGGTGATCGAGGAACAGCCCGGTGTCGAGATAGTCGCCGAGGTTCACGCGGAACCGCAGCCCGCCCTCGCGCACGACCAACTGCTCCGCATCGCCCTCGCGGCGAGCGTATTGCTCACCGCGCTTGCGACGCCTGCGGGTGCGCAGCCGGACGCGCGCCGCGGGCACCCCGGTCGCCTCGAGCAGACCCGCCAGCGCCTCGCTGCGGCGGCGGCGCACCGACTCTTCGGGGATGTCGTACGGGGCCTCGTATTCCTGTACCACGAGCCAGCGTCCATCGGCCGCACTCGAGGTCGCCGCGTCCGCCGACTCCTCGGTGTAGAGGTCGATCGCGAACGCGTACTCGGGCATGTCGGCATCGTAGATCCGATGGCAACTCACGCCCTCGCGCTTGAGCCACGCCGCCCGCTGTTTGAGGTTCTTGCGCAGCCTGTTCGCGAACATCTGCGCGCCCGGGGTCGCGGCGAGCGCCGTATCGATCCTCGGTCCGAGTTGCGGACCGTTGCCGCCGCCCGGCCGCAGGTCGCGGACGGCTGACTCATCGATCTTGATGCGCAGCAACCGGCACTCGAGGGCGCCGTTCCAGAGCGTGTGTACACGCGTGGCACGCAACCCAAGCTCCAGCCCGAGCGCAGGATCGCCCGTCAGCACCGCGGCCTGCCAGCCACCGAAATGCCCACGCAGGACGGCACCGAGTTCCGCGTGCACCGCCCGTGCCGCGGTCGCGTCACCCAGCCGCAAGCCCCAAGGCGGATTGGTGCAGAGCAGTCCGCGTGGCGCACCCTCACTGCGCGCCTCGGCGAGCGGACCGTGCTCGAAGCGCGTGATCTCGGCGACCCCGGCATGGGCGGCATTGACCCGCGCCTCGCGGATCAGCCGTGCATCGAGGTCGCGCCCGCAGTACGGTGGCGCGCCGGCGGCGAGCCGCTGCGCGAGGCCCGTCTCCGCCTGGCGCTGCGCTGCAGCGACCAGCGACGCCCACAACGGGGCATCATGGCCTCGCCAGCCCAAGAACCCGAAATAGCGCCGTCGCTCGTTCGCAGCTGACCCGATCGCCATTCGGGCCGCTTCGATGACCAAGGTCCCCGACCCGCACATCGGGTCGAGGAACGCCGCACCCTCGACGGCCAGCGCGGGCCAACCCGCGCGCAGCACAATCCCTGCTGCGATGTTCTCCCGCAGCGGCGCCTCGCCCGTCTCGCCACGCCAACCACGGCGGTGCAGGCCCTCGCCCGCGAGGTCGACCGACACCGTCACCTTGGTGCCGACGGCATGGGCGTGGATACGGACGCCCGGACACTCGGTCGCGATGTCCGGACGGGCGCCTGAACGCTCGCGCAGGGTGTCGCAGATGGCATCTTTGAGACGCAGCGTGCCGTAATGCGTATTCGTCACCGCCGGATGACGCCCGCTCCACTCGCACGCCAGGGTAAGCGATGGATCGACATGCGCTGGCCAGTCCAAGCCGCAAAGCGCCGCATAGATCGCCGCATCGTCGGCCGCATCGAACCGGGCGATTTCGAGGAACACCCGCGCCGCCACCCAAGAGTGCAGGCAGGTGCGATAAGCGACCTCCAGGGTGCCGGTGAACGCCACCGCGTTGCCGCGCTCACGGATATCGAGCGCCCCGAACTGCGCAAGTTCCCGCGCCAGCAGGTCGCCACAACCGCGCGGCACACTCGCCAGGAACTGCCGCAGCTCAGCCATCGACCCGCCCCGGTGGCCAAGGCCGCAGCCCCTTGCGAGAGCCGGTCAGATGACGCGCCAAGATCCGGTACACATCGGGATCGAAACCGGTGGACGCTCCCGCTTTATCGAGTAATCGATCGAAGCGACCCGTCTCACCGTCAGCGACCTCCGGAACCGCGTCCGTCACGGCGTCCGGGTGGACGGTGCCCAAATAATGCCAACCATCGATGACATGCCATTGACGCAGTCCCTGCACGCCGGTCTCCTCCAAGGCGACCGCCCCGCGGTAAGGCCAAGCGCGTAATTTCTGCGGGGCGAGCGCAAGCTTGGCACGCAACAGGTGCTTCGCCGCACTCTCCGCGCCGACGCACGCCCCGCTGCAGCGATCGATCTGGTGGCCGAAGCAGGATCCCGGCGAGCCGGTCTCGAGCCCGAGGACCTTGAGGCACAACCGGGACTCGCGCGCGAGCTTCGTGAGCGCATTACGGGCCTGTCGCGACGAAGCGTAGAGACCGAAGGCATCGCCGCTCGGCAGCGGGCCCTCGAGCGCAGACAGCCGAGGTGGCGCTGCGTCGTCGCCGAACAGCCAGGTCCAGCGCTCGCCGCCGCGTAGCCGGCGGTTGTAGACCGGTTGCAGCTCACGGACGAGCCGCGCCTCGAGCAACAAGGCGCCCAACTCACCCGCCGTCTCCGTCCACTCGATACGACGGAGTTGCGCGCTCAGCCGTTGCGATTTGGCATCCCGGATCGCTGCGCCGAAATGACTGAGTACCCGTTCACGCAGGTTCAGGGCCTTGCCCACATAGAGCAACGCGTCACCCTCGCCGAGGAAGCGGTAGACACCACAGGCTTCCGGCAGGTCATCCACCAGCTCCGGCGGCAACTGCGAGGGCAACGATGGTCGTCGACCGACCCGCTCGAGGGCGGCTTCCAAGGTCTCGGCGGGCCAATCGGCACGCCAGGCACGCCACAGTTGGGCGAGCACCTGCGCGTCAGGCAGCGCGCGATGGCGCGACGCACACTGCAGTTCGTGGCGGGCGATCAAGGCGTCGAGGTTATGACGCGCATCCGCGGGATAGAGCTCGCGCGACAGGCGGACCGTGCACGCGAGCGGCGCAGTGAGGACATGCCCAGTACGGCGGAATTCGGCGCGCAAGAAACCGTAATCGAAGCGGGCGTTATGGGCCACGAAACGGCGGCCCGCGAGCCGCGACCGTAATTCGTCGGCGATCGCCGCGAACGGCGGGGCATCGGCGACCATCTCATCCGAGATGCCGGTGAGTCGTTGGATGGAGGGCGGGATACCGGTGCCCGGGTTAACGAGCGTGCTCCACTCCCACTCGATCTCACCGCGGGACATCCCGACCACCGCGACCTCGGTGACCCGATGCCAGGCGGGTTGACCGCCCGTGGTCTCGACATCGACGAAGGCGACCGGACCGTCGAACCCGGTTGGCCCCGGTCCGTGTTGTCCGAGGTCTGTGGTGCCGTTCATCGCGGTAAGTCTAACAGTGCCGGATGCACCGTCGTCCGGCGCAAGCGACGTGTGCCGCACCAATGCGGTGCAGGAAACGCGCTAAAATGTCGGCTAGGGCAGGCTAAACCACCCGAAAACGCTGGCACGGCGTTTGCTCCGATCATGACGGACCATCCACTTCAGAGGACGATTGCATGAAACACCCAGCCCTACTCGCCGCGCTCGCACTGGCCATCGGATCGGCATCGATCGCGCAGGCGGAGATCAGTTCGACGCTCACTCTCGCCTCCGATTACGATTTCCGTGGCATCAGCCAGACGGCACGCGACCCCGCACTGCAAGCGAGCCTCGACTGGGCGAGCGAGTCCGGGTTCTACCTCGGCGCTTGGGTCAGCAACGTCGACTTCGGACGCGGCACCGCGGCCGACTTCGAGTGGGACCTGCTCGGTGGCTACCGCGGGCAGTTCACCGACGACCTCGGCTTCGACATCGGCTATGTCCAGTACAGCTTCGAACCGGGCGGCGACAAAGTGCAGTTCGGCGAGGCTTACGCGGGCATCTCGTACAAAGCCGTCTCCGCCAAGCTCTGGTACGCCGACGATTTCGGCAACACCGGCGAGAGTGCGACCTACCTCGAGGGCAACGCGAGCATCCCGTTGCCCAATGATTTCGCGCTCGCGCTGCATGCGGGATACAGCAACGGCGACTATTGGGATACGGCCTACGAGGGCGGCTACCTCGATTACTCGATCGGCGTGACGAAGTCGCTGGGCAACTTCGCGTTCGCCTTGAAGTGGATCGACGGCAGCGATCTGAAGGCGACCGACGGGACACCGGGTGATGTGTTCACCTCGGAAGGCAAGATCCAGTTCTCGGTCGCGACCACCCTGCCCTGGTGATCGCTTAAGAGTCTAGCCGCGGGCTCCAGTCGAGATCGACTGGAGCCCGGGCAGATTCAAGGGCCGTTTTAGCGCTGGGCGAGCGCCGCGCGACGGACCGAAACAAGAGCGGCGATCAGGAGCCCTGACGCCACATAGACCGACATGGTCAAGAGATATCCGGGGAACCAGCCCGCCACTTGCGCAGCGAACGACCCGAGCCCCGGCGAGGCCGCGGGCGGGGCCATCAGGTACATCCCCAAGTTGGCGACCGTGAAAGCGATCGTCGCCGAACCCAACACCGCTGCCGCCACGCTTGGCAGACGGTGCTCCGCACGGGACGCCACCCACTGACCTGCTGCCCACAACGCGCCGTAGGCGGGGATGAGGAAGAAATACGCGGGCGAGTAGCAGAGGCTCGGCGTGCCGAGCGAGAACGCGGCGAGATCGGCGCCCCACCCGAGGGCGAAGAACGCCGGGAACATCCGTGCGTCCCGCAGCCAGAGACCCGCCAGGAAGAACACGGCCCAAGACGCGTCCGGAGGACCGCCGTACTCGCCGAAGTGACCCATGCGGGTCACGAACATCACCAACCCCAGCGCAAGCGCCAGAGCCCAAAAATTCTTGTCGCTTCGGATCATCTTGGTCGGACTCCCTCGTTGAAAACGTCTCGTGAAAACATGCCCGATCTGCTGCCGGGCCTACTGGGATCGCCGCAGGACGGCGATCGAACGCGTTGAGGTGGATACGCCCAGAGCCGCCGACGGCTGCGACGGGCGCAGTTCTGCAGCCCGAGTGACCGGCTGCTTGAAGAGGCAAAGGATGTTCGACACCGACGACCTCCCCGCGCAATCCACCCGTGCGCGACATGTCTGGAGGAGAGGCCGGTCTCCGGACTCGCGAGGGTGGTCATCCACCGGGCGATGCCTTCCCACGACCCTTTGGCCGCAGTGGCTTTGCTATCGCCCTGCCTCACTTACCGTTGCGGGGGCAGTGCCGGAATCGTGGCGCAAGGCCACTCACCGACTTCCCGTTTCACCTGCTTCGGAGGATCCGACGCAGGCACCTCACCAACGACCCAGACTCTACCGACGAGCACGCGGTGCGTCAATCACGTCCCGCAGACCTTGCGCGGGTCAAGAGCTGCAGGACAGCGCAGAGCACCCCGGTCGCTGGCGAGCCCATTCGGGTCGTCGCGCGGCGTAAGCCTCGCAGCCCACTTGCGCCGAGTACGGGCGCTGCAGCACCCGCACCAGCGCTTGGAGCGGCGCGAGATCGCCCTGCTCCGCTGCATCGATCGCCTCTTGCGCAAGATAGTTGCGGGGCAGGTAGAGCGGATTGACCGCATCCATACGGGCCACGATCAGTTCTGCGGATGACTTCTCGTGTGCGAGGTCGTGTGTGAGGCGTTGCTGCCAGCGCGACAACCACTGTCGCCACCGCGCCGCGAGCGCAGCGTCGAGCGTGTCAGGATCGTAGAGCGCCGCACGCACCGGCGCGAGCAGCGCGGCGTCATCACCCTGAGCCGAGGCCGCACCAGCGCCCGGCACCGACGCTGATAGCTGACGGAAGAAGATCGGCATGTCGGTCTCGGTGGCGGCGAGCAGACCGAACAGCTCATCGAGCCACTCGACATCACCCGGCTCCGCCAAGGATCCGAGTCCGAGTTTGGCGGCCGACATCGCCCGATGGGTACGACCGAAGAGATCGCGGTAGCGTTCGAGCGCGGCATGCAGTCCGTCGTCTCCGTCGACCAACGGCCGCAACGCCCCCGCGAGCCGCGACAGGTTCCAAAGGGCGACCTGCGGCTGCTGACCGTACGCATAGCGCCGACCGGCCGCATCGGTGGTGTTCGGTGTCCACTGCGGATCGTAGCCCTCGAGGAAGCCGTACGGACCGTAATCGAGCGTCAAGCCGAGAATCGACATGTTGTCGGTGTTCATCACCCCATGGACAAATCCGACCCGCATCCAATGCGCGACCATGACTGCGGTGCGCTCACAGACCTCGCTGAGCCATTGCAGCGGTGCTGCCGGGTCGGTGGAGTCGATGTGCGGGTAGTGCCGACGCAAGGTGTGCGCGAGCAACCGCTGCAAAGATTCCCGCTCGCCGAGCGCAGCGTGGATCTCGTAGTTGCCGAAACGCAGGAAGGTCGGCGCGACCCGGCAGACGATCGCCCCGGGCTCGGTGCGGGCATTGCCGTCATAGAACATGTCGCGCAGCACCGCCTCGCCGGTTCCGACCAGGCTCAGCGCCCGTGTGGTCGGCACCCCGAGCGCGTGCATCGCTTCGCTGCACACGAACTCGCGCAGGCTCGATCGCAGCACCGCCCGGCCATCGGCATGGCGTGAATAAGGGGTCATCCCGGCGCCCTTGAGCTGCAGCTCGTAGGCGGTCCCGCCCGCACCGTCACCGATCGGGCGTGGCAATTCGCCAAGTGTGATGGCCCGACCGTCACCGAGTTGCCCCGCCCAACGGCCGAACTGATGACCGCCGTAGCGGGCAGCATAAGGCTGCATACCGGGCGCCAGGCCGTTACCCGCGAGTATCGCAAGCGCCGCGCTGCCCGGAGCCGGCCGCGCGAGCCCCAGTTCACAGCCCAAGGTGTCCGACCACGCGAGCAGCCGCGGCGACACGACCGGCGTCGGCCTTACTCGGCTGAGCGATACACCGGGCACCGCGCGCGGCGCAGGGTCGTCGTCTGCGTCCACCGGCAGCGCTGTGATGACCTGTGCCTCGAACGGGGTCGCAGCCAGATCGCGCAACGCGGGGACGAGAGTGGGATCGGGCGCTGACATCGCGGCCGATTCTGGCGGCTGCGGCGGAGACCGTCCACCTTAGGCTTGCGCTCTTGAGGCTCGATCGCCTGGGGGACGCGCCCGACGCTATCATCCAGCGTCATGAACGCATCGGCTTACCCGAACGCACGGCTGCACTCCCTGCATTGCTACCCGGTCAAATCAGGGCGCGTGATTGACCTGCCATCCGCACGCCTCGGTCCCCTTGGCCTGCAGCATGACCGGTCATGGCTGATCGTCGACGCCACCGATCGCTTCGTCACCCAGCGCAGCCATCCCACCCTCGCACGGTTGGTGGCCCTGCCCGATGCGGACGGCGGCCTTTGGCTGACACATCCCGAAGCCGGCACGCTGCAGTGCTCCGCGCCGCCCGCCCTGCCCGCGCACGCTGATGAACAGCGCATTGTCCGGGTGTGGCGACGCGACATCCCCGCGCGCGATTGCGGCCCCGAAGCCGCCGCCTTCGTCACCCGCCTGATCGGCGAACCCGCGCGACTGGTCGCCGCCGAGCAAGCCAATTTCCCCGACGGCTACCCGTTGCTGATCTGCACACGCGAGTCGCTGGCTGCGCTCAACGAACGCTTGCAAGGCGACCTGCCGATGAGCCGCTTCAGGCCGAATCTCGTGCTCGAGGGTTGGCCGGCATGGGCCGAAGATGGCGTCCGTGAAGTGCAGATCGGGAAGGCACGGCTGCGTCTCGTCAAAGCCTGCACCCGGTGTGGCGTGACAGGCCTCGATCAAGACAGCGGACTGCCCGGCGGCGACCCACTGCCCGAGCTGCGCCGGTTCCGTTACGACCCCGCCCTGAAGGGCGTGACGTTCGGTTGGAACGCCGAGGTGGTTGCGGGCGCGGGGTCCGTGCTGACGGTCGGCGACCCGGTGCGCGTCCGACCCTGATCGCTCGTCAGGTCGCGGGCGTGGCGTCAGCCAGCAATGGCACCCGTGCCGTGACCTGACCGCGGAAATCGAGCCAAGCGTGGTTGGTGTAATCGTAGAGCTTGCAGCTCTTCACGCAGTCACGGTAGACCTGCCAGGTCATGCGGTAGGACTGGAAGGAGTCCTGGAAGCGTTCCTGCAGCAGGGCTTGCGCGCGGCGCAGCGAGTACATCGGGATGCGCGGATTCAAGTGGTGCGCGTTGTGCTCCATGATGTTGTGGAGCAGGCGATCGATGCCGAACGGCAGCTTCACATGGGCCGTGGCGGTGAGGTAGGCGCGGTACCGCTGCCACTCGTGGCGCTTCTGGAACCAAGCGACCGACGGGTGGGTGTGATGGACGAACACCACGAACCCCATTACGCAGTTCCACAACGCGAAGGGCACGACCACCGCCAAGGCGAGCAACAGCCAGACGTTCTGGTCGGTCCGATCGGCGGCCACTGCGACCACCGCCACCCAGGCAAGCATAGCGGCCGTCACGAGCACGCTGTCCCACTGGTACTTCGCCCGGCTGGCACCGATCTGCTTCTTGGTGGCGAAATAGAGCTTCTTCCACCAAAGTTCCAGACCGTAGTAGAGACCCCAACCTGCGCCGCTGCGATAGATGCGCTCGAGTATCCGGCGGTGGCGCGGCAAGGCATCGAACTCTTCTTTGGAGAACGGCGCCCAGACCTGATCGCGTCCCTTGAGGTTGTTGAAGCCGTGGTGCGCCACGTTGTGGCCGACATCCCAGAGGCTGAACGCCGTCATGGAGGGCAAGAAAGCGACCCGCCCGAAGATGTCGTTCAGGAGGCGGCTTTTGAAGAAGGAACCGTGGCAGGCGTCGTGGCCGATGAGGAACAGGCGCACGATGCCGGCGGCGATGAGCAGCGAGCCCACGATCTTGAGCCACAGCGGGGTGAGCGCGACCACCAGGGCGATGCCGCCGGTGAACACCGCGAGATCCACGGCGAGCGCCACGAAGGGCCGCAGATAACCTGCATTCTCGAAGGCGTGGAGCAGGGCCTTGCGACTCGTGCTGGTCGAGGGATCAGCCTGCGGAGGACCAAGTGGTTGCATGTTGATGTGCTGCCAGCGCGCTCGCCCCAAGGGGCGGATATTGGATATTACCTCACCCCTGCGGGGAATGCGGTGACATTGAAATGACGGCAAAATGCCGGGATGACCTTCCGATCACCCCCCCTGCGCCCGGAGGCCGACGACCTCGCCGTGCTCCTGCCTGCCTTGTCGTCCAGCGAGCGCGATGCGGCGCTCAGCACCGCCCGGCGGCTCGTCGAGGGGGCCCGCTCCCGCGCCGATGAGCGCCCCTACCTCGATGCTTTCCTGCAGGAGTTCGGCCTCTCCAACCAAGAGGGCATCGCCCTCATGTGTCTGGCGGAGGCCTTGTTGCGCATCCCGGATGATGAGACCGCAGACCGCCTGATCGCCGAGAAACTCGTCGCCGGGGATTGGGGCGCCCATGCGGGACGCTCGAGCTCGTTGTTCGTCAATGCGTCCACTTGGGGTCTCATGCTCACCGGACGGTTGGTGGATCTGCCGGGTGAACTGCAACGCGGCGACACCGGCGGGTGGCTGCGCGGGCTCACCCAGCGGGCGAGCGAGCCGATCGTCCGCCAAGCCTTGCGCCGCGCGATGAAGATCATCGGCGGCGAATTCGTGGTCGGCCGCACCATCGACGAAGCGCTGGAACGATGCCGTCGCGAGAGTCCCCTCGCGCTCTGCTCGTTCGATATGTTGGGCGAAGGCGCGCGAACCGACGCCGATGCGCTGCGCTATGCCGACGCTTACGCTGGCGCCATCGCGGCGATCGCCCGCGCCAACGACGCCGCCGCAGCAGCAGGCGTCGCCGGCGCCCACGGCAGCCCGCCGCCCCATCATCGGCACGGCATCTCCATCAAGCTCTCAGCCCTCGACCCGCGTTACGCGCTGCTGCAGCGGGACCGCACGCTCGGCAGACTGCTGCCGCGAGCCCTCGAACTCACGCGGCTCGCCGCGGCACGCGGCCTCGCGCTGACCCTCGATGCCGAAGAACAGGACCGCCTCGAGATCTCGCTCGAGCTCATCGAGGCCTTGATGCGTGACCCGGCGACCCGCGATGCCCCAGGTCTCGGGGTCGCCGTCCAGGCCTACGGCCGACGCGCCGCGGCGGTCGTCGATCATCTGGTGGGATTGGCGCAGACGCTGCGGCGACCGCTCGCCGTGCGTCTCGTCAAGGGCGCGTACTGGGACAGCGAGATCAAGCGCGCCCAGGAACGCGGACTCGAGGAGTACCCGGTCTACACGCGCAAGACCTCCACCGACGCCTCGTGGCTCGGTTGCGC
>CAMAQZ010000022.1 GCA_945860725.1 Klebsiella pneumoniae | reverse complement strand
TCCACGCCTTTGTCGCGGACCGGGATGTCGCCATCATCGGCATCGAGGCGGGCGGGCGCGGCAGCGCGCTCGGTCAGAACGCCGCGAGTCTCTCCTATGGCTGGCCGGGTGTGTTGCAGGGCTGTTATTCCTTGCTGCTACAGGACGAGAACGGACAGATCTACGAGACCGACTCCATCTCGGCGGGCCTCGACTATCCCGGCGTTGGCCCCGAGCACGCGCTGCTGCTCGCCGCAGGTCGTGTGCAGTATGAATCTGCGACCGACGAGGAGGCGCTCGACGCGCTGCAGGAGTGCGCTCGCATGGAGGGTATCCTGCCTGCGCTCGAGACCGCACACGCGCTGCACGGCGCCAAGCGCTGGGCCGCGCTCAATCCAGGAAAGCACCTGTTGCTCAACATGTCAGGCCGCGGCGACAAGGACATGCCGACGCTGCAGCGGACGCTGCTCGACGGCAAGCGGTCAGGCGTCCACTCGCAGGAAGTTGCGCGATGAAGCCGCATGACCGACTGAGCGCGGCGATTCGTGCGGCATCGGCTGACGGCGGGCCCGCCATCGTCGCCTTTCTCACCGCCGGCTTCCCCGAGGCGAAAAAATTCCGTGAGCACCTGCACGCCGTGGCGGCGGGTGCGGATGTGGTCGAGATCGGCGTGCCATTCACCGACCCGATGGCCGACGGCATGACCATCCAACGATCGAGCCAGGTCGCGCTCACACAGGGCGTGAGCTTGCGCTGGATCCTCGCCGAACTCGGTGCGATGCAGCGTCCGGCGGCACCGCTCGTCTTGATGAGCTACCTCAACCCGCTGCTGCAGTACGGCTATGAGCGCCTCGCTGCCGATGCAGCGGCGGTCGGCGTCTGCGGCTTCATCGTCCCCGATCTGCCGTTCGATGAGGGCGACGACCTGCGCGCTGCGCTGCGCACGGTAGGCGTCGCACTCGTGCAGATGGTGACGCCGGTGACGACGCCTGCGCGCCTCGTACAGGTCGTCACCGCCAGTGAGGGCTTCGTTTATGCCGTCACCATGACCGGTACCACCGGTAAGTCCGTCGAGGTGCCCGACAGTGTGCTCGAGTACCTCGCGCGCGTGCGTGCCGCGTCACCGGTGCCGGTCTGTGCGGGTTTCGGCATCCGCTCCGCGGCGCAGGTCGCGCGCCTGTGCGGCACCGTTGAAGGCGTGGTGGTCGGCTCGGCGCTCGTCGAGGTGCTCGAGCGCGGCGAGGATCCGACGGCGTGGTTGAGGGCGCTCAGGCCCGGTTGAGCGCCCGACCAGCCCGTCTGACCCGCCACAGCATCACGCCCGAGGCGATGAGCAGCAGCGTGCCGATGATGCGCGGCTCCATCTCGAAGCCGAGCCAAAGCAGACTGCCGAGTCCTAGCGCGACGCCGACCAGGGTGCCGTTGCGCCGCCGCTCTGAAAGCCGGATCTCCTCGCGCAACGCCGCGAGTTCCTCCGAGCGCACGCCGAACGCGAACTTGCCGTCCTCGGCCTGCTGCACCGCTATCTTCACCAGCGACGGCAGCGCATGCATCGCGGTCAGCATGTCAGGCAGGTTCCTGCGCAGGTGCTTGAGCTGCGTACGCGGGCTGATCCGGTCCGACATCCATTCACGTAGGATCGGCGCCGCGGTCTGCCAGATGTCGAGCTCAGGATAGAGGTCACGACCGAGGCCTTCGATGTTGAGCAGCGTCTTCTGCAGTAGGATCAACTGCGGCTGGATACGCATGTCGAAGCGGCGTGCGATGTCGAACAGGCGCAGCAGGATGGTGCCGAACGATATATCTTTGAGCGGCCGGTCGAAGATGGGTTCGAGCACGGTGCGGATGGCGGATTCCATCTCGTCGACGCGGGTGTCGGGCGGCACCCAACCCGATTGCACATGTAGTTCCGCCACGCGGCGGTAATCCCGATCGAAAACGGCGAGGAAATTCTCAGCCAAGTAGTGCTGGTCGCGGATGTCGAGCGTGCCCACGATGCCGAAGTCGATGGCGGCGTAGCGGGGATTCGCAGGATCTTCGATCAGCACGAAGATATTGCCGGGGTGCATGTCGGCGTGGAAGAAGTTATGCCGGAACACCTGGGTGAAGAAGATCTTCACACCGTTCTCGGCGAGCATCGCGATGTTCGCGCCCTTGGCTCGCAGCGTATCCATGTCGCTGATGGTCACGCCGCGGATGCGCTCCATGACCATCACGTCGATGCGGCAGAGATCCCAATACACCGTCGGCACGTGCAGCAGCGAGGATCCTTCGAAGTTGCGTTTGAGCTGCGAGGCATTGGCGGCTTCGCGCATCAGATCGAGCTCGTCGAGGATGGTCTTCTCGTATTCGTCGACGATCTCATCGACGCGCAGCCGTCGCGCCTCTGTGGAGTGAGTCTTGGCGAGGCGCGCGAGTTCGTGCATCACCTCGAGATCGCGCGAGATGATCTCTTTCATCCCGGGGCGCAGCACCTTGACGACCACATCGGTACCGTCCTTCAGCGTCGCCGCGTGCACTTGCGCGATCGAGGCCGCCGCGAGCGGTTGCGTTTCGAAAGTCGCGAAGGACTCGGTGACAGGTCTGCCGAGCGACTTCTCGATGATGGTGCGCGCGGTCGCGTTGTCGAACGGCGGCACTCGGTCCTGGAGCTTCGCGAGCTCGATGGCGATATCGGGCGGGAGCAGGTCGCGGCGCGTGGAGAGCGCCTGCCCGAGCTTGATGAAGATGGGGCCGAGCTCCTCGAGCGCCAGCCGCAGGCGCTCGGCGCGCGGGGCTTCTTTACGCCGCTCGAGCCAGGTCCAGGGTGAGGCGATGAACACGAAGCGCAGCGGACGATAGAGGTGGGTCTCGCGCACGAAATCGTCGAGTCCGTGACGCACCAGAACGCGTTGGATCTGGATGAGGCGCGCCATCACGCGAAGCTTCATGGTGCCGGCTCTGCGATGGCCGACAAGCGCGCTTCGATGTGGGCGATCCGCGCCTCCGTACGATCGACATCCTCGCGCAGGCGATCGACATCGCTCATGAACGCTTCTGCTTCAGCGGCAGGTACGAGGTCGCCGCGTTCGTGGGCGAAATACTCGGCGGCGTTGCGCACCGCGGTATCGGCGGCGTGGCGACCGAAGCCGAACACTTTGCCCGCGAACCGCATGACCTGATGTGCGGGCGCATCGCCGACGAAGCGGGACAGTTCCTCTTCGAGGTCCGGGCGCAGCAAAAGACCGAGCTCACGATAGCGCTGCAGAAGCTCCGTATCTCCGCGCACCTGTATGGCGCCCGACCGCAACAGGTGCTCGGGCGAGGGACCTGCGAGAGCGACGAGGTTTACGGGGCTGCCCTCGATCTCGGCGTCGAACTCGCCGTCCGGGTCGCGTGCGATCCGTAGCGTGCTGCCCAAGGATTCGAGCCCGATGCGCACGCCGAGGCCGCTGAGCGTGATGCGCAGGCGGCGTCCGCGCAGTGCGGCGCAGAGCTCGCGCGCCCGGGGCGAGGCGCCGAGATTGCGGTTCAAGAGGTTTTCGACGAGTTCGGTCAGCATGCGGGCGACAGCGGTCAGTAACGGTAGCCGCGGTGCAGCGCCACGATCCCACCGGAGAGGTTGTGGTAGCGGCAATCTTCGAGACCCGCGTCGCGCATCATGCCGAGCAGGGTCTGCTGGTCGGGATGCTTGCGGATGGACTCGGCGAGGTAGCGGTAGCTGTCCTCGTCGCGCGCGATCATGCGGCCGAGAAAGGGCAGGACGCGGAACGAATAGGCGTCGTAGAGGGGCTTGAGGCCAGGCGCCACCGGTTGCGAGAACTCGAGGACCATCAGTTGACCGCCCGGGCGCAGTACGCGGCGCATCGAGGCGAGGGCGGCCGCCTTGTCGGTGACATTGCGCAGGCCGAAGCCGATGGTGACGCAGTCGAAACTGTCGTCCGCGAACGGGAGGTGCTCGGCGTTGGCCTGCACATAGGCGATGCCGCGGGTGAGACCGATATCAAGCAGCCTGTCACGGCCGTGGGCGAGCATCGCGCCGTTGATGTCCGAGAGCACGACGAGCCCCTGCTCGCCGACCTGGGCCGCGAGTCCGCGCGCGAGGTCGCCGGTACCGCCTGCGACATCGAGCGCCCGTTGGCCGGGGCGCAGGTGGGTCTGGGAGAGCGTGAACTGCTTCCAGATGCGATGCAGGCCGCCGGACATCAGATCGTTCATGAGGTCATAGCGGGGGGCGACCGAATCGAACACACCCCGTACCCGCTGGGCCTTGTCCTCCCAGGCGACTTCCTCGAAGCCGAAATGCGTGGTTTTTCCGTCCTGCGGAGCGTCCATCCGGTCATTGTACCGGCTACCTCTAGCAATCGGCGTCGCGAAGGCACAAAACCGTGTCGGGACGTTCCGGTCTGAGGTCTAGCTTCCGGCTGCCGCCGCGGCTACCCGCTCGAGGTACTGCGTCCAGAGCGCTGCCTGGTCCCGGCCGAGCTCCTGCAGGTACTTCCAGCTGTACAGGCCGGTGTCGTGGCCGTCGTCGAACACGAGCCGCACGGCGTACTGACCCACGGGTTCGATCGCGCGGATCCCCACCGTCTGCTTGCCGAGCACCAGCGTCTCCTGGCCGGGGCCATGCCCTTTGACCTCGGCTGAGGGCGACTGCACGCGCAAGAATTCGAAGGGCAGCGCGTACTGCTCGTCCGGGCCGAAGGCGACCTCCAGCACCCGCGACTGGCGGCGCAGACGCAGTTCGGTGGGGACGGGCATTTCCAGACGGTCGTTCGGGGGCGGTTTGTCCATGGGAGCATCCTAACGGTCGCGCAGCCCTTGCACACGGTGACATTTGGCCGCGTCTCTCCGATACTCGGCTGATGCCGGTTGATTGTCAGAAGGGGGTTTGATGCCTATAATGGATACTTCGCATCCCGACTATTTCCATAAGGTCGTGGATTGCCAGTGGGCATGTCCTGCCCACACCGATGTGCCGGAGTACATCCGGCTGATCGCCCAAGGGCGTTTCACCGACGCCTACCTCGTCAACCGACGCTCGAACGTCTTCCCGGGCATCCTCGGGCGGGTCTGCGATCGGCCCTGTGAGCCGGCTTGTCGCCGCGGCCGTGTCGAGGAAAAACCGGTCGCCATCTGCCGCCTGAAGCGTATCGCAGCCGACCACAAGGACGAGTTCCGCGACCAGCTGCCGCCCATCCCGACGCAGAAGAACGGCAAGAAGATCGCTTGCATCGGCGCGGGCTGCGCCTCGCTCACCGTCGCCAACGACCTGATGCCGCTCGGCTACGAGGTCACGATCTTCGAGCAGTTCGCCATCGCCGGTGGGCTGATGCGCACCAACATCCCCTCGTTCCGCCTGCCCGGGTCTGTGATCGACGAGGAGGTCGCTGTCATCGTTGATATGGGCGTGGACCTGCGCCTTGGCCATCGCATCGAGTCGATGCGCAAGCTCCTCGAAGAAGAAGGCTTCGATGCCGTCTTCGTCGGATCCGGCGCGCCAAAGGGCAAAGAATTGAACCTGCCCGGCCGGCAGGAAGGTACCGCCAACATCCACATCGGCATCACCTGGCTCGAATCGATCGCTTTTGAGCATGTGAAGTCGGTGGGCGAGAACGTGTTGATCATCGGCGTCGGCAACACCGCGATGGACTGCTGCCGCAGCTCGCTGCGCTTGGGCGCCAAGAGCGTGAAGGTGATAGCACGCAAGCCGCGGCAGTTCTTCAAGGCGTCCGAGTGGGAGCTCGAGGACGCCGAGGCCGAGAGCGTCGAGATCGTCATCAACCGTTCGCCAAAATCCTTCGTGATCGAGGGCGGCAAGCTAAAAGGCATGCTGTTCGATGTCATGGAATACGAGGTCGATGCGCGCGGCCGCATCACCGGCGAGCACGTCACAGCCGAGGAGTTCCTGCCGGCGGACGAGGTGATTCTCGCGATCGGCCAGGAGAACGCCTTCCCCTGGATCGAGCGCGACCTCGGCATCGAGTTCGACAAGTGGGAAGTCCCGAAGGTCGATGCGCTGACACACGAGAGCACGCGTCCGGGCGTGTTTTTCGGCGGCGACGCGGCCTTCGGTCCCAAAAACATCATCTGGTCGGTGGAGCATGGCCACCAGGCCGCGATCTCCATCCATCAATATTGCCGAGGCAAGCCGGCGAGCGAGCGTATGGCGCCCGGGGTCAACCTGCAGAGCCGCAAGATGGGCATGCACGAGTGGTCGTACAACAACGACTACAGCGGCATCGAGCGCCGTCTCGTGCCGCATGTCTCGCTCAAAGAGCGCTTCAAAAACATCAATATCGAGGTCGAGCTCGGTTTCACCGCCGAGCAGGCTATTGCGGAGGTGCAGCGCTGCCTCAACTGCGATGTGCAGACGGTGTTCGACGCCAAGCTCTGCATCGAGTGCGATGCCTGCATCGACATCTGTCCGGTCGATTGTCTGACCATGACGCCGGACGGTGTCGAGGCAGATCTGCGCACCCGGCTGAAGGCGCCGGCGACCAATGTCACGCAGGCGCTCTATGTCAGCGAACCGCTCAAGCACACGGGCCGCGTGATGGTGAAGGACGAGGACGTCTGCGTGCACTGCGGGCTCTGCGCCGAGCGCTGCCCGACCGCCGCCTGGGACATGCAGAAATCATGGGTCAAGTGGCCGCATGCGATCGACCAAGAGGTCGCCCGATGAGCGCTGTGCCTTCTCGCGTCAACGACTTCGCTATCAAGATCGCCTCGGTCAACGGCACCGGTTCGGCGAGCGCCAATACGCTGCTGATGAAGTCGATCTTCCGCAGCGGCATCCCGGTGATGGGCAAGAACTACTTCCCCTCCAACATCCAGGGTCTGCCGACCTGGTACGAGATCCGCGTGTCGAAGGACGGCCATGTCGCGCGCTCGGGCAAGGTCGACATCATGGTCTGCATGAACGCCGAGACCTACGCACGCGATGTGCGCGAGGTGGCACCGGGTGGCTACCTCATCTATGACTCCACTTGGCCGCGACCGGCGCTGCTGAAGCGTGACGATGTGACAGTGCTTGGGGTGCCGCTGGCCGGCCTGTGCAACGATAACTTCAAGGGTGTGCGCACGCGCATCCTGATGAAAAACATCTGCTACGCGGGCGTGCTCGCGGCGCTGCTCGATCTCGACCTTGCGCGTATCCGGGAACTCTTGGCTGAGACCTACGCCAAGAAACCTGCGCTGGTCGATTCGAACATGCAGGCCATCCAATTGGGCTACGACTACGCGAAGGCAAACTTCGTCTGTCCGCTGCCCCTGCGCGTCGAGCGGATGGGCAAGACAGCCGGTCATATCATGATCGATGGCAACACCGCAGCGGCGCTCGGCTGCGTCTACGCCGGTGCCACGGTCGCAGCGTGGTACCCGATCACGCCATCGACCTCGCTGATGGACGCGTTCAAGTCCTTCGCCGACAAACTGCGCGTGGATCCGCAGACCGGCCACGCCAACTTCGCCTTCATCCAGGCCGAGGATGAGCTCGCGGCCATCGGCATGGTGCTCGGTGCCAACTGGAACGGCGCGCGCGCCTTCACGGCGACCTCAGGGCCTGGCGTCTCGCTGATGGGCGAGTTCCTGGGTCTCGCGTACTACGCGGAGGTGCCGGCGGTGCTGTTCGATGTCCAGCGCGTGGGACCGTCCACCGGCATGCCGACGCGCACGCAGCAGTGCGATCTGCTCGCGGCGGCTTACGCTTCACACGGCGACACGAAGCATGTCTGCCTGTATCCCGCCAACCCGGAAGAGTGCTTCTATATGGCCGTTCAGGCCTTCGATCTCGCCGAGCGTCTGCAGACGCCGATCATGGTGATGCTCGACCTCGACATCGGCATGAACGATTGGATGTGCCGTGACCTCAAGTGGGATGACACGCGCCAGCCCGACCGCGGTAAGGTCCTCGGCAAGGACGAACTCGAGAAGATCGAGAAGTTCCACCGCTATGTCGACAAGGACGAGGACGGCATCCCCTACCGCACGTTCCCGGGCGTACACCCGAAGGGTGCGTATTTCACGCGCGGCTCCGGCCATACGCAGTTCGGAACCTATACAGAAGATGCGACCGAGTACCAGATCGTGCTCGATCGCCTGGTGCGCAAGTTCGCCACCGCCAAGCGCCTTGTGCCGGAGCCGGTGTTCGAAGGCAGCGGCAAGGCGCAGGCGGCGATCGTCTCGCTCGGCAGTTGCGATGGTGCGATCCACGAGGCGCTCGGAGTTATCACCTCGCGCGGTGTGCAGCTCGATTACATGCGCGTGCGCGGCTTCCCGTTCGGCGAGGAGGTCGAGAAATTCCTCGCGGAGCACGAAATAATCTATGTGGTCGAGCAGAACCGCGACGCGCAGCTGAAGTCGCTGCTGACCCTCGAGACCCGCGTCGAGAAGGCGAAGCTGCGCTCGCTGCTGCACTACAGCGGCCTGCCCGTGTCCTCCAAGTTCATCGTGGACGGCGTGCTTGCGGACCTCGGCGAAGGCCGTCGTGCCGTCACGGGAGTCGCGTCATGACCTACATCCCGAAGCCGAAGATCGCCCACCCCTCGCTGCCGCGCAACGAGCTCGGGCTCACGCGACGTGACTACGAAGGCTCGCTCTCGACGCTCTGCGCCGGCTGCGGCCACGACAGCATCACCGCCGCGATCACCGAAGCCGCCTGGGGCATCTCGCTGCGCCCGGAGAACCTCGTCAAGCTCTCAGGGATAGGCTGCTCCTCGAAGACCACGGCCTATTTCGTCGGCGGTGCGCACGGTTTCAACTCGGTGCACGGGCGCATGCCCTCGATCGCCATGGGTGCCAACGCCGCCAACCGCGACCTCTACTACATCGGCATCTCGGGTGACGGCGATTCGCTCTCCATCGGTCTCGGGCAGTTCTGCCACGCCATCCGCCGCAACACCGACATGCTCTACATCATCGAAAACAACGGTGTGTATGGCCTGACCAAAGGCCAGTTCTCGGCCTCGGCGGATATCGGTACCAAGGCCAAAAAGGGCGAGGTCAACCAGCAGCCGCCCATCGACCCGGTGCTGCTCGCCATGAACCTTGGCGCGGGCTTCGTTGCGCGAAGCTTTTCGGGCGATAAGGCACAGCTCGTGCCGCTCATCCAGGCGGGCCTCGAGTACCCGGGCTTTGCGCTCATCGATGTGCTCTCGCCTTGCGTCACCTTTAACGACCACGAGGGTTCGACCAAGAGCTACCAGTACACCCGCGAGCACTACGAGCCCGCGGTCGCCGCCGACTATGTCCCCTTCCAGCGCGAGATCAAGACCGACTACGGCGCGGGCGAGGCGGTACCGGTGATGCTGCACGACGGTAGCCGTGTGCTGCTGCGCAAGTTGACCGAGGGCTACGACCCGACCGACGCACATGCCGCCTACGACTCTGTGCAGCAGCACATCGCCCGGGGCGAATACCTCACCGGGCTGCTGCATTGCCGATCGACCACCGACACCGAGTTCCATGCGCTCAACCGCACTCCCGACCAGCCTCTGAACGGGGTGCCGTTCGGCAAGCTGGTCCCGGGCGCCAAGGCCCTCGAGAAGGTGTTGGCGCGGTACCGCTGACGGGCTACACTTGCGTTCGCGCACGATGCGCAGATATCTCGTTGGAGAGCAGGACATGGGCAAGGGAGACACCAGGACCCGTCGCGGGAAGATCTATCAAGGTTCGTTCGGCAAGAGCCGTCCGAAGGATCCGGTGCGCGCCAAGAAGCGCGTCGCCAAGAAGACCGGCACCAAGAAATAACGCAGCCGGTCCTGTCAGGGCACAGGTCACAGCGGCCTGCGGGAGCGATCCCGCGGGCCGTTTGTTTTTAGGCGGGCGCTACCGCCCCGGCACCTTGACCCGCGACAGCACGGTCGCGCCCACCACGAGCGCCACGGCGGCCGCAAGGAACGAGGCGCCGGGGAAGGGCGGATGGGCGGCGGTCGCCCAGCTGAAGAGGTGCGTCATCGTGAACGGGATGACGACGGCGGTGAAGCTCACGATCCCGGCGATCGCGCCCTGCAGCTCGCCTTGGGCGTTGGCGGGCGTCGCACGGGAGAGGATCGCGCGCAACGCGGGCATGGTGAGGCCGGTCAGGCAGCCGAGCGGCACGCTCGCGAACAGCATCGCAGGCGTGGTCGCGAACGCATAGCCGACGAATCCGACCGCGCCGCAGCCGAGGCCGAGCAGCGCGGTGCGGTGTTCGCCGATGCGCTGGGTGAAGAGTCCGACCAGCCCACCCTGCACGATGATGGTGCCGAAACCCAAGACGGCGAGAGACAGTCCGATGTCGCGCTCCGTCCACCCGAACTTCGCCATCGTGACCCAGACCCAGGTGGAGGGCAGCGTGTCGTGGCCGATCTGGTACATGAGAAGCACGAACAGGACCCGCATCGCCCCCGGGATGCGGCGCATCGCCCGCAACGCGCCGAGCGCATTGGCGCGGCGCGCCGAGAACTCGCGGCGGGCGGCGGGCGGCAGGGTCTCGCGCATCACGGCGAGCGCGATGAGGAAGTTGACCGCGGTGAACGCGGCGGCCGCGAAGAACGGCACGCGCGGCCCGTACTGCCCGAGCAGGCCGCCGATCACGGGGCCAATCACGAAGCCCATGCCCCATGCGGCACCGTTGAAGCCGAAATACTTGGCGCGCTTCTCGGGCGGGATGATGTCGGCGACCACGGCGTTGGCGGTGGCGAAGGTGGCACCCGCGATGCCCGCGATGATCCGTCCCACGAAGAGCCACGCCAGCGTCGGTGCGAGACCGATGAGTACATAGTCGATGGCGAGCGCGGCGAGTGAGGCGAGCAAGATGGGCTTGCGGCCATACTTGTCGCTCAGATTGCCGAGGATCGGTGAGAACACGAACTGCATCAGCGCATAGGAGAGCGTGAGCCAGCCGGCGATCGGCGCTGCATCGGCTAGCGGTAGCCCCGAGAGCTCCATTACGAGTTGCGGGGCTACCGGGATGATGATGCCGATACCGAGCGAGTCGATGAACAGCGCCATCGCGGCGACCGGCAGCATGCGTCGCCGCGGGTCTGTTGCGCCTGGCGCGTGGGTCGCACCGGGCGCAGCGGGGCTCACGCGATCGCAGCCCCGCGTGCGGCGCGATAGCCCATCACGATCTCGAGTGCGCTGCGCGATGCGGGTGCCAGATCGACATCGGTGCTGGCGAGCGGCGTGATGCGCTCACCCCAGCGCACGAGGTGGGCGCAGAAGGTAAGGCCAGCGCCGAAGGCGGGCATCAGCAGCTGCGCACCCGGACGCACGCGGCCGTCTTCGATCGCCTCACAGAGCGCCACCGGCACGGTCGCCGCCGACATATTGCCGTAGCGCTGCACATTCACATACACGCGCTCCATCGGGACACCGGCGCGCTTGGCGACCGACTCGATGATGCGCAGGTTCGCCTGGTGTGGGATTACGAGATCGATGTCATCGGGGCTGAGGCCGGCGCGCTTCAACACATCCTCGCAGGCGCTGCCCATGCCGTGGACGGCCTTCTTGAAGATCTCCTGACCCTCGAACTGCCACTCGGTGGCACCGTGCAGGCGGCCCTGATGCGTGTAGGCGCCGCCGATGCCGTGGATACGCAGGATCTCGCGGGACTCGCCGTAGCAGCCGAGTTTCTCGATCTGCAGACCCTCGTCGCGGTCGGTGGCCTGCAGCACGACGGCGGCAGCGCCATCGCCGAACAGCACGGCGACATTGCGGTCGTTCCAGTCCAGGAAGGGTGAGATGCGCTCGCCGCCCGCGACCAGCGCCGTGCGTACCACGCCGGTGCGGATCATCGCGGTCGCCGTGGAGAGCGCATAGAGGAAGCTCGTGCAGGCGGTGTTGACGTCCATCGCGGCGCAGCCCTCGGCGCCCAGACGCTGCTGCAGGCTGGAGGCCACGTTCGGACACTGGTCGTCATAGGTCGTCGAGCCGACGATGATGAGGTCGATGTCGCTGCCCTGAAGACCTGCGCAGGCGAGGGCTCGGGCGCCGGCGACATGGAAGAGGTCATTGAGCGAGGTATGGGCGATGCGCCGCTCACGGATGCCGGTGCGGGAGGTGATCCACTCGTCATTGGTCTCGATGAAGGTGGCGATATCGCTGTTCGACAGGATATTGGGCGGCAGGCACTTGCCCCAACCGATGATGGCCGCATTCGGCATATGGTGTCCCTCGCGCGTGGTCTGGCCCGTCTTTTCGGGCGAACTTCGCAGGATACGCCCCTTGGCGGCCCGCTTCTACGCGTCGTCAGCCGGCTCAGCCGAGTGCGGTGAGCACCTCCAGCGAGACGCGCTCCGATGATTCGAGCGCGCCTTCAAAGCCGCGGCTGCCGAGGGCGGTGTGCTCGCCGCAGAAGAACAGCCGCTGGTGTGGCAGCCCCATCGCGGCGCGCAGCTCGCGTACCTGTCCGGGTTGGAAGATCGCCCAGCTGCCTGCGGCGAACGGGTCGGCGGTCCAGGAGTGCACCGCGCCCACGGTGAGCAGACCCTTGGAGGCGGGCCGCAGCCGTGCGAACTCGTCGAGGATCATGCGCTTGCCTTCCGCGATGCCGAAGCGGTCGATGGAGAGGCCGTTCAGACCGCGGCACCACGCGGTGAGGCTCGTGACCTCGCTGTCGCTGCGGCCGAAGCGTTGGGCGAGCACCATGCCGAGCGGCCCGTCGGTCCACATCGAGGGCGAGAGGCCGTCCATCTCCCAAAACGGCTTTTTGGCGAGCAGGTGGAACTGGGTGATGGGGAGGTAGCCGAGCGTCTGGATGGCCTTGTGCTGCAGCGCAGGCGGCAGCGGATCGATCGCGACATCGCGCAGCGTCGAGAACGGCATCGAGCAGACGACCGCCTTGGCGGAGTACCACGAGCCATCGGCGCAGCGCACGACCGCTCCGGTCGCGCCCGCTTCGATCCCTGCGACACGCTTATCTTGCAGCAGGTCACCCTTGAGCCGGCGGGCCATGGCGATCGGCAGGTTCTGGTTGCCACCCTTGCAGGCACCCAGCAGCAGCTCCGTCGTCGCCGCGCTGCGGTTCACGGCCTGCCAGTGGTTGGCGAAAGCCTGCTGCAACAGCGAGACATCGCGCGCGGTGGTGCCATAGGTGATGTTGGTGTCGTAGCCGAGACGTATTTGCGCGTCGGTCGCGCCTTGTGCAGAGAGGAAATCATGCACGGAGATGTCATGCTGTGCGTGTGCGGCGTCGTGCCAGTTCGCCAGATCTTTGAAGGGCATGTGCTGCTTGAAGATCGCAGCGGCCCAACCCCAAGGCGGCAGCTTGCGCGAATCACCTGTGAACGGGTTGCGTGGATGCGCCGCCCAGTCCGCAAGCGGTACATGTTCACCGCCGATGAAAAGTGCTTGACCGGCGCGGTTCCCGGACGTCTTCGGCGCGAGGTTCACGATTTCGACGCCGTTGCGTTGCGCCGCGGCGAGCGTACGGCCGTAGGCGTTCGATACAGTGTTGCCGCCCGCTTCGGGATGGCCTGGTAGGTCGAACAGGGTGTAGAGGCGACCGCCGATACGACGACGCCCCTCGAGCACCAATACTTTGAAGCCGTTCTCTTCGAGGGTTAGTGCGGTCTCGAGGCCCGAAAGCCCGGCACCGATGACGATCACATCGGGCTGACCGTTGCCGGCGGCGCGCACGCCAGGCGCCACGCTCGCGAAGGAGGTGGCGGCGGATGAGATCAGGAAATCTCGACGGGAGAGCGTCACAGGCAGCCACCTCGCGGCGGGTCGATCCCTCACATCATGGCAGAAGGCTCATGGCAGAAGGTGGACGGGGGTCGTCGGGAAAACCGTGACATCCAGTGGGAGGTCCGTCAATATCTTGTACATCTCTTAGGTAGACAAAACCTGAACAAAACATGAACAAGCCCGCACCGTTTCCCCCCAGCGGGCTGTTCACGACCAAGGCGGTGTCCCAGGCCACAGGACTGAGTGTCGAGACCTTGCGGGCTTGGGAGCGTCGATACGAGGTCGTACGGCCCTGCCGGGACGCCGGTGGCCGCAGGTCCTATACGGCCACGGATGTCGGTCGATTGCGCCTGTTGCGTACCGCCACTGAGCTCGGTCACACCATCAGCCGCCTTGCCAAGCTCGATGCGGACGCGCTCGCCGAACTGATCGCAGACTCTGGCGGCCAGGCTCAGCCCGGCGCGACCCGCGGCCAGTCCTATGTCGATCGGGCGCTCGAGGCCACGCTCCGCTCGGACCCCTACGGCGTCGAGGAAGTGCTGACTTCAGCCGTGGCGCTCTTGCCGCCCAGCGAGGTGGTGCACTCGGTGTTGGTGCCGCTGCTCCGTGAGGTCGGTGAGCGTTGGCATCGTGGCGAAGTGTCGATCGCACAGGAGCATAGGGTCACCGACATTGTGCGCCGTCTGATCATCTCCGTGTCGCGGGGATACCTGCGCAACGACCAAGGGCCCTGTCTCGCGCTGGCGACGCTCTCCGGTGAGCGCCATGAGCTCGGTATCCTGATGTGCAGTTGGCTGGCGGCGACGCGCCGGTTCCGCACGCACTATCTCGGCGCGGATTGCCCGGCGGAGGAGCTCGCCCGCTTCGCCCTCGAGGTCGAGGCGCGCGCGGTGTTGGTGTCACTCGTCATGCCCGAGAACGAAGTGCCGGCGCTCGAGCAGTTGGCAACCCTCGCCGCTGCGCTGCGGGGTCGCTGCGAGGTATGGGTCGGTGGTTTCGCAGCGCGGATGTTATTGACCGAAGAACTGCCGCCGGGCTGCGTGATGCTGCCCACGGGCCAGGACTTCGAGCAGCGGCTGGATCTGCTCTCGGCGCAGCATTACAGCTGATCCACCCGTTCGGGCTTTGCACATCTTTTCAGGCAGACCGGGTGACCGTCCCTCGCATTCAGCCGTTTTATGAGGTATCTTGACGGACATGAAATCGGTGCGTCGCAACGCTTACCGGGTCCTCTGCAGCGGTCTTCTAGGGCTACTCGCTGCCTGTGGTGGTGGCGGTGGTAGCGGGTCGTCAACACCGCCCCAAGCCGTGGTGCCACCGGCTGCGCCCATCGGCAAGGTCGAGGCCTTCCGCTTCCTGAACCAGGCCACCTTCGGCGCGACCGATGCCGAGGCGGCCCGCTTGATCGGTTTGGGTGATGTGACCAACGCCTACTCGCGCTGGATCGACGCCGAGATCACCAAGCCGTCGCAGCTACTGCAGCCCGCCGTCGTCGCCGCCTACCCGACTCCGTTACCGACCGGGTTCAATCCGGCGACCCTCCATACCTTCCGCCAAGAGCAGTGGTTCGCCAATGCCTTGCGCGGCGAGGACCAGTTGCGGCAACGCGTCGCCTTCGCGCTCTCACAGATCATGGTGGTCTCGCAGGTGGGTGCGCTCAATAATCTGCCGTTCGCCACCGCTGATTTCCACGACATGTTGGCGCGCAACGCCCTCGGCAACTTCCGCACGCTGCTCGAGGACGTCACGCTGCATCCGGCGATGGGCATCTACCTCTCGATGCTCGGCAACCGTCGCGCAGCCGCCAACACCAACCTGCGTCCCGATGAGAACTATGCACGCGAATTGGCGCAGCTGTTCAGCGTCGGCCTCGTACAACTGAACCTCGATGGCAGTGTGCGCAACGACGCCGCCGGGCAGCCGATCCCGACCTTTGGTCAAGTGGAGACCGAGGGGTTCGCGCGGGTGTTCACCGGCTGGAACTGGGCCTGCCCGAGCACCAACCCGACCTGCACCTTCAACAATACGCGCGTCGAGCTCGCCTATTCGGCGAACTTCAACCAAGTCAAGCCGATGCAGCTCTACGCCGAGCAGCACGAGACCGGCACCAAGCAACTCCTGAATTATAACGGCGTAGCCCTGCCGAACGGCCTGCTGCCCGCGAACCAGACCGGCGCCAAGGATCTCTCGGACGCGCTCGACAACATCTTCAACCACCCGAATATCGGTCCGTTCATCTCCAAGCAGCTGATCCAGAAATTGGTGACGAGCAATCCCTCGCGGGCCTATGTGCAGCGCGTAGCCGAGCGTTTCAACAACGACGGCAGCGGCCGCCGCGGTAACCTCGAAGCGGTGGTCCGCGCGGTGCTGCTCGACGCCGAGGCGCGTAATCCCCCTGCGGGCGCGGTTGCGGGCAAGCTGAAGGAGCCGTTGCTGCGACTGACGCAGTTCTGGCGTGCCTACGCGGTCACCTCGACGAGCGGCAAACTCGGCGTCGCACGCAACTTCACGGGTGGTTCGCCCACGGCGCAGTTCGGCCAAGGGCAGGGGATGTCGCCCTCCGTGTTCAATTTCTTCAGCCCGTTCTACGCGCCGCCCGGCGAGATATCCGACGGTGGATATGTCTCCCCCGAGATGCAGCTCGGCACCGAGATCCTCGCGGCCTCCTCCACCAATTATTTCTACACCCAAGCCTTCGCGCGCACGCAGGCGCAGGCCGCGACTCTCAACGCCGACGACATGTACATCAACACCACGGGCGAACTCGAACTGGCGGCGGATTCCGAGGCGCTCGTCAACCGCGTCGCCGACAAGCTGCTCGGCGGTGCGGGGCAGATGTCGGCCGTCCTGAAAGCGGAGACCAAGACCCAGATCGAGCGCACCACGGTGCCAGTCACCAACCCGGCCAATGCGCTCGCCACGCGGACCGCAGATGCGATCTACTTCGTCGTGACCTCGCCCGAATACGCCCTGCAGAGATGAACGCATGAACCACCAACGCCGTAAGTTCCTCCGGGCCGCCGCCGCAGGCGGTGCGCTGTATGCGTTCGGCCGCACGCCGGACACGGTGTGGGCGCAGGCGGCCGGCACCGGTGGCTTCAGCGACTACAAGGCGCTCGTGTGCCTCTTCATGTTCGGCGGCAACGATTCCTGGAACATGGTGGTGCCGAACAGTACCGCCGAGTACAACGCCTATGCCCGCTCGCGCGGCGGCGGTACGGCATCGAGCCTCGCGATCGATCGTGCGGCGCTGCTGCCGGTCACCCGCGTGGGACAAGTCGCCGGCGATCCGAGCTTCGGCTTCCATCCGAGCATGACCGGCGTGCGTGACCTGTTCGCTGCCGGACGGCTCGCCGTGCTGCCGAACATCGGTCCGTTGGTGCGGCCCACCACCAAGGCGCAGTACCAGAGCGCTTCGACCAGCGGACACACGCTGCCACCGCAACTGTTCTCGCACAACGACCAGCAAGACCAGTGGCACAGTCTGCGGGGTCGCACCGTCATGCGCTCCGGCTGGGCGGGTCGCGTGGCCGATGTGTTGGCCGCGCGCACCGCCGATCAACAGCTCTCGCTCAATGTCTCCTTGGCGGGCCAGACCTTTTTCCAGGCGGGCGAGGTCGCGCGACCGTATGTCTCGGGGTCGACCGGCGCGGCCACCTTCACCGGCTTCGGTACCACCGGGGTGGCGGGTGGCCGTCGTGCATCGTTCGAAGCTTTGCTGGCATCGAGCAGCGGATCCTCCACCAACACCCTGTATGAGCGCAGCTTCGCCACCGTGCAGCGTCGCGCCCTGCAGTACGCTGACCGTGTGAATGCTGCGATCGCTGCGGGCCCGAACTTCGGCGCGCTGCCGAACACGGGCGTCACGCTCACGCCGTTGCAGACCCAGCTGCGTACTGTCGCCAAGATGATCGCCTCGCGTACGCAGCTGTCGATGTCGCGGCAGATCTTCTTCGTGTCGGTGGGGGGCTTCGACCAGCACGACACGTTGCTCGCCGACCAGCCGGGCCTGCTGACCAATGTCAGCAGCTCGATCAAGATGTTCAGTGACGCGGTGGCGGAGATCGGCCTGCAGGACAGCGTCACGTTGTTCACGCATTCAGACTTCGGCCGGACGCTCACCTCGAACGGCGACGGGTCTGATCATGCTTGGGGTGGTGTGCAACTGGTCGCGGGTGGCGCCGTGCGCGGGGGCCGTTTCTATGGCGACTATCCGTTGCTCGAGATCGGTGGCACGCTCGAGATCGGTGGTGGCCGCATCATCCCGACGGTCTCCGCCGATCAGTATGCAGCGACGCTTGCCAGTTGGTTCGGAGTCACTGATACCGATCTCGTCAAGGTGGCGCCGAGCATCAATAATTTCGCGACACGCAACCTCGGGTTCCTGGTCTGACAGCCGACCTCAGGGTCGCAGCGTCGCCGGGGTCATCGGCGTGCCGACGGCTGCCGTCCCCGCTCTACGAACTTCGCCACTCCATCGCCGCCAGGCCACGGCGAGCGCTCGGCGCGCACGGTGTGGCGGCCGCTGACGAGGCCGCAGTGGTAGCGCGCGCGGCCCGCGGTGATCCAGATCTCATCGCCCTCGGCGAGCACGCTGCCCCACTGTCGCTGCAGCAGCCGGAAGCGCTCCATCTCGACCTTGAACCAAAAGCTTTGATGATGGGTCAGGCGCCGCACTTCGAGTTCAAGCGGCGCCGCCGCAGCGGCGGATGACGCAGGATCGGTGATGAGCTGCGCGCCGAACGCGCGGGTCCACGCGGGTGGTGGGGACGCGGTGGGCACCGCATCGAGCAGGATATCGCCCGGCTGCACGCGCGTGGTGGCGCGATACTCAGGCGTCGCAAAGGCTTGGCAGAGCGGTTCGAGGTGCGCAGCGCCCGCCCAGCCCCAGGCGGCGACACCCGTCCAGGCAACTGCGGGTACCGCGAGCACCGCTAGCGCGATCCGGATCCGTCGGCGCGTGCGCCCCGCACCGTCGAGCCCGGCGCCATCGGCGAGTAGCAGCACCCCCAGCGAGACGGGCACCGCCGCCACGATCAGCGCGATGAGGCCGAGCGCAAGATCGTTCACGGGCTGACGCGACCGAGGCGGTCAGAGAATGAAGCGGCTGACATCCTCGTCCTGCGCGAGTGCAGCCAGGCTCTCGTCCACGCGCTGCGCGTCGATGACCACGGTGCTACCGCGCTGCTCGACAGCCTCGTAGGAGAGCTCCTCGAGTAGGCGCTCCATGACGGTGTGCAGGCGACGCGCGCCGATGTTCTCGGTGTTCGAGTTGACCTGTGCGGCGATCTCGGCGATGCGGCGGATGCCCTCGGGGGTGAACTCGATACCGACGCCTTCGGTGGCGAGCAGTGCGGTGTACTGTCGCGTCAGCGAGGCATCGGGTTCGGTGAGGATGCGCACGAAGTCCTCGACCAGCAAGGAATCGAGTTCGACGCGGATCGGGAAGCGGCCCTGCAGCTCCGGGATGAGGTCTGAGGGCTTGGCGAGGTGGAAGGCGCCCGAGGCGATGAAGAGGACATGGTCGGTCTTGAGTGCACCGTACTTGGTGTTGACGGTGCAGCCTTCGACCAGCGGCAGCAGGTCACGCTGTACGCCCTCGCGCGAGACATCAGCGCCGTGGGATTCTTGCCGGCGGCAGACTTTGTCGATCTCGTCGATGAACACGATGCCGTTCTGTTCGGCGTTGTGCACCGCTGCAGCGCGCAGCTCTTCTTCATTGACGAGTTTGGCAGACTCCTCCTCGAGCAGGATCTTGCGCGCCTCTCGGACCTTGAGTTTGCGCGGCTTGCTGCGTCCTGCACCGAGGTCCTTGAACATCGAGCGCAGCTGCTGCTGCATCTCTTCCATGCCGGGCGGCACCATGATGTCGACGCCCGGCACCGTACCCTGCAGATCGAGCTCGATCTCGCGATCATCGAGCGCGCCTTCACGCAGCATCTTGCGGAACTTCTGGCGGGTATCGGCATCGCGCGGTGCCGCGGGTTCGTCGGTCGAGAAGCCCATCATCCGCGGCTTCGGCAAGAGCGCATCGAGCAGACGCTCTTCGGCGGCATCAGCCGCTCGGTCCTGCACACCGGCGAGCTGTTCCTCGCGGAGCAGCTTCATCGAGGCCTCGACGAGGTCCTTGACGATGGAATCGACATCGCGGCCGACGTAGCCGACCTCGGTGAACTTGGTCGCCTCGACCTTCACGAAAGGCGCGCGCGCGAGGCGCGCCAAGCGGCGGGCGATCTCGGTCTTGCCGACACCGGTCGGACCGATCATCAGGATGTTCTTGGGCGTGATCTCAGTGCGCAACGGCTCCGCGACCTGCATGCGCCGCCAGCGGTTGCGCAGTGCGATGGCGACCGCGCGCTTGGCAGCCTGCTGGCCGACGATATGTTTATCGAGCTCGGCGACGATTTCGCGCGGCGTCAGTGGATCGCTCATGCGTGCAGCACCTCGATGACGAGATTGCGGTTGGTGTAGATGCAGATGTCGGCAGCGATGCCGAGCGAGCGCTCGACGATATCGCGCGCGCCGAGCTCGGTGTTCTCCATCAATGCGCGTGCAGCGGCCTGTGCGAACGGCCCACCCGAGCCGATCGCCACGACGTCATGCTCGGGTTCGATCACATCGCCGTTACCCGAGATCACGAACAATTTTTGAGGGTCACCGACCAGCAGCAGCGCTTCGAGGCGTCGTAGGTAGCGATCGCTGCGCCAGTCTTTGGCAAGTTCGATGGCCGCACGGGTGAGGTTACCGAACTTGTCGAGCTTGCCCTCGAAACGCTCGAAGAGCGTGAAGGCGTCGGCGGTGCCGCCCGCGAAACCGCCGAGCACTTTTCCTTGACCAAGCACGCGGACCTTGCGGGCGTTCGCTTTCATCACGGTGGTGCCGAGGGTCACTTGGCCGTCGCCGCCGATGGCGACGATGCCATTGCGGCGGACGCCCACGATCGTGGTGCCGTGAGGATTGAAGCTGTCGGTCATGGTTCCGTCCTTGAGGCTGTCGCCGTCAGGTCATTTGCGGCGAGCGCGAGGGTGTGTCTGATCATAAATGCGGGCGAGATGCTGAAAATCAAGGTGAGTGTAGACCTGGGTCGTGGCGATGTCGGCATGGCCCAGGAGTTCCTGCACGCCCCGCAGATCCTGACTCGACTCGAGCAGATGGGAGGCGAAAGAATGCCGGAACAAATGCGGGTGCATGTGCATCGGCAGCCCCTGCCGCCGCGCCCAGTACGCGACTCGCGCCTGGATCGCTCGTGGACCAATGCGCCGTCCGCTGCGATCGGTGAACACGGCTGTTTCACCCTCTGTGGCGAGGCCCGACCGGGTGCGCAGCCACGCCTCGAGCGCGGTCACGGCCTTGCGGCCGACCGGCACGATACGCACTTTTCGACCCTTGCCGGTGACCCGTACGGTGCGGTCAAGCAGGTCGAGGTCGGGCAGGTCGAGACCCACGAGTTCAGCCAAGCGCAGACCCGAGGAGTAGAGGAGCTCCATCAGCGCAAGATCGCGCTGCTCGAGCGGCGCCTTGGGCTGGAAGTCGAGCAGACGGGCGATCTGGTCGGCATCGACGGTGACCGGCAAACGACGGCGGGTTTTGGGCGCCCGCACGTCGACCGCTGGATTGCCGCTGATGACTTTCTCGCGCTGCAGCCAGCGTAGAAAGCTGCGCACCGCGGAGAGCCGGCGCTGCACGCTGCGCGGCGCGAGGCCGCCGGCATGCGAGCGCGCGGCGAACATACGCACATGCTGCGTGTCGAGGGTGCGCCAGTCCGCGATCCCTTGGCGATCGCACCATCCGATGAGCGCCTGCAGTTCGCGCAGGTAGTTGGAACGGGTGTGCGGCGACAGTCGGCGCTCGGCACCGAGGTGCACGCCGAAGCGCGTGACCCAGTCCTGCGCCTCGGGGGTCATGTCGGTGCGGCAGGCGCAACCGCCTCCGTACCGAGCGCGGTGGCGATGAGTTCAGCGATGCGGGTGAGGAAGTCGGTGGCCATGCCCGGATGGAAATGCACGGTGTCGGCGCTGCCGAGCACCAGCAGCCCCTGCGCGGCGCCGGCGCCGAGCGGCACGAGCGCCATCGAGCCGATGCCCTCTGCTGTCGCGCCGAGCAGGGCGTGGCGATCTTCCTCGCGCAGTCGGCCACAGTGTGGTGTACCCGAGGACAGCAGGGCGCGCAGGTTCTCCGGCACCGCCGCCGGAGCCAACAGCCGCGCCGGCGACACGCCGAAGTCCTCGCGCATCGCGGCTTCGACCAGCGGCGCGAGCTGCTCGAGAGCCGTTGGGGCGCCAGCGGGCGCCGCGATTTCCGCGGCGATCAGCCGCAGTGCCAACCGGTGCGTATGCCCGACCAGCGCTTCGTTGTCGCGCGCGTTGCGGATGAGCGTCGCCAGCCGCTGACGCGTCTCGGCTTGATTGGCACGCAACACCTTCACCTGCCGTTCGACCAGCGACACGGTCTGGCCGTCGGTGCGATGCGGGACATGCAGCACCTCGAGCAGTTCGGGGTGGTCGACGAAGAAGTCGGGCTGTTTTTCAAGGAATCGGCAGACATCCTGGGCGGTGATCATCGGCATCAGTCTCCAAAGAAATCAGAAAGTTCTAACTCGCCATGGAATGCGACGGTGGCGGGGCCGGTCATCCAGAGCGGTGCGTTGCCGCCCGACCAGCGCAGCGTGAGTGCGCCGCCGCGCAGATGGAGCATCACGATCTCATCGAAGAGGCCGGCTCGACGTCCGACGGCCATCGCTGCGCAGGCACCGGTGCCGCAGGCGAGCGTTTCGCCCGCGCCGCGCTCGTGGACCCGCAACCGCCCGGCGTCGCGGCCGATGACTTCGAGGAAGCCGACATTGGTGTGTTGCGGGAACATCGGGTGGGATTCCAGCGCGGGACCGAGCGTGGCGACCGGCGCCGCGTCGATCGATGACACACGCAGCACGATGTGTGGATTGCCCATCGATACCTGTGTAAAGGGGATCATCTCACCCTCGATGTCGAGGCTGTGCTCGGCGGGGTCGGTAAAGCGCGGTACGCCCATCTCGATGGAGACGACCCCCGGTGCGTCGAAACGCGCTGCGATGACGCCGCCGGCGCTTTCGAGGCGCAGCGGCCGCGCGGCATCGTCCGTGCGACCGGTGAGCCGCAGCCACTCGGCGACGCAGCGTGCGCCGTTGCCGCATTGTTCGACCTCGCCGCCGTCCGCGTTGAAGATGCGCCAGTAGGCGTCCGTGCCGTCGCGGCGCGGGGGGAGGATGACGAGCGCCTGATCGAAGCCGATCCCCGTATGGCGATCGGCGAGCCGGCGCCATGTAGCCGCGGAGGGCAGCGTAGCGTCGGTGGCCGCCTCGACCACGACGAAGTCGTTACCGAGGCCGTGCATCTTGGTGAAGGCTCTGATCACAAGGCGCCGAGTGCGGTGCGGTCGCGGTTGATGCAGCGATCCATCACGGTGAAGAGGCCGGCGGGTTGCTGAACGGCGCCTGTTCGAAGAGTTCCTGCTTCAGGCGGTAGATCGCGGAGATGTCCTCGTCGCCATGACCGCGGCGGATGAGCTCCTCGTATTCGCGCAGCACATCGTCCACGACGGGCAAAGACACGCCGCAGGTCGCCGCCATGTCGCGACAGATACGAAGGTCTTTGGCGTGCAGTGCGATACGGAATCCTGCGGGGAAGGTGCCGCGGACCATGTTGGGCGCGCGGTTCACGAAGTACCAGGACGAGCCTGCGCCCTTGCCCAAAGTGTCGATGACCTGATCGAGCGGCAGGCGCTGCGCGCGTGCGAAGGCCATGGCCTCGGCGACGGCGCGGATGATCCCGGCGCACATGATCTGGTTGGTGGCCTTGGTGGCTTGGCCGGCGCCGATCGGACCGAACAGGCTCAGGGTCTTGCCCATCGCCGCGAGTACGGCGCGCGCGCGCTCGAAATCTGCGTCCTCGCCGCCACACATGATGGCGAGGGTGCCTTGACGGGCGCCCTCGATGCCGCCGCTCACCGGGCAGTCGAGGAACGCACCGCCGTGCGCGGCGACGATCGCGCCGGCAGCTTCCGCGGTGGCCGCTGAGACGGTCGAGCAGTCGATGACGAGGCTGCCCGGCTTGAGCCCTGGGACGAGCGCGCGGACGACCTCGAGAACATCGGTGTCGGCGGATACGCAGAGGACGAGCGCCTCGCAGGCGGCGGCGAGATCCGCGGGGGTTGCGGCATGGGTGCAGCCGAGCTCCGCGGCGAGGTCCGAGGCGCGCGCAGCGCTGCGGTTCCAGACGCCCTGTAGCATCCCCGCCTTGTGTAGATTGCGCGCCATGGAGGCGCCCATGGCGCCGAGACCCAGGAAGCCCGTACGCATGGGCACATCTTAACAGGCGACCCCGCCCAGACAGAAAAAGGGCGGCGACCTTGCGATCGCCGCCCGAGGGGGTTGGTGTCAGGGGCTTGAATCAGACACCAGCGAAACTCTGTGAAGCGCGTTCAGTTCGTGTAGGCGCGCTCGTTGTGTTCGGTGGTGTCGAGGCCCTCGCGCTCGGATTCCTCCGGTACGCGCAGCCCGACCGTGAGGTCGGCGATCTTGAAGGCGATGAACGCCGCGGCCGCGGACCACACCACTGTCACGCCGATGGCCTTCGCCTGGATCAGCACTTGGGCGAGGATGCCGTTCGAGCCGACGGTCACACCCACCCAGTCGGTGACGAGACCGGGACCGCCCAGCGCCTGATTGTTGAAGACGCCGGTGAGCAGCGCACCGACGATGCCGCCGATGCCGTGCACACCGAACACATCGAGCGAGTCGTCGGCCTTGAGCAGGCGCTTAAGGCCGGTCACACCCCAGAGGCAGACCACCCCGCCGATGATGCCGATCGCGAGCGCGCCCATCGGGCCGACATTGCCGGCGGCGGGGGTGATCGCGACCAGACCTGCGACGGCGCCCGAAGCGGCCCCCAGCATCGAGGCGTGGCGCGTGATGAGCCACTCCGCCGCCGACCATGCGATGACTGCACCGGCGGTGGCGAGCAGGGTGTTGAGGAAGGCGAGTGCGGCGGAGTTGCCCGCTTCGAGCGCGGAGCCGGCATTGAAGCCGAACCAGCCGACCCACAGCAGCGAGGCGCCGATCATCGTGAGCACGAGGTTGTGCGGCGGCATCGGCTCGCGGCCGAGTCCCACGCGCTTGCCGACCATGTAGGCGCCGACCAGACCGGCGACCCCTGCGTTGATGTGCACCACGGTGCCGCCCGCGAAGTCGAGCGCGCCCCACTGCCAGAGCAGACCGGCCTTGGAATTCATCTCGGCGGCCACTTCGGCCGAGGCGTAGGCGTCCGGACCCATCCAGAACCAGACCATATGCGCGATCGGCAGGTAGCAGATGGTGAACCAGATCACCATGAAGATCAGCACCGCCGAGAAGCGCATGCGCTCGGCGAAGGCACCGACGATCAGGCAGCAGGTGATGCCCGCAAAGGTCGCTTGGAAGGCGGCAAACACGATCTCCGGGATGACGACGCCCTTGCTAAAGGTCGCGGCCATGGAGAAGGTGCCGGACGCGGGGTCGAACAGGCCGTTCATGAACAGCCGTGCGCCACCGCCGATGAAGGCGCTGCCTTCCGTGAACGCGAGCGAGTAGCCGTAGAGGCACCACAGCACGACGATCAGCGAGAAGCCGACCATCACCTGCATCAGCACCGAGAGGATGTTCTTGGCACGCACCAGGCCGCCGTAGAAGAGCGCGAGGCCGGGCACCGTCATCAGCACCACGAGCAGCGTGGAGACGAGCATCCAGGCCGTATCGCCCTTGTCGGGTACCGGCGCAGCCTGTGCGAGTGCGAGGTCGGGCGCGATCGCGGCCAACAGCGCGGCGACGCCGAGCATGGCGGCCGTCCCTCTGCGGGTGAGTGAAGTCATGGTGGTCATCGTGGTTTCTCCCGGTGTCTGCAGTGTCATGTCGCCGCCGCACCGGTCTCACCGGTGCGGATTCGGATCGCCTGTCCGACGCCGGCGACGAAGATCCTTCCGTCGCCGATCTTGCCCGTGCGCGTCACATTCGCGATCGCCTCGACCAGCGGCTCGACGAGGCCGTCGTCCACCGCGATCTGTACCTGTATGCGGGGCGTGAAGTCGACGCGGTACTGTGCATCGCGATACACCTCGAGGTGACCGTGCTGCCGGCCGTAGCCCTGCACCTCGGTGACCGTCATCCCCTGCACGCCGATCCGCGCCACCGCCTGCTCGAGGTCGCCGAGCTTGTGGGGTCGGATGATCGCGGTGATCATCTTCATCGCCATCCCCGCCCCTGTGACGGGGCTGTGAATCTTGACGATCACGGCACAAATCCCGCTCTCGATTTCCTGGCCGCAAGCGCGCTATCCTTCGTGTGTCGTCTGGGCAGGAAGGGGTTGCAGAAACCGTGCCATCGTCCGGATGCGGCAAAACAGGGTTTTCCGGGCCCTGTCGATGCCGCAGGCGGGGTGCCTGCACCGTTTTGGTCCCCCTGCCGCGGCGCCTTGCGTCATTCCGGGGCATCCTCGGGCTGCCGCTGCCCGAGACCATTGACCACCACATCCATCGAGGATCACGCCATGGACTTCCGCATCGACGATCTCGCGCGCCGACTCCTTGAGAGCGTGCCCCCGGCCGTTCGCGGCATGCAGCAGGACCTCGAGTCCAACTTCCGTGCGGTGTTGCGCGCCAACCTCGCGCGGCTTGATTTGGTCGCGCGCGATGAGTTCACAGCACAGTCGCGTGTGCTCGAACGCACGCGCACGCGTCTCGAAGCACTGGAGCGTCGGATCGCCGAACTCGAGTCGCGTCTCCCGCCCGATCCTGCGGGCTGAGATCGCGGCTGTGGCGCTCGCCCGCGTCGCGTGTCGTGCGCAGGTCGGGCTGGCTGCACCGCCGGTCGAGGTCGAGGCGCACCTCGGCGCCGGCCTGCCCTGCTTCACGCTGGTCGGGCTCGCCGGCACCGAAGTGAAGGAGAGCAAAGAAAGGGTGCGTGCGGCGCTCGTCAACTCGGGCTTCGAGTTCCCCGCCGGACGCATCACCGTCAACCTCGCCCCCGCCGATCTGCCGAAAGATGGCGGACGCTTCGATCTCGCCGTCGCTGTGGCGATACTGCTCGCCTCGGGGCAACTGCGGCCGCGGCGCGACCTCGCCGACCACGAGTTCCTCGGCGAACTGGGGCTCGATGGCGAGATACGTGTGGTGCGCGGTGCGTTGGCTGCGGCTGCCGCCGAGGCCGGGCGCTCGCTCGTATTACCGCAGGGCAATGCGGGCGGATCTGCGTTGGCTGCCGGGTGCGCGAGCGGTTACCGCGCCGAGCTTGCTGGCGCTCTGCGCGATCCTCGAGGGCCGCTCCGCAGCGCACGAGCCGAGGTGTATTGAAGCGGTGGACGACGACCTGCCACCCACGCTGAGTCTCGCCGACGTCTGCGGCCAGACGCTCGGCAAGCGCGCGCTCGAAGTCGCCGCGGCCGGCGGCCACAGCCTGTTGTTCGTCGGTCCGCCCGGTTGCGGCAAGAGCATGCTCGCGCAACGGTTGCCCGCATTGCTGCCGCCGCTCGAGCCGCGCGAGGCGCTCGAAGTCGCCCTCATCGCCTCGATCGCGAGCGCGTCGCCCGACACGCGCCGCAGGCTCACGGCGGCGCGCCTGCTGCGGCCGTTCCGCGCGCCGCACCACACGGCCTCGGCGAGCGCGATCATCGGTGGTGGACGCGACGCCCGCCCCGGAGAGATCACTCTCGCGCATCGCGGCGCGTTGTTCCTCGATGAGTTGCCGGAGTTCGATCGACGCGTGCTCGAGGCGCTGCGCGAGCCGCTTGAGTCCGGGCAGGTGGTGGTATCGCGGATCGGCCAACAAGCCGAGTATCCGGCGGCGTTCCAGCTGATCGCGGCGATGAACCCGTGTCCCTGCGGGTACGCGGCGAACAACGCGGGTGGGCGTGGCGGCGCACCGGGTTGCGCCTGCTCGCCCGCGCAGTTGGCGCGTTACCGCGCGCGGATCTCGGGGCCGTTGCTCGACCGCCTCGATCTACGGGTGATGCTCGGTGCGGTGGGTGAGGCGGAGCTCGCCCAGCATCGTGCCCGGGCACCCTGCGATGACGCGCCGCTGCGCGCACGCATCGTCGTCGCCCGCGAGCGGCAGTGGCGGCGGCAAGCCTGCCTCAATGCAGCGCTGCCCGCGTCACGACTCGAGGAGCGGCTCGGGATCTCCGCGGGTGCCGGGCGGCTGCTCGCAAGCGGCCGCGGACCGCTCGCGCTCAGCCTGCGATCACGTCATCGTTGCTTGCGGGTGGCGAGATCGCTGGCGGATCTGGCCGGGGCGACCTCGATCGAGGAGGTGCACCTCGCCGAAGCGCTCGCGCTACGGCGGGCACTCGGCGCTGAGCAGGGGTGATGCGGATCGGGCTTACTGCGCCTGGGCGATCATGTGGTCGACGGCGGCCTGCACGAGCTCGTCCGTGAGGTCCACACGGCCACCCTTCGGCGGCATGTAGCCGCCCTTGCCTTGGTAGCCTTCGATGGCGTGTTTGTAGAGCGTGGTGGTGCCCTGTGCGATGCGCGGGGCCCAGGCGGCCTTGTCGTCGGAGCGGGGTGCGCCGGCGATGCCGTTCAT
>CAMAQZ010000021.1 GCA_945860725.1 Klebsiella pneumoniae | reverse complement strand
TGGCACAGACCCCGCCAGGTTGCGCTCGCTCGCGACCGCGCTGCAGCACCTGCCGGATAGACAGCGGCCATGACCGCACCCGGCGCACACCCGACGCTGCCCGCCGACTGCGACCTGCTGGTCGTGGGCGGTGGAGTCAACGGGGTCGGCATCGCACGCGATGCCGCCGGACGCGGCCTTAAAGTCGTCCTCGTCGAGCAACACGATCTCGCGTCCCACACCTCGTCATCGAGCACCAAGCTCATCCATGGTGGGCTCAGATACCTCGAGTTCACGCAGTTCGGGTTGGTGCGCAAGGCGCTCGCCGAACGCGAGGTACTGCTCGGCATCGCACCGCACATCATATGGCCACTGCGCTTCGTGATGCCGCACGACTCGTCGCTGCGACCAGCGTGGATGATCCGTGTCGGGCTCTTCCTCTACGATCACCTCGCGCCACGACGCAACCTCGCCGGCTCAAGAGACATCGACCTGCGCCGTCACCCGGCGGGGGCGGCCCTGCGCGCAGGCTTCGTCCGCGGTTTCGAGTATGCGGACGGTTGGGTGGACGATGCGCGACTCGTGGTGCTGAACGCGCTCGATGCCGCCGAGCGCGGCGCCGTGATCGCGACCCGGACCCGCTGTGACACGCTGACCGCGACGCCGGACGGCCGCTGGCGTGCGTCGCTACAGCCGGTCGGATCGACCGTCGTCTCTTTGACCGCCCGCGCGGTGGTCAATGCCGCCGGCCCTTGGGCCGCGCAGCTGCATGACCGCGCGACGCCCGGTCCCGCACGTCATGGTCTGCGCCTCGTGAAGGGCAGCCATATCGTCGTGCCGAAGCTCTTCGATCATCCCTACGCCTATATCTTCCAGGCAAGCGATCGGCGCATCGTGTTCGCGATCCCCTACGAGGCAGAGTTCACGCTCATCGGCACCACGGATGTCGAGCATCATGCCGATCCCGCCGCCCCGCACATCGATGCCGGGGAGATCGATTATCTTTGCCGTGAGGCCACGCGCTACTTCCAGCGGGCGGTGGCGCCTGCTGATCTGGTGTGGACCTACTCGGGTGTGCGGCCCTTGCTCGAGGACGAGACCACCGATGCCCGCGCGGTGTCCCGCGACTATGCGTTGGTCCTCGACCACGATCCCGCGCCGATGCTGAGCGTCTTCGGCGGCAAGATCACCACTTACCGCGCGCTCGCCGAGGAGGCGATGACGCGCCTCGGGCCGCTGCTGTCGGCGCATTCTGGCGCATGGACGGGCGGTGCGTCGCTGCCCGGCGGCGATCTGAACGGCGACTTCGAGGCCTTCTTGATCGCGCTGCAGCGCGATTATCCGTGGCTGCCGGAGCGTTCGACGCTGCGTATCGCCCGCGCCTATGGCAGTCGGGCGCGACGCTGGCTCGGCGCCGCACGCTCACCCGCAGACCTCGGCTTGGAGATCGCACCCGGCCTTCACGAGCGGGAGCTCGAGTATCTGCGTGCGTCCGAGTGGGCCTGTACGGCTGAAGATGTGCTGTGGAGACGCAGCAAGCTCGGCCTGCACCTGCCGGCCGAAGCTGCGCAGGCCGTGGCCGACTGGTTCGCCTCTCGCACCAAAGCGGAGCCACTCGCGTGAGCCGCTACATCCTCGCCCTCGACCAAGGCACCACGAGCTCAAGATCCATACTGTTCGACAGGGACGGTCGCATCGTCGCCGTCGCGCAGCGGGAATTCACGCAGTATTTCCCAGCCCCTGGCGAAGTCGAGCACGATGCGCAGGAGATCTGGGCGACGCAGTCGGCGACCCTTGATGAGGTGATGAAGACCGCCGGCGTCACACCGGGCGACATCGCCGCGGTCGGCATCACCAACCAGCGCGAGACGACCGTGCTCTGGGACCGCACCACGGGGACGCCCATCGCACGCGCGATCGTCTGGCAAGACCGTCGTACCGCTGATCTTTGCGCACAGCTGCGCGAGGCAGGTCACGAGCCGATGGTCAGCGCACGCACGGGGCTCTTGCTCGATCCGTACTTCTCCGGCACCAAGCTCGCTTGGCTGCTCGACTCGATCCCCGGTGCGCGCAGCCGCGCCGAGCGCGGTGAGCTCTGCTTCGGCACCATCGATTCATGGCTCGCCTGGAAGCTCTCGGGCGGCCGCCACCATGTCACCGACGTCAGCAACGCGAGCCGCACGCTGCTGCTGAACCTCGACACCGGGGAGTGGGACAAGCAGATGCTCGACCTGCTACGCATCCCGCGCGCCTGCCTGCCGACCGTACGACCGTCTTCAGGCGACGACGGCCTGCGCGCGCGCATCGGGGGCGTCGATGTCCCGCTGACCGCCCTCGCCGGCGACCAGCAGTCGGCGCTGTTCGGGCAGGCCTGCCTTGAACCCGGCATGGCCAAGAACACCTACGGTACTGGCTGTTTCATGCTGATGCACACGGGCGCGGCGCCGCTGATGTCGAAGCACCGCCTCCTCACCACCCTCGCTTGCACCTTGGGACCGCTGCAGTACGCGATCGAGGGCAGCGTGTTCGTGGGCGGTGCGGTGGTGCAGTGGCTGCGTGACGGCCTCGGCTTCGTGAAGCACGCCTCCGAGATCGAGGCGCTCGCCACCAGCGTGCCCGACCACGGCGGCGTGTATGTCGTGCCGGCCTTCACCGGCCTCGGCAGTCCGCATTGGGATCCGTTCGCGCGCGGCGCCATCGCCGGCATCACCCGCGGCACCACGCGCGGCCATATCGCCCGCGCCTCGCTCGAGGCGATCGCCTTCCAGAGCGCGGAGCTGCTGCAAGCCATGCAGCTTGATGCGGGACGACCGCTCAGCGAACTGCGGGTCGATGGTGGCGCGGCTCGCAATGATTTCCTGATGCAGTTCCAGGCCGATCTGCTCGGCGTTCCGGTGGTGCGCCCAGCGATCACCGAGACCACTGCACTCGGCGCGGCGTATCTCGCCGGGCTTGCGGTGGGCTACTGGCAGTCGACCGATGCGATCACCGCGCAGTGGCGTGTCGAGCGGCGCTTCGAGCCGCGCCTCAGCCGCGATGAAGCCGCGGCGCGCATGCGCGAATGGACGAAGGCGGTGGAGCGCTCGCGGGGCTGGGCGGTCGGCTGACACCCGACCACTGACACCCGACCACTGACAACCGGACCGTCCACATCGTACCGACGCTGCTCCTCGACACCCTACCGGTCAAGGCGCCCGCGACTCCTCGATCAAGCGACGTAACAGTTCGAGCGGCAGCTGCCCCGGGGCCGAGGCCTCTAGCCCGCTGCACCACGTGATCCGCGAACCGAAACGGTGGCCGATCACCCGGCTCGGGGTCCCGAGTGCGCCCATCGAGATGCCCACGAGGGGCAGCGCGAGCGAACGATCAGCCCGCGAGGTGGCCTCGAGCAGCGTCGTCACATCGGCCTCCGACCGTGGCATCACCGCCAACTTGACGATGTCCGCCCCGAGTGCGGCCATGTGTGCGAAAGCGGCGAGCAATGCATCGGACGAAGGCGTGCGCTCGAAGTCGTGCATCGACAGAAGCAGCGGCACCCGAGCGATGACGCAGGCCTCGCGCAGCATCGCGAGCGCATCCGGATCGCTGCCCGCTTCGAAATCAACGATGTCCGCAAGACCAGCGCGCGCGACTGCGCCGAGCAGGCCTGCGCGTGTGACATCGTCCAACCCACAGTCCATGCCGCCCTCGCGTACCGCACGCAGCGTGACGAGCAGCGGTCGCCCGAGCGCTGCCGCGCGGATGACCGAAGCGGTCGCCACGAGCGCATCGCTCACCGCACCCGCGACACTGCCCTCGAAGTGGTCGGCCCGCCATTCGAGCAGATCCGGCTGCTGCATGGCGAGCGAGGACGCCTCGGCACCGAGCGACGCCCGTGAGCGACCGACCAAGGGCGCACAGATGACCGGCCCTGCACCGGCGATGCCGCCCCCATCGCGTAGCGGGATCGGCTTCGAGAGTGGTGCTGTATGCAGATCCATCGTATCGGCCCGGCTCAGGGCGCCCAGCCAAGGTGCCGCGCGAGCAGCGCGGCGCTGCAGCGGTAGCCGGCTGGGGTCAGGTGGATGAGATCACCGCCCATGAGCGGCGACGACGTCCGGGACCACGCATAGGCCGCCCCGGGGCCGCCCATGGCCTGCTGCCAGTCCCAGGCACTGCAGCCGAAGGTCGCGCCGACCTCGGCTTGAATCTCGTTGATCCGTTGATGGACACGCGGATAGCGCAGCAGTTGATCGACGGACGGCAGCTGTCGACTGCCACGCTTGCGGCGCATGACGACACCGCGATCCGGGGGGCCGACGAGCACGCAAGCCGCCTCAGGGAACACGCGGCGCATGTTCATCAGCGCACGGTCGAGCATCGCTGCATAGCGTTCCGCATCAAAGTCGCCGACCGCCTCGTTGGTGCCGAACTCGAGGATCACGGCATCGTACTGACGTTCAAAGAAGGCCGCCGACAGGTGCTGGGGATCGGCCACCGCCCAGCCGTTGACGGTGGCGCCGGGGATGCCCAACACATCGACTACGAGACTCGGTTCGGTGACCTTGTCGACGAAGAAGCCCTGCAATGCGACCTCACCGCTGACGATGCGGATCTTGACGGTGCTGAGCAGATCACCGTCCTCGAAATAGAGCTCCTTCGGCACCGCATCATCATGCTCGCTGCTCGGCTCGAGGTGGTAGCTCCCCTCTTCGCCACCATTGATCGACACCGCGATCTCCGCCTCGCCCGCCAGCGGCCGGTAGAGCATGCGCAAGCGCAGCACCTCCGGTTCCCGACTGCGGGCCCGAAGGTCCAGCCAAAGATACGAATCGGACCCGTCGCGGCTGCGCATTTCGGCAAGCGCTGGACCGGTGTCGACTTCGGTGCGCGAGACATAGGCCATCGACAAAGACCAAGCGGAACCGACACAGAAGGCCCGTACCGGGACGTGCACACCGCGGCGTGCCATGTACGGCGGGATAAAGGAATTGCTGGTCTCGATGCCGCCCAGTCCGAGCAGACGCTGCAGTTCATCGCCGAATGCACCCGACGCGATGTGACTGTCGCCCCATACCGCAAGGCGGCGTACCCCCGGCCCACGGACGCCGGCGACGCCCGGTCGGAACGCCTCGAGCACCGCCGGGTCCATGTCCGGTGGCAGCTCGCGTAGATCACCGAGCGCATCGAGCTCGAACGGCATCACCTCCTCGTCGGAGACCGATGGCCGACGGGTCGGCGAGCGACCGCCGGTCGAGGGACAGACGAGATCGGGGATGTCCGCCTGCGCACGCACAGGCGTCGCGAGCGGCATGGACAGAAGAGAGAACAGCGCGGCCGTAGCGGAGAAGCTCACGGCCGCCGTCGCCGAAGCGAAGACGACCAAGAGGGACTTCGAGCGCATCATCCTGCGCCGCTCAAACGCCGCTGGCATCGGCAGGGGGCGGTGGCACTGCGGGAGGCGGCGTATCCGGCGGCGGCGCATCGGTCGACGCACGGTCGGTCTCGATCGAAGGCTCGACGGCAGGCACGGCAGCTGCGGCAGGGGCTGTGACAGGAGGACCCTCAGCGTCCTTTCGGGTCACGACGGCAGCGCCCGGCGCCGCTGTAGCGATCGCGAGCGCCGCAGCCACCGGCGCCGACGCAGCCCGCTCGAGCGGCAGTCCGCGCTGGACGAGGATGTCACGGTGCCGGATGGTCGTGGCGCCCTGATATATCCCATCGACCGGCACACCGAGGATCGCCTGCAGGTCGCGGACGGCCTGTCCGCGCTGCTGCCATCGGAATCTTTGGCTCAACAGGCTTTCGGCGGTGAACATCATCAGGCGCGGACGCCCGATGGTCTTCAGACAACCCCATCCGGAGAAACCCACGGGACGCTCGAGCCGGCCGTCCGGTCGCATCCAGCCTTGGGTCGATACACGGTTCGCGACGATGATCTGCTCGGCAGGCGTCGCTTGGTCCGGGGTCGGCGCGAACTCGCGTCCGCCCCACTGACCCCAGGTACCGACATAGATGCCGAGGCCGCCCGCGTACTCGCCGCCGTTCTGCCAATTATTACCGGTCTCGCAACGCGCCATCACCTGCCAGAAAGAATCCGGTGCCATCGGTCGCGTATGCCGTTCCAAGGTAGGCGCATAGTCCTCAGGCTCCGAGGCCTCCGGCATGATCGGCGCCAGCAATGTGCGGGATTCCTCGACAGCGTCGGGTACGCCTACTTTGCGGAAATCACCCGCGGCCACCACGGCACCGACGAACGCCCGCATCCCCGAACCGGTCAGGTGCACGCCGTCCTGCACGAAGAATTCAGGATGCCCGTCAGACAAAGAATGCCAATCGATCAGCACCGCGTTCGAATATTGCGGGACCAGCGTCGCCAGCAACTGGTTGTTGGCGGCCATCCAGCGCCGCGGGACGCGGGAGTTCATCACCAGGACACGCTCCCGGTCGCGGAGCATGTCGAGCATGGCACGCAATTGCCGCTCGGAGATGTAGCCGTTGGTGCCGAGGTGGATCATCACCTTCGGCTGCAGGTCCCCGGCAGCGCGGATGCGCTCGAGTATCTTGAGGACGTCCGCCGCCTGCCATCCGACGGTGGCGTACACCGCAGCACCGTCGATGCCGCGCTCGAGGGCGCTGCGGGCGCCGAGCGCGACGGAATCCCCGATCACTGTGAGCTGGCCGGCATACCCACGCACCAAGGGTGGCGGTGGCCGGGTCGTGCCAGCGACGCCTGCCATGTTCACGGCAGCCGCGACCTCAGTGGCCGGAGCCACCGTCGTTCCGGCAACACCGGCGGTCGATGCTCGACCCGACGCGATCGACGGGCCGCTGAGCGCCTTGGCCGTCCCCGCGACCGGTCGCTGCGCCGGGGCGAGGATGAACACCGCGACGCAGCTGAGCGCAGCGAGCACGCCAGCGGCGAACTGCGGGCTCGGCGAGGCGCGGTCGAGCCGGCGACCGAGGATCGGTGCCTCCACGAAACGATAGGAGGCGGCCGCCAGTGCGAAGGTCAGCACGATGCGCAGCAACAGCGCTTGGTCCTGGCTGAGGGCGAGGTCGACACCCGGGCGCGTCAGCATGAACACCGGCCAATGCCAAAGATAGATACCGTACGAACGCTCGCCGATCCATTTGAGGGGCTGCAGATCGAGCAGTCTGCCGGCCCATCCCGGCATCATGCAGGCGATGATGAGTGCGACGCTCGAGAGCGCAGAGAGCGCAAAGCCCCAAGAATAGAGCCACGGATGGTTCTCGCTCGCCTGCGAGAACAACAACAGCGTCCCAGCGAGACCCGCCACTCCGAGCAATGCGCCACCCCATGCGGCCGATGCCCCCGCCTCCGCAGCGAACGCGCCCAACCGCGGCGCGGCCGCCGCCAGCGCAGCGCCGGCCAGCAAGCCAGCGGCATGGGTATCCGACCCGAAATAGACCCGACTGACATCCATGGTCTCCGGAAATCCGAGCCTCTGCGCGAGGACGCCCATCCAGGCGACGGAGGCGACCGCTGCGAACGCGGCGAACCAGCCAAGCAGGCGTCGTCCGCCACGCGAGGCGAGCACGAAGACGATTAATGGCCAGAGGAGGTAGAACTGCTCCTCGATGGCGAGCGACCAAAGATGCTGTAACAGCGGCTGCCTGCCGATGTACTCGAAATAGGAGAGCTGCTGAAGGATGAAATGCCAATTGGTGACGAAGAGCACCGACGCCATCGCATCCTTGCGCAACAACGGCAGCGCGTCCGGCGCCAACACCGCCGCCGCGAGCGCCGCACCGGCGATTGCGAGCAACATCGCCGGCAAGATCCGTCGCGCCCGTCGCAGATAGAAGTCCCGGAGCGAGATCCGCCCGCTACGCTCGAGCTCGGCGAGCAGCAGCCGGGTGATGAGGAACCCGGAGATCACGAAGAAGAGGTCGACGCCGAAGAAGCCGCCACGGGCCGCGAGGACATCCGCATGGAATGCCATCACGCCGAGCACGGCCAAGGCCCGCAAGCCGTCGATGCCGACGATGCGGAAAGATCCCGAGGCTGCGACGGTCGCCGCTTGCGAGCCGGGATCGGTGGAGTCAGTCGTCAAGGTCGGCACGCGCCGCATCCTACCGCAACGGGGTTGCTGAGTCGCGGCAGCCTTACCGTGGCGGCCGCCTCTGGCGCAGGCAGATCAACGGCGTCGCGACCACGGCAACATGGCGAACGCCACGCACAAGAATCCGCCAAGCGGGAACAGCCAAGGGAACGCAACCCAACCTCCCTCCGGCCCCAGCCCGAGCTGTCGTGCATTGGCCACCACCAGCACGCCGATCATCGAGGCGGCAACGCCGAGCGTCAGGCTGTGTATCCGTTCGCGCGGCACGAACAGGGCCAGCAGGAACAGACCCAACATCGGCCCATAGGTATAGGCCGTCATCTGGAAGGCGAGCGGCACAAGCTGCTCGCCACGGCCTGCGAGCGAGAACGCAAAGATGCCGAGCACCACACCCCAGGCGACGACGAAGAGCCTCGACAACAATAAGGCCCGCGCCGACGTCAGTGTCCCGGCACGGTGCCCGTCATGGAACATCGTCAGGGTGGTCTCGGCGAGCGCCGAGAGCACCGGACTCGCCATCGCCGCGGCGAACAGCGCCGCCACCATGAAGCCGCGAAGACCGACCGGCAGCTCCGAGAGGATGAACGCCGGGAAGATGCGATCCCCCTTCTCCTGCACCAGCGGTGCGAACGCGGGATCAAGCGGATTGAACTCGTAAAATCCCCACAGCGCGAGCCCGACCGTCAGGAACAGCACCACCACGAGCTCGCCCGCATTGCTCCAGTACAACGCCAAGCGCGCCTCGCGCACCGAGCGGCAGCACAGCATGCGCTGCGTGTTGAGTTGATCCGTGCCATAGGCGGCGAGGTTCTGGAACGGCATCGCGAACACACCCGCCCAGAGCGTGAACTGCAGCTTCGGGTCGAGGCTGAGATCAAGTACGCGGGTCTTGCCAGCTGCAGCGCCCGCCTCGAGCAAGCCCCCAAGCCCCCCCGGATACACCTGCGTCACATAGAGCACCGCCACCACGCCACCCGCGACCAACATCACGAACTGCAGCACGTCGGTCCAGACCACTGCCCGTACACCCCCGAGCCATGTGCTCACCACCGCGGCACCGATCGAGAGCGCGATGCACCATCCGAAACCGAGGCCGGTCAACAGCTCGAGCACCAGCGCGACCGCGTAGACGCGCACGCCCTGCCCCAACACCGCACCCAAGAAGAACAGCAGCGCGGCGACCCTGCCGAACACGGGGCCGAGACGGTCGCGGATGTAGTCGTAGGGGCTCGCGTAATCCTTTTCGTAGAGGCGCGGCATGATGAAATGGCCGATTACCCACTTCGAGATCACGCCGGCGAGCGCGAACTGCAGGTAGCGATAGTCGCCGCCCTGCGCGAACACCAGCGCCGGCACGCCGATGAAGGTCACGCCGCTGATCGCGGTCGAGACAATGGAGGCCGCGACGGCAGGCCACGGCAAGCTGCGTGAGCCGAGGAAGTACTCGTGGGTGCCGGTCTGCCGTCCCTGCACGCGATGGCTGATCAACCAGACGAGTGCGAAGTACGCGGCGACGACCAGCCAGTCGACCGTGTGGAAGTAGGACGCGCCCATCTCAGGCGCCGAGCCGGCGGCCCGAGCCGACACCCGGGTACACGCGGCCGTTCGCGCCCGGGTGGGCATAGCCGTTGATCAAGACGCGGCGTGGTGCGAGCGAATGGTTGGCCGTGCTGCCGTGTACGGCGTACGGGCCGAACAGGATCACCGCCCCGGCTTCGCCGATGATCGTCTCGGCGCGCGAGGCATCGATGATATCGCTACCCCCCGCGCCCATCGGCGTACCGTAATTGAAAGACGCGTCGCTCAAGCGACCGCGCGCATCGGTACGCACGGCGTCCTGCGGCACGAACTGCAGTGGCCCGTTGTCGGCACGCATGTCATCGACCGCGAGCAGCGTCTGGACGTAGGAGCCGCGACCGTTCAGGTCACGCCAGGTCCCCGGCCCCTTGTCCCGGTGCTGGATATCCTGGTGCCAGTCGAAGGACACGCCGTCACCCGGCATCTTGAAGTGCGCCTGACAGAGCAGCTGCTCGCAGTGTGCGCTACCGAGCAACTGAAGCGCAGGCCCCACCAGCCTCGGGTCGGCGCTGAGCGACAGCAGATCAGGCTCTGCGCCGCCCGCCCAGACCACGCGCTGCACCACGACTTCGTCGCTGCGGTCGGCGAGGACGAAACGCGCGCCGTTGTGGTCTTGGGTGCTGCGCAACCGCTGCGCGGTGGCGTGCAGCCGCTCGAAGGCGGCGCGCACCGGTGCGAGTTCCGCAGCGCGGAAGAGTCCTGGCAACAGGACCCAACCGCGCCCGAAGAATTCATCCACCTGCCCAGAAGACAGCCGGACGGCGCTCACCGCGAGACTGCCGTCAGAAGCGGTACTCGGCGAGCAGCGTGAAGCTGCGGTTGCGCGGGTCGGCCACACGCGGCTCCCAGGAACTTCCCGAGCCGGTGTTGCTGTCGTAGGTGATGGCGAACGGCGGATCCTCGTTAAAGAGGTTCTTGATGCCCGCGGTCACGGCCAGACCCTCGATGCCACGCCAGGTCACCGACGCATTGTGGGTGATGTAGCTGTCGACGCGGCGGTCGACCGCCGGCGGCGAGACGATGCCGGCGGTGACGCCCGGCAGTTCCTGGTTGCGGTAGCCCGAGCGGTAGAGCTGGGACAGCGTGGCGGTCCAATCACCCTTCGAGAAGTTGAAGTAACCGTTGTGCTTCCACTCGAGACCAAGATCGCCCGCAAAGGTGAACGCACCGACCTCGCTCGGCGAGAACGCCAAGCTGGGCGCCACCTTAGACCGCTTCTCGAGGATCTTGCTGCCGTCGATGCCGGCGCGCCAACGGCCACCCCAGGCCTCGCCGCGCAAGGCCATCGTGATGTCGATGCCCTGTGTCTTGCTCTCGCCCGCATTGACCACACGCTGGTCGATCGCGAGGAGGTTACCGGCAGCATCACGCAAGTATCGGTCTTGGAAGGTCGAGTAATTCGCGGCAAGCTGCTGCAATGTGAGGATCTGCAGAGTGCCCGTGCGGTTGATGCTCCACCAGTCGATGGACATGTTGAAACTGTCGGTCGGCTCGAAGACCAAGCCAAAGCTCAACTGGTCCGATTCCTCAGGGCCGAGACCCGGATTGCCGCCGTTGATGATGTTCGGCTGCACCACCGCGCACTCGGGCTTGGTGGCATCCGGACGGCCACCGGCGCACTTACCGGGGTCAGCGAGGTCGCGACCGGAGTACAGCGCCGTCGATGAAGCGTTGTAGATCTGGTTGAAGGACGGCACGCGGAACCCGGTGCTGTAGGAACCACGCAGCATGATCTGGTCGATCGGACGGTACTTGAGGGTGATCTTCGGATTCGTCGTCGAACCGAAGCCGTCGTAGTCGTCGCGACGGACGGCGCCAGTCAGCTCCATGCCGGCGACGATCGGCACCATCACCTCGGCATACACCGCCTTCACGTCGCGCTCCACGCCGGCAAGGGCATTACCGTCATCGAAGGGTGCCGCGATGATGACCGGGCGCGCCGCAGCGACGCGCTGGTCACCGTTGAACTTGTATTCCTCGCGGCGCCAATCGACGCCGACCGCCGCGAGCACATCGCCCGCCGGCAGCGCAAACAAGGGACCCGAGGCCGACGCGTCGACCTGCGTCACCGAGAACTTGCCGCCATAGAGGATTACGCCCTCGGCCGAAGCGCCCTTGAGCAGGTCCAACGCCGCCTGCGACTGGGTCTCGCCCGGGCGCAGGAAGACGTTGATCGCACCGGTGTTGAGCGCGTCGATGATGCCGTTGGCGATGATATTGCCCGCCGCATCGCGCGTCGTGTTGCGGTAGTAATAGCCGGAACCGAGCTGCGACTCTGACTCGCTGAATGCGTGCGATGCGCCGGTGCGATAGGTCCAGCCCTCGAGCGGCAGCGGACCGTCCGCGCCGAGGAAAGCGCGGAACGTATCGGTGGTGGTCTCGATCTCGCGGCGACCGCACTCCATGCAGCGCCAGCGGTAAGACATCGGCAGGCCGCGCCGCGCCTCGAGTGTCGGAAAGACCGCGACCAATTGGTTGAACACGCGGTCGTAGACCGCCGCCGACGTCGCGTTGCGGGGGAAGGCGTAGTTCTGGGTGCTGGTGTTCGGCGTGATCTGCAGGTTCGAGAACCGCTTGGCCGAATCGGCGGTCGAGCCGGTCAGCTCCGCGGCCAACTCGTGCTCACCGAGACGCAGCACACCACGGGTGACGAAATTGACGGTCTTGATGGGCTGCTGCAGCACGGCCGCGCGACCGGTGTCCCAGGCGCAAGCGTACTCCGCCTCCGGGAAGTTCCAGAGCCGGGTGTCGTACGCGGCCTGGCCGTCGATCTGATTACAGCCACCACCCCCCGGCAGGTCGAGCGGGTTGATGCCGCCCGAGGCACGAAGGGTGGTGCTGCCGGGCAGGAACGGCGAGGTCGCAGCCGTGTTGATGATCGTACCGAGCGGCGTGTTCGGCCCGACGCCGAGCGGCAGGATCGTGGCGAACGGGGTACCGCGCGTGTCCACCGACACGCCGCGTTCCGGCTGGAAGGTGTTGACGAAGTCGCGCTGGTCGCCGCGCAGCTCGCGGTGATCGCTCATCGACACCGTGGCCATGATGTTCCAGCCGTCCTCGTCGACATCACCGATGCCGCCTGCAGCCGTGCCGCGGTAGATGGCGCCGCCGCCGAGTTCGGTGATGTCCGCGAATCCGCTGAAGTTCAGCCCTTGGAAATTATCCTTGAGGATGAAGTTGATGACACCGCCGATGGCATCGGTGCCGTAGATCGCCGACGCGCCGTCCTTGAGCACTTCGACGCGCTCGATGGCCGCCATGGGGATCTGGTTGATGTCGACCGCGCCGCCGTTGAGGCCATGAGCCGCGACTCGTCGACCGTTCAGCAGCACGAGGGTCGCCGCCGAGCCCTGACCGCGCAGATTGGCCGAGGACGCACCGTTGTTGCCGCGCTGGGCGCCGGTGACCACATCCGCATTGCCCGCGAGATTGTCGAGGCCATTGCCGTTGCTGACGAGATAGCTGATGAGCTGCTCGGGGCTGTTGATGCCCTCGCGACGCAGGTCTTCGGTGGTGATGACCTGCAGCGGCACGGCGCTGTCCGAGACCTGCCGACGGATGCTGGACCCCGTGACGATCACGGTCTCGAGCTTGTCCCCGTCAGCGGAAGAGGCCGCTTGTTGAGCCGAGGCGCTCGCTGCAGCGGCCAAAAGCAGTACGGGAAGCCCGGCGCGCAAGGCGCCGCGGCCGATGGAGCGGGTCACGGTCATGGGGTCTCTCCCTGAGATTCTTGTCATCAGACTGAAACCGTCGCCGCAGCGTGTCAAGGGGGGGCGATCAGGCCACCGCCGGCTCGAGCATGCGCAGCGTCCCACGGTCGGCATCGATCTCGACCTCGGCGCCGACCGGCAAGGTGAACTGACGGTTGATATGGCCGACCATCGCACCCCAATACGCCGGTACACCCAATGATTTGACATGGTCGTCGAGCACATCGGGGATGGTGAGCGAGCCGAAGCCCTCGCCGGGCCCGCACTTGCTGCAGGTCCCCCAGACCACGCCACGCACCCGCTCGAGGACGCCGGCCAACTTCAGCTGCACCAGCATGCGGTCGATGCGGTAGGGGGCCTCCTGCACATCCTCGAGGAACAAGATGCTGTCCGTGAAATCAGGCAGGTACGGCGAGCCGATCAGTGCGGTGAGCACGGTGAGGTTGCCGCCGAGCAGCCGACCCCGAGCACGGCCCGGTGTGATCGCACGCGTGCGGTTCTCGTCGGGCACGATTGCGCCGGTGAGTTCACGCGGGTTCTCGAAAACGGCCTCCTCGCCACGCCACACGACGCGCTGCAACCAGTCGACGTTGGTGGGGTTCCAGTCGCTTGCGCCGTTGGGCCCGTGGAAGGTGATCGCACCGGTACGCGCGTGCAGCGACAGCAGAAGCGCCGTGATGTCGCTATAGCCGATGACGGCCTTCGGTGTGCGCGCGAAGGCGTCGAAATCGATCAGCGGCAGCAGACGCGCGGCGCCCCAGCCGCCGCGGATGCAGTGGATGGCCCGCACCTCAGGATCGCGCACCATCGCATTGAAGTCGGCAGCGCGGTCTTCGTCACGCCCGGCCATATAGCCGCGCCGATCGTAGACATGCTTGCCGAGCTTCGATTTAAGGCCGAGCGACGCGAGCGCGTCGACCAGCACATCGATGTCCATCGGGTCCCAGTTGGCGCTCGAGGGGATCATGAGACCGATCGTGTCGCCGGGGCGGATTCGGGGCGGCCGGACGCTCGCCCGACGCGGCAACGCGCCGGGGGGACGCGTGTCGGAACCAGCGGGCGTCTTGCGGTCCGCTTTTGCGGCGCCCGATGCGGCAGAGCCGAGCAGCGGCGCCAGCGCAGCAGTGGTGGCGGCGGCAAGCCAACGACGACGGGTGGTCATGGGGCGCGGTCCTCTTCAAAAGCGGTGCTACCGACGTACGAACCCACGACAGGCCCGCTCACGATCCGCCTCACGGGTAAGATTACAGGCGCCGCATCCCGGGCGCAGCACCGAAAGAGCACCGTCGAACGCATGTCCGCCCTCTCCGTCACCGTCAGCCGCCACATTGCCCGGACCCTGACCAGTTCTGCACTGCGCGAGGCGCGTCGCAGCGGACATGACTGGCGTCGACGCCTATCCGGGCGGAAGGCCATGGTGCACTACTTCCACCAGCCCGACGATCCGTACAGTGCGCTCGCGGCGGGACTGCTGCCGGCGCTGCGCGAACGCTACCGCATAGCGTTCGAGATACATGCCGTACCGCCCCCGGACGCGATCGCGGCACCCGACGCCACGCGCCTTGCCGCATGGGCGGAGCGGGATGCGCGCCGGTGCGCACAACGCCTCGGGCTATCCGGGTACGACCCGTCACCTGAGGGGCTGGCCACCGACGCGGCGGCACTACGACGGGGTGCGATGATGCGCACCCGGCTCGGACACTACCAGGGCGCGATGTTCTGCTTCGAGGGCGAGTGGTACTGGGGCGTCGATCGACTGCACTATCTGGAATCAAGGCTGCGCTCCCTCGGCCTCGCGCGCGACATCGACCGCGACATCGACCGCGACATCGACCGCGACATCGACGATACGGCGCCGCTCGTGCCGCCTCCGGCGCTGCGATGGGTGACGGCGGCCGTGACGGCGCAGCGCGCTCAACTGCATGTCTATTGTTCGCTTCGCAGCCCCTACACCTGGCTCGCGGTGCCACGCCTACGCCGGCTCGCCGCGCACTATGGCGCGGAGCTGCGACTGCGCACGGTGCTGCCGATGGTGATGCGCGGCCTGCCCGTGCCTTGGCCAAAGCGCCGCTACATCTTGCTCGACGCCAAACGCGAAGCCGATCGCCTCAGTCTGCCCTTCGGTGACATCGCCGATCCGGTCGGTACGCCGGTCGAACGGGGCCTCGCACTCGTGCACCACGCCGCCCGGCAAGGCCGCGGCATCGAGGTCGCCGAGTCTTTCCTGCGCGGCGTGTTCGCCGAGGGCATCGATGCCGGCTCGGATCGGGGGCTCACCCGAATCGCGACGCGCGTCGGCCTTGGCGCGGCGGACATCCGGGCAGCGCTCGCCGACGATGGCTGGCGCGCGATTGCCGAAACCAACCGCATCGAGATGCTGGCGCAGGGGCTATGGGGTGTACCCTCGTTCCGTGTCGAGGGTTTTGAGGCGGTCTGGGGACAAGACAGGCTCTGGATGATCGAGGACGATCTGCTCGCCCACACCAAGACCCAGGAGAGACGGACATGACACCGCGTACCCGCCACCGTGTATGGACGAGCATCGGTATCCTGACGGGCGTGCTGCTGCTCGGCGCGCTCGCCGTGCAAGCGATGGGCGGTCGCACCGGCCTGCTGCTCACCTACCTGCGTGTGTTCATGCGCGAAGACAACGCCGCATTCCGCGAGATCGCGTGGCAGCAGGGTCCGACCAGCCCCGTCGCATCCCCTGCCGGAGGCACCCCCGTGGCGAGGCCGCCGAACGTCATCCTGATCGTCGTGGACGATCTCGGCTTCAACGACCTTACGCTGCGTGGTGCCGGCGTCGCCGGCGGCCGTGTGCCGACCCGGAACATCGACGCCCTCGCGCAGCAAGGCGTCAGCTTCGATGTCGCCTATTCGGGCAATGCCACCTGCGCCCCCTCGCGGGCCGCCATCCTCACGGGTCGCTACGCAACGCGCTTCGGTTTCGAGTTCACGCCGACGCCCAAGGAGTTCATGCAGGTCGTGACCCGCATGGAGCGTCCAGGTCAGACCTTGCGGCGCGCGATCTATTTCGGCGATGGGGGCCCTTCACAGCCCGCATACCAGGACATGGGGTTGCCGCAGTCCGAGATCACCCTCGCGCGGCTGCTGCAGGGCGCGGGCTACCATACCGCGCAGATCGGCAAGTGGCATCTCGGCGACAGCCCGGGCTTCCGCGCCTACGCACACGGCTTCCACGAGTCGCTGTCGCTGCAGCATGGTGGCTCCATGTTTCTGCCGGCGGACGACCCGCGCGTGGTCAACGCCCGCTCCGACACCGATCCGATCGACCGATTTATTTGGGCGGTGGAGCCCTGGGGTGTGCGCTTCAACGATGGCGAGGTGTTCCGGCCAGACCGCTACCTCACCGACTACCTCACCGATCATGCGGTGCGCGTGATTGAGGCCAACCGCCACCGCCCGTTCTTCCTCTACCTCGCCTACAACGCGCCGCATACGCCCTTGCAGGCGGCGCGCGAGGACTACGATGCGCTCGCGGACATCGCCGACCACCGGCTGCGCGTCTACGCGGCGATGATCCGTTCGCTGGACCGCGGCATCGGCCGGGTGATGGAGACCCTGCGCGCGCAAGGTCTCGATCAGGACACCCTGGTGATCTTCACCAACGACAACGGTGCGCCGCACTACGTCGACCTGGCCGGACTCAACGCGCCGCTGCGCGGCTGGAAGGCGACCTACTTCGAGGGCGGCATCCGCGTGCCGCTGTTCATGCGCTGGCCCGCCGGACTTCCGGCCGGTACACGCGTCACGACGCCGGTCGGCCACGTCGATATCTTCTCGACCATCGCGGCCGCAGCCCGGCGACCGGTACCCTCGGACCGCGTCATCGACGGTGTGGACCTGCTGCCCTTCGCGCGCAGCGAGCGCAGCGGCGAGGCGCACCAGAGCCTCTATTGGCGCACCGACGACTACCGCGTGCTACGCGCAAGCGACTGGAAACTGCAGGTGACCGAGCGACCGCGCAAGGACTGGCTGTACGACCTCGCGGCGGACCCCGGCGAGCGGCGCAATCTCGCAGGCGAGGAACCCGTCCGGCTCGCGGCGATGAAGGCCGCGTTGGCCGACATCGACCGGCAACAAGCGAAGCCGTTGTGGCGTACGCTTGGCGCTGGCGCCATCCCGCTCGACAAGATGCTGCGCGACCCGCAGGCCCCCGACGACGAATATGTCTACTTCGCGAACTGATCATCGTCGGTGCGCGGGCGCCCTGCTCGCCGTGGTCGGCCTGATCGCCGCCACGCCGGTCACAACGGCCGCCCCACCGGTGACGGCGCCCGGTCAGCCGAACATCGTGCTGGTCGTGGTCGACGACTGGGGCTACACCGATGTCGGTGCCTTCGGCGGCGAGATCGCCACGCCCACGCTCAATGCGCTGGCGGCGCGCGGCACGCGCTTTGCGAGCTTCCATGTCTCCGCCGAATGCTCGCCGACGCGGGCCATGCTGCTCACCGGCGTCGACAACCACCGCGCCGGAGTCGGCGCGATGCGCGAGACGGTACCGTTCTCGCAGTACGGTAAGCCGGGCTACCTCACCGTGCTCGATCGCGGTGTGGTGACGCTCGCCACGCTGCTGCGTGACGGAGGCTACCGGACCTATGCGGTCGGCAAGTGGCACCTTGGCAAGGAGGCCCACAACCTGCCCGGCGCACGTGGCTTCGATCGATCGCTTGTGCAGGGCGACAGCGGGTCCGACAACTGGGACCCTCGTCAGCGCTATCTCTCGCTCACCGACAAGGTCTACTGGTTCGAGGACGACCGCGAGGCGACGATGCCGCGCGAGTACTACTCTTCGAAGTTCTTTGTCGACCGCGCACTCGGTTATCTGCGCGAGGGCCGCGGGGCCGCAGCGGATCAACCGTTCTTCCTCTATCTCGCCTTCCAAGCCAACCACATCCCGCTGCAGGCGCCGCGCGAGACGATCGACCGCTACCGCGGCCGTTACGACGCGGGCTGGGAGGCGCTGCGCAGCGAGCGGCGCGAGCGCGCCGGGGCGCTCGGGCTGGTCCCTGCCGATGCGCCGATGGTGCCGCAGGCGGCTGACTGGGATGCGCTGTCGCCGGAAGACCGTCGGCATTACGCCCGGCGCATGGAGGTCTACGCCGGCATGGCGACGGCGATGGACGAGCAGCTCGGTCGCGTGGTCGCACAGCTGCGCGCGACCGGCGAGTACGAACGCACGGTGTTCGTGTTCCTCTCCGACAACGGCGCCGAGGCCTCCGATCCGCACGAGCTGCTGGTCGGACGGCTATGGCTCGGCACGCAGTACACCCGCGACATCGACCGGCTCGGGGGCCCGGGCGCCTATGTCGCGATCGGCGCAGGTTGGGCCGGCGCGGCGGCATCACCGCTCGCCACCTCGAAGTTCTATGCGGGCGAAGGCGGTCTGCGGGTACCGATGATCATAGCCGGGGTCCCCGGCGAGCGCTCCGGGCATGTTGTCAAAGAATTCACACATGTCACCGACCTCTTCCCCACGCTGCTAGGGCTGACCGGGATCGCGATGCCAAACGGCACGCACGACGGACGTCCGGTCGCTCGACCGGCGGGACGCAGCCTGCTGCCGGTGCTGCGCGGCGAAGCCGAGCGCGTTCGTGCGCCCGACGAGGTGGTGGGCTACGAGCTCGCCGGCAACGCCGCGCTCTTCCGCGGCGATCTTAAGCTCGTGCGCAACCAGCCGCCCGTGGGCGATAGGCGTTGGCAGCTGTTCGACATCGCCGTCGACCCGGGAGAGACGCGCGATCTCGCGGCGTCGCGACCGCAGGAGTTCACGACGATGCAAGCGGCGTGGGCGCGTTGGGCGGACGCTCAAGGCGTGCTGCCGATACCGGAAGGCTACGAACCGCGGCGCCAGGTGATCCTGAACGCGCTGCGGTTCGTCTATCTGCCGAAGCTGGTCTGGGCGGCGGCTGCACTCGCACTGCTCGGCGGTATCGTGTACTTGTGGAGACGACGGAGACGCTTATGACCCGCACCGTGGTGATCACCGGGGCTTCGGCCGGTATCGGCCGAGCCCTCGCGCTCGAGTTCGCAAGTCGCGGCTGGCGGCTCGGCCTCGCGAGCCGGCGGCTCGCGACGCTGGAATTGCTGCGCGAGGAGATCATCGCCACCACCGGCGGTACGGCGCCGCCGCCCGCCCTGCTGGAACTGGACGTCGCGAACACCGCGGACTGCGGAGCGCGCTTGGGCGGGTTCCTGGAATCGCTCGGCGGCGTCGATGTGTTCGTCGCCAACGCCGGCATCAATGAATTCACGCGCATCGGCCAGGACAGCTTCGACGGCTCGCAGCGCATCCTGCAGACCAATCTCATCGGCACCCTCGCGACGCTGGAGGTGGCGGCCACACATTTCATCGCGCAGGGCCGCGGGCACCTGGTCGGCATCTCCTCGCTGGCGTCGCTACTGCCGATCCCCTCGCAAGGCGCCTACTGCGCGAGCAAGGCCGCTCTGTCGAGCTGGCTCGGCGCCGCCCGCATCGAACTGGCGCGCCACGGCATTGCCGTCACCGAAGTGCTGCCCGGCTTCGTCGTCACGGACATCATGCCGAATATCGAGCGCTATCCCTTCGCGGTGCCGGTCGAGCGCGCGGCGCGCGAGATCGTGGACGCGATCGGACGGCGCAAGCGCCGCGCCATCGTGCCGGGCTTCCCATGGCGGCTGCTGTGGCCGTTCGCAGGCCTCGTGCCCGACGCCGTCTGGCGACGGATGCTGCGCTGATCCCGCGCCTGCCATTCCTCCGTCGTTATGCGATCCGCCAAGGATTGTCATCGCGGTAGGTCTCGGCCTGCGGGTCGATCCGGACGAGCTGCTTGCCCTGGTTGGCACCTGAATAAAGCCTGATCAGCGCCTCGGGCATCCGCTCGAGGCCTTCGAGGATGTCCTCGGCATGCGTCAGCGCACCGGCACGGATCATCTCGGCCATCGCCTGCTCGGCCTCGCGGAACATCGGTTCCATGCGGTAGATAAAGAACCCGCGCAAGCTCGCGTAACGCTTGTGCAGCCGCTGGTAGTTGCGCAGCGCGTAGGGCTGTTCCTCGTCGCCGAGATACTCGGAAATTCGGCCACAGAGCACTACCCGCGCGTCCATGCGCAGGTGCAGCAGCGCCGCATCGAGCGTCTCGCCGCCGACGTTGTCGAACATGACGTCGAAACCCTCGGGTAAGAGCTCTCCGATCTTGGCCGACAGATCGTCGCTGCGATGGTTGATAGCGGCGTCGTAGCCGAGACGGTCGACGAGCAGCCGGCACTTCTCGTCGCTGCCGGCGATGCCGACCACCCGGCTCGCGCCGTGGTGCTTGGCGATCTGCGCGACGCTGGAGCCGACCCCGCCCGCCGCACTCGACACCAGCACGCGATCGCCCGGCTGCAGCTGGCCGACGCGCATCAAGCCTAGGTAGGAGGTGAAGCCGGTCACGCCCAACACACCGATGCCCGTGGAGAGCGGTGCGATGCGCTGCTCGATCTTGTACATCATGAAGTACGGGCTGCCGTCGCTGACCGAATATTCCTGCCAGCCAAGCTTTCCTTGGACAAAGTCGCCTGGCGAAAAACGCGGATTGCGCGACTCGATTACGACGCCGACGCCGCGCCCGCGCATCGTCTCACCCAGCTGCAGCGGCCGCTCACCCGCACCGCCTTGCAGCATGTACTGGCGCATCACAGGCGCCACAGATAGATAAAGCGTACGGACCAAAACCTCGCCGTCGCGCAAGGGCGGCAGTGGCCGCGTGACGAGCTCGAAATCGGACAGGCGGACCTCGCGCCCCACCGGTCGGTCGGCGAGCGTCCACTGCTGGTTCAGCCCCGAAACGGGCAGCGCGAAGTTCTGTCGGATGTTTGTCATGGCGCGCGTGGAATCCTCCCACATCCCCTGCCGCCTGTCCCCCTACCCGGCGATCCCAGACTGGGGCACGCCGGTGGACTCGCCCGATGCACCAGAGGACAATCAGGGCAAACGCCATGGATATCATCGCTCGCCTTTTCACAAGCCTCACAACCTGCGCCGCGATCTGCGCCCTCGCGTGGTCGGCAGCCCATGCATCAACGGCGATTGAAAGCGTGTCCCCACAATCCCGGGTCGAGCTCGGCATCGATGTGCTGCTCGCGCCAGACAGTGCGCAGATCGCTGCGCTCGTCGGCAAGCGCATCGGGCTCATCACGAACTCGTCCGGCGTCGATGGCCATCTGGTACCGACCGCCGACCGTCTGGCGCGTGACCCGCGCGTGCAGCTCGTGCAGTTGTACGGCCCCGAACACGGCATCCGCGGCGAAGTGCCGGCGGGAGATCCGGTCGAGGATGCGCGCGATCCCGTCACCGGACTGCCGGTGCAGAGCCTCTACGGCCGGACGCGTCGTCCGACGCCCGAGTCGCTCACGGGTGTCGACGCGCTGCTGTTCGACATCCAGGACATCGGCTCGCGCACCTACACCTACATCTCGACGCTCGGCGAAGCGATGCGCGCCTGCGCCGAACACCGCAAGCCGCTGTGGGTCCTCGACCGACCGAACCCCCTGGGCGGCCTACGCACCGAAGGCCCGGTGATGCCCGAGCAGTGGCGCAATTTCATCGGTTGGGGACCGATGCCGGTCACGCATGGCATGACCGTCGGTGAGGTCGCGCGGTTCTTCAACGACGCGCTCGGCATTGGTTGCGACCTGCAGGTCGTGCCGATGCGCGGCTGGCGGCGCGAGATGACCTGGGCGGACACCGGGCTCACCTGGACCCAGACCTCACCGCACATCCCGGGCGTCCGGCAGGCCCACCTTTATGTCGCCACCGGCATGGTGGCGATGTCGACGACCAACCTCAGCGACGGCGTCGGTACGACCCTGCCGTTCGAGATCGTCACGGCGGAGTTCATCGATCCACCGCAACTGGCGGCGGCGCTCAATGCCTCCGGTCTGCCAGGCGTGAGGTTCCAGGCCTTGGCTGTGAAACCCTTCTACGGCGGATTCAAGGATCAGGCCCTTCGTGGCGTGCGCCTGCACCTCGACGACCCGTGCGAGTTCGAGCCGCTGCGTACGGCGCTCACCGTCCTCGCGACCCTCGAGCGCCTGCATCCGGGGAAGATCGCCTGGGCCGAGGAGAAGATCATCGGCCGCCACTGGGGTGAGACGACCCTGCCCGCACGCATCAGCCGGGGCGATGCCGTGCCTGACATCCAGGCGGCGTGGCGCGGCGACCTCGATGTCTTTCTCGCCGCCCGCCGCGCGGCGCTAATCTACTGACCCCTAACAGGGCCACCTCCGACCTCGAGGGCATGCCTCTATGAACCGACACTACACGCTCTACGCTTGGCACCTCTCGTACTTCGCGGGCAAGCTGCGCGCCTACTTCATCTACAAGAAGGTCCCGTTCAACGAGATCCCGGTCAGCTATTACATGCTGACCGGCCCGGTACAGCGCAACACGGGCGCGCGGGTGATGCCGACCATCACCACACCCGAAGGCCGTTGGATGCAGGACACGCGGCACATCATCGATGAACTGGAACCGGTCTTCCCGGAACCCTCCATCTTCCCCGCCACGCCGCGACGGCGCATCGCTGCCGAACTGATCGAGGCTTGGGGCGACGAGTGGTGGATCCCCATCGCCATGCACACGCGTTGGGTCTACACGGAGAACTACGGGCTGTTCCAGCGTGACGCCGGTGACGCGCTCGCACCGTGGGCGCCGCAGATGGTCAAGAATTTCCTCGTGTCGCGGGTGGCCCGCATGTTGCGCGGCTACCTTCCGCGGGTCGGTATCGTGCCGTCGCAGTACGCCATGATGGAGGCATGGTCGTTGCACATGCTCAACCTGCTGGATGCGCACTTTGCGGCCGTGCCCTACCTGCTCGGCAACCACCCGACGATCGCCGATTTCGGCCTGCAGTCGACGATGTATGGCCATCTTGGGCGCGACCCCTGGCCCAAGCGCGAGTGGATCGACCCGCGGCCGCACCTGCGCGACTGGATCGACCGCATGGCGAGTCTCGACCACGACGCCGTGCGCGCGCGCTACGGTGCGCCGTCACCCGAGGCAGCGGAAGACACGATCCCGCCCACTCTGGAACCCGTGTTGCGGATCATCTGCCGTGAATTCCTGCCGATGATGCAGGGCATCCTCGATGAAACGCAGCGTACCGCGCAGACCCGCCCCAAGGGCAGCCTGCTCAACCGGACGCTCGGCCCCGTCACCTTCCCGATGGGTGAACACCGGTTCACGCGGCTCGCGATCCCCTTCACACTCTGGAAGATGCAAGGCGTACTCGATGCCTTCCGCGCGATGCCGGACGCCAGCCGCACCACGGCGCGCGACTGGCTGCGCGATCTTGGCGGAGAGGGATTTTTGGACCTCGACATCCCCCGCCTCGAACGGGTGGCGATGCAAGTCCGGCTGAAGGAATGAACATGACGACGCCTGACGCCGATACGGTCGACTATCTGGTGCTCGGCGGCGGCTCGGCGGGCTGCGTGCTCGCCGGGCGTCTGAGCGAGGATCCGTCGCTGCAGGTGGCATTGGTCGAAGCCGGTGGCGGCGGCGACAGCTGGTTCGTGCGTCTGCCGGTCGGCGCTTGGGCGATGATCCCGACGCGGATCAACAATTGGGGTTTCGATACGGTCCCGCAACCTGGCCTCGGTGGTCGCCGCGGCTACCAACCGCGCGGTCGCGGCCTCGGCGGCTCCTCGGCCATCAACGCGATGATCTACATCCGCGGCCATCGCAGCGATTACGACCGTTGGGCGGCGGAAGGCGCGACCGGCTGGTCCTACGACGAAGTACTGCCGTATTTCCGACTGAGCGAGGGCAACGGGCGTTTGGGTGGCCCCTTCCACGGACAGGACGGTCCGCTGCGGGTGTCGGACCTGCGTACCGACAACCCCTTCCAGCAGCGCTTCATCGACGCTGCGCGGGAAACAGGCTTGCCACTCAACGACGACTTCAACGGCGCCGAACAGGAAGGGCTCGGCGCTTACCAGGTCACCCAGCACGAGGGCGAGCGCTGGAGCGCGGCACGGGGCTATCTGCACCCGCACATCGGTCGACGGTCGAACCTGCGCGTCGAGACCCGCACCCGGGTGCTGCGCATCCTGTTCGAGGGTCGGCGCGCGATCGGCGCCGAGGTCCTGCAGGGTGGCCAACGACGTCGGCTGCTTGCGCGCCGTGAGGTGCTGCTCGCGGGCGGGGCGCTGCAGTCGCCACAATTGTTGATGCTGTCGGGAATCGGCCCGGGAGCCTTGCTGCAGAAATCCGGCATCGATGTGGTGCATGACGCACCCGGCGTCGGCCGCAACCTGCAGGACCATGCCGACTTCATCTTCGGCTTCGAGTCACCGAGCCTCGACACCCTCGGCCTGTCTTTCGCGGGCACCGCTCGTGCGCTGCGCGAGTTCGGCCGCTTCCGCCGCGAGCGTCGCGGCATGCTGACCAGCAACTTCGCCGAGTGCGGCGGGTTCCTGCGCACGCGCTCCGACCTCGCCGCGCCGGACATCCAGCTGCACTTCGTGACCGGGCTGGTCGATGACCATGCGCGCCGCATCCGTCTCGGGCACGGCATCTCCTGCCATGTCTGCGTGCTGCGGCCGCGCAGCCGCGGCAGCGTCGAGCTCGCCTCGCCCGACCCGCTGGTTGCACCACGCATCGATCCGGGGTTCTTTGCCGACCCCGCCGACCTCGAGGATATGGTGGCGGGCTTCAAGATCACCCGTCGTCTGCTGCAAGCGCCGTCGCTGGCGCGCTGGTTGGGCCGTGACCTGTTCACGGCCGGCATCGATGACGACGAGGCGATCCGCGATGTGCTGCGCCGGCGCTGCGACACCGTCTACCATCCGGTTGGCAGCTGCCGTATGGGCAGCGATTCGGCGAGCGTGGTCGACCCGGAACTGCGGGTGCGCGGGGTCGAGGGCTTGCGGGTCATCGATGCCTCTGTGATGCCGTCGCTGATCGGCGGCAACACCAACGCGCCCACGGTGATGATCGCCGAGAAGGCGGTAGACCTGCTGCGTGGCCGCTCGCGCGCAGTCGCCGCCACGGCGACGGACGCCGCATGACGCTGCAGCAACTGCGCTACCTCGCCGCCATCGTCGAGTGCAACCTCAACATCTCCGCCGCTGCACAGAAGCTCCACACCTCGCAGCCGAGCGTCAGTCGCCAGATCCGTGTGCTCGAGTCCGAGCTCGGCTTCGAGCTCTTCGTGCGGGAGGGCCGCGCCCTCAAACGGCTCACCCAACAGGGGCAACGCGTGGTCGAACGCGCGCAGCGCATCCTGCGCGAATCACAGGCGATCAAGGGCATGTCGCTCGACGCCCGCGCCGTCGACCGCGGCGCACTCTCCATCGCGACCACACACACCCAAGCGCGCTATGTGCTGCCGTCGGTGATCGAGCGCTTCCGCACGCGTTACCCTAAGGTGAAGCTGCACCTGCATCAGGGGACCTCCGAGCAGATCGCCGACATGATCGACTCGGAGCATGTCGACCTTGCAATCGCCACCGGCTCGCAGGACGAGTTCCAGCACTGCCTGCGCCTGCCGCTCTACGAATGGCATCACCGCGTGGTCGTACCTCGCGGTCACGCACTCGCGCGGATGCGCGGCAAGGTGCTGACGCTCGAGAAACTCGCACAGCACCCGATCGTGACCTATGCCTTCAGCCTCAGCGGGCCATCGTCGATCTCGGAGGCCTTTGCCCGCGCGGGTCTCGAGCCGGACTTCGCGCTGACCGCCCGCGATTCAGATGTGGTGAAAACTTATGTCCGGGGCGGACTGGGCGTCGGCATCATCGCCGCGATGGCGGTGGACCCCACCGCAGACGGGGATCTCGTCTCTTTCGATGTGGCGCACCTCTTGCCGAAGCACCTCACCTGGATCGGCTTCCGGCGCGGAAACTTTCTGCGCCGCTACGCGTGGGACTTCATCCAGTCGCTGGGGCCGCACCTCAACGTACCGCAGGCCTTGCGCGCCGCCCAAGCCGGTGACCAAGGCGAGATAGACGGGATCTTCATGGACACGATCCTGCCTCTGCACCGATAACCTGCCCCGGAGTGCACATGACCGTCACCGAAGCCGTTCGTCAGCGCCGTTCGATCCGCGCGTTCCTGCCCACCCCGGTATCCGAAACCACGCTGCGAGAGGTGCTCGACACGGCGCGTTGGGCACCTTCGGGCAGCAATGTCCAAGCGTGGAAGATCGTCGCCGTGGCGGGCGTCGAACGCGATGCCGTGGTGCGCATGGCACTCGAGTCGATGGGCACGCCATCACTCGCCAACCACGATGAGTTCCCGGTCTATCCACCGAACCTCTGGGAACCGCTGCGCACGCGGCGCTTCGCGCTCGCCGAGGACATGTACCGCGCGCTCGGCATCCCGCGCGAGGACAAGCCCGCACGCCTTCGCCATGTGGCGCGCAACTTCGCGCTGTTCGATGCGCCCGTGGGACTCTTCTTCATCCTCGATCGTCGCGTCGCGCACGGCCAGTGGGCGCACCTCGGCATGCTGATCCAGACGGTGGCGCTGTTGCTCGAGGAGCGCGGACTCGGCTGCTGCATGCAGGAAGCTTGGGCGCAATTCAGGCCGCAGCTCGCGGCGCGCTTCGAGCTGCCACCCGAAGAGATGGTCTATTGCGGCATGGCGGTCGGGCATCCGGACCTGGCGCAGCCCGTCAATGATTTCCCACGCGATCGCATCACGGTCGACGAACTCGCGCAATTCCGGGGGTTCTAGTCCCAGGGGCCGGAAGACTCCCGCTCGAGCCTCGCGAGATCCACGACCGGTCGGTCGGTGAATGTGCCGAAACGGCTGGCATGAAACACCAGCGGCGCGGCCGGCTGCGCCTGCAGATCCTCGATGGCGCCCAGGATGATCTTGTGATCGCCGCCTTCGAACCACACCGTGGTACGACACTCGATGCGCGCGATCGCGCCGGGGACCTTCGGCGGCGACGCAGCGACCCCCGGGGGTGACGCATCGTCGGGCCAACGGGTACCGCGGCGCGCGAACTGCAACGCGAGCTCCGCTTGATCGGCGGCGAGGATGTGGATCGCGAAGGGCATCCCGGGCGCGAACGCTGCGAGCTTGCTGCTCGCGCTCGCGAGGCACCACAGGACCAGCGGGGGCTCGAGCGACACCGAAGTGACGGAGTTCGCGGTGATGCCGACCGGCTCGCCATCAGGTCCGACCGCCGTCACCACGGTGACCCCCGTGGTGAAGAGCCCGAACACGTCGCGCAGATCCCTAAAGTTCATCGTTGCAACCGGTGATGGAGAAAGCAGGAGAGGTCGGGGGTCGCAAGCCACTTGTCGCCTGCGATCGACAGTGTGACCGATGCAGCGATACGACGGAACCCCACCGCAGCAGCGAACGGTGACCGGAACGACAGGATGGATTTGCCTGCGTCCGCGATCACGCTTGCACCGCACGCACCAAACGGTCACATTCGCGCCGGGGAACCTCTCTACATGGACGGCATTATGACGCGTCGGCTCAGCTCACTTCTGCTCATCGTAACGATCGCGATCGCGGCATCAGCCACCGCTTACATCGCCTTCCGCCTCTCGCCCACGCTGCAGGACGCTGTGATCGAGCGCGGCGCGCGCGCCCAGATCTCGCGGCCGGACCCGTTGCCCCCGGACAGCGATTCACTGCGCGTGCTGCTCTGCGGCACTTCGAGCCCGATGCCGGCGCGGGACGCAGCGAAATCCTGCACGATCATCGCGGCAGGCAAACAGATCTTCCTCATCGATATCGGTCCCGAAGCGAGCGAGAACCTCATCCTCTGGCGCGTACCGGTGACCCGCATCGAGCATGTGTTCCTCACGCATTTCCACTCCGACCACATCGGCGAACTCGGCGAGTTCAATTTCATGGGCTGGGCGCAGGGGCGGCGCCAGCCGCTGCAGGTGCATGGACCGGAAGGCGTCG
>CAMAQZ010000020.1 GCA_945860725.1 Klebsiella pneumoniae | reverse complement strand
GGTGACGGCGACGCAGAGCGCACGGCCACGCGCAGGGGCCGCCAACGCCGCAGCCTCCACCGGCGTCACGCGCCGCACCGATGGCGCGAACACGAAACCGATGGCATCCGCGCCTGCTGCCAGCGCGGCGTAGACGCCCTCCGGCGTGGAGAGGCCACAGATCTTCACAAACATGCCGCACCGTCCCTGCGCGATCGGTGCTGCAGCGCGACGCGCGCAGCGCCCAGCATCGCTCCGGCGAGTTCGCGGGGTGCCCCGCCCGTCATCAGCGCGCTACCGACGAGCGCAAGATCGTAACCGCAGGTTGCGAGCCGCGCGGCATCCGCTCGCGTCGCAACACCGCTCTCGGCGACGCGCGCGACCCATGACGGCAACTGACCCACCATCTCCTCGAGACGACCCGGCACGACCTGCAGCGTGACGAGGTCGCGGCAATTGATACCGAGCAGCAGCGACTCGCCAGGGTTCCCGCCGGTGGTCGTGCGCCGCGGCCCCAGCAGCTGGGCCGCAAGTCCGATGTCCTCGACATCGAAGGCCTCGAGCAACACGAACAGTCCGTGCTCAAGCGCTGCATCCAGCAGCGCTTCGAGCGCGGCGCGCGGCAACATGCGCAGGATCAGTAGCACTCCGCCTGCACCGGCCGCACGCGCTTCCAAGACCTGATACGGATCGACGAGGAAATCTTTGCGCATCGCCGGGATGCCGTGTGGCGCGAGCGCTGCAGCGGCCTGCGCGAGATGGACAAGGTCACCATCGAAACGGGACGGCTCAGTGAGCACCGATACCGCAGCGGCGCCCGCGTCGGCATACGCGAGCACGCGCTGCGTGACATCCTCGTGGCGCGCATCGCGCAGGGCGCCCACCGCCGGCGAGCGGAGTTTCATCTCGGCGATGAGGTCGAATCCCTGCGGCGACAACCGCAAGCGAGGTGCCGGTGGCAGGTCGCGCAATCGCGCGCGCAGTTCGGACGCGGGCACGCGTGCGCGTGCCACTTCGGTGCGGTCGCGGCTCGATGTCGCCATGTCGGCGAGGAAGTCACCCGCACTCACGACGGCGCCCTCGTGGCGATCCCGTCCGGCGCGGCGCCGAACGCCGCGATCGCGCGCAGTACACCCGCTGCGCGCCCATCGTCGATGGCCGCGGCGGCGCGCGCCAGACCCTCGACGGGGGTCGCTGCGACACCGGCCACCTCCAAGGCGAGCGCAGTGCCCATGCACAATGCATCGCGGTGCGCGCCGCGGTCATGACCCTCGAGCACCGCACGCAGGGCCTTGGCGTTCGCCATCGCATCGCCGCCCGCGAGATCCTGCGGCATGCAGGTCGAAAGTCCGTAGTCGGCAGGCGTGCGCACGCTGCGGCGGACCGCCCCCGCTGGGTGCGCGCCGCCCTGCACCTCGAACAGCGTGAACGGTCCAATCGGTGTCGGCTCGTCCCAACCACCCGCACCATGCACCACGAATGCGCGCCGCACGCCGGGCAGACCCGCGAGCGCGGACGCCATCAACTCGGCCATCGGCTCACTGTAGGCACCGACCAACATGTAGGGCGGCGCGGCGGGGTTCGTCAGCGGCCCTAATACATTGAACAGCGTACGCACGCCGAGCGCCTGACGCACCGGGCCGATGGCCTTCATCGCCGGGTGGTAGTGCGGCGCGAACAGGAACGTGAATCCGGTCGCCGTGAGGCACGCCCCGGCGCGGGTTTCATCGAGCGGCAGAGGGAGTCCGAGCTGTTCGAGCACATCGGCACTGCCGGAGCGGCTGGAGATCGAGCGGTTCCCATGCTTGATGACGGGCACACCACAAGCGGCGACCAGCAGCGCAGTGCCGGTGGAAATGTTCACACTGCCCGAGGCATCGCCACCCGTGCCCACGATGTCGATGGCGCGTGTCTGCAGCGCAGGATCTACCGCCGGACGACGTGCGAGTTCGCGCATAGCGCTGGCGAAGCCGCGCAGTTCGTCGGCGGTGACGCCCTTGCTGCGCAGCGCCGCGAGCAGCGCGCCGGCGAGCGCCGGCGGCAGCGCAGGATCGGTGAGCGCGCGCAGCGTCTCGCTGGCCTCGTGCTCGGTCAAAGCCTCGCGCTCGAGCACGCGCTCGAGGAAACGACGCAGCTCCGGCAGCTCAGCCATCACGCCGCCCTCCCCGCTGCAACAGAAAGTTCGCCATCAGCGCAGGGCCTTCCGGCGTCAGCACGCTCTCTGGATGGAACTGCACGCCCTCGACCATCAGATCGCGGTGACGCAGACCCATGATCTCGCCCTCGGCGGTGCGTGCCGTGACGAGGAGCTCCGGCGGCAGCGACTCGGGCTGAGCGATCAAAGAATGATAGCGACCCGCTTCGCAGGGGTTCGGCAGACCGGCGAAGAGACCCGCACCGTCGTGCGTCACCATCGAGGTCTTGCCGTGCATCAGCCGACCGGCGCGCACGACTTTACCGCCGAACACCTCGGTGATCGATTGGTGGCCGAGGCAGACCCCGAACACGGGCACGAGCCCCGCGAAGGCGCGGATCATATTCATCGAGGTGCCCGCGTCGTAGGGCGTACCGGGTCCCGGCGAAATGCAGACATGCGTCGGGGCGAGCGCGAGCGCCGCCTCGACGCTCAAGGCGTCGTTGCGGTGTACCGCGATCTCCGCACCCTGCATCAGGAAGGCCTGCACGAGGTTGTAGGTGAAGGAGTCGTAGTTATCGATGAGCAGCAGGCGCACACCGTGGCCCGCATCGCCCATCGCGGTCATCGAGATCCCTGCCGATGCGCCGCCGCTCATGTCGTCTCTCCCGCCATCTGCAGCGCGCGCGCCGCCGAACCGCTCTTCGCCAACACTTCTTCGTACTCGCTCTGTGGATCGCTGTCGGCGACGATGCCGGCGCCAGCTTGGTAGGAATATTCGTCACCGCGGAACACCAGAGTACGGATGGTGATGGCCTGGTCCATGTCACCCTGAGCGCCGAAGTAGCCGACGGTGCCGCCGTAGAGGCCGCGAGGCACGGGCTCTAGCTCGTCGATGATCTCCATCGCGCGCACCTTCGGCGCACCGACCAGCGTGCCTGCGGGGAAGGCCGCCGCGAAAAGGTCGAAGGCATCACGCCCCGGCGCGAGTTCGCCGCGCACACCGCTTACGATGTGCATGACATGACTGTAGCGCTCGATGGAGCGGTACGGCGCGACATGCACACTGCCCGCCTGCGCCACGCGCCCGAGATCGTTGCGGGCTAAGTCGACCAGCATCACATGCTCCGCGTTCTCTTTGGCATCAGCGAGGAGTTCTTCTTCACGGCGACGGTCTTCGGCATCGTCATCGGCTCGCGGCCGGGTGCCCGCGATCGGGCGCAGCTGCGCGTGTCCGCCGGAGAGCTTCACCAACGCCTCGGGGGAGGATCCGACCACGGTGATGTCGCCGAGCGCGAGGTAGTACATGTAGGGCGAGGGGTTGATGAGCCGCAGCGCGCGATAGGCGTCGAACGGATCGACCGAATGCCGGCCACCGAAGCGCACCGACAACACGAGCTGATAGACATCGCCCGCCGCGATATATTCTTTGGTGCGCGCGACGCCTGAGAGGAACTCGCCTTGTGACATGGACGCCGTCGCCGGCGAGAACCCGCCCACGGGCCGCACCGGCGGCAACGGACCGCGCAGCGCGGCGATCACCTCGCGCCGTAGTGACTGTCGCTCGGTCTCGCTGCCCGAGTGCAGCAGCGCGATGCCGCGCGTCAGGTGGTCGAACACCAGCAGCGTCGAGGGCGCGACATAGTGCATGTCGGGCACTTCTGACGCCGAGGGAGCCCGCGGCGCGAGACGCTCGAACCAGCGCACGACATCGTAGGACGAATAGCCGACCAGACCGCCCGCAAGCGGGAAGCCGGGACCGGCGCCGGGTGCGGTCGGGCGCGGCGCACGCGCGAGCGCGCTGCGCAGGAGTTCCAACAACCCCGCTTGGTCGGCGGGCAGCGGCAGGCGCTGCGAACCGAACCAGTGGCCGTCGGCATCGAGCTTGAGCTCGAAAGCCGCGTCACCGAAACCAATGAACGAATAGCGGCCCAAGCGTTCGCCGCCCTCCACGCTCTCGAGCAGGAAAGTCGGTTTGAACGCCTGCAACTTCAGGAACGCCGAAACCGGCGTGTCCAGGTCACCTGAGATGTCGAATGGTGGCTTCATGAACGAAAAAACCCGTCCCGGAGGGTATCCGGAGACGGGTTCGGGTAGCTGGATCCTCGTTTGTGGGATTCGAACAGCGGCGCCGCGCCCTCTCCGTCAGGAGGGGCGCCACCACCACCCACGGCCGGGCAACCCGGTCACGGGTCCTCGGCAGGGGGTCTGGATGCGCAGCATGTTCATCGCATTCGAGTATCCCTGCCCAGGGGAAGCGTCGTCAAGAGAACGCTCAGGCGCTGCCATCGACCGGCCGGCTGCGGATCCACTGCGACAGCACCCATTTGACACCGCGCGTGGGGGGCAGACCTGCGTGCAGCGAGTCATGATCGAGGGTGCCGTCGGGCCGCACGTTGGCGAACAGCAGGGCATCGCCGGTGGCGCCGCGGTGGCGCAGCCCGAGGCGCGGGAACTCGGTCTCGCCGCCCTCGAAGTCGTCGTTCAGGTAGACCAGCACGGTCGCCACCCGCTGTCCGCGCCGCGCGACCTCGCGGGCCAACGCCGGGATGGCTGGGTCCTGGAAGTCATGATGCGGGGCGAACTGCTCGCCCGCCTCGTAGTGCAACAGCTTGGCCACTTCGAAATGGCACATCGGCAGACCGATGGCGCGGGAGATGCGCTCGATGATGAGCCGGAGCACGAGGTCCGCGTTGCCGAAGGTGTAGTCCGCCTCCGAGTTCGTCCGGGTGCCGGAGTCCGTGTAGCCCGCGGTGTCCTGGCGGTAGACCTGGGCCCGTCGCAGGCCCGAACGGGCAAGCGCGATCAACCACGCACACTCGGCGGGGGTCGCAAATCCGTCGGTGGCCCGGACCTGCGGCGACGCAGCGAGCTGCCGCGCCGCCGGCGCGGCGGTCCACGCGGCGATGTCCACCCGATCGCGTAACGTAGGCCAGTCGTCGCCGCCTTGCCTCGCCAAGAAACGCAGCTCGCGCTGCGCCGGTAACCAACCGAGCGTGGCGGCGCGCTGCAGGTGCTCGAGCGCCTCCGGCCAGTTCTGCGGTCGCAGCACGCCCCAGCCGGCGAGCAACGCCAACTGCGCCGAGGCCTCGCCATCGCCGCGTGCCGCGGCATCCATCAGGCACGCCTGGCCTTCCTGCGGCGCCGCAGCGGTGCCGAGACCGAGCAGCAACCGCTTGCCGAGGGCCCCGAGCGCCTGAACGTCGCCGTCACGTGCGCGCGCGCGCAAGGTCTCAATCACGATCAGGTCCATATCACGCCATCGCCCAACGGATGAGTCCGTGGACCGACAGCCCTGTCACCACCAGACCCACGGCGATGATGGCGGTGCGCGGCGGCACATGCTTCGCCACCCAGGCGCCGAGCGGCGCGGCGAGCACGCCGCCACCGAGCAGCGCGATCACGAGGTCGTAGCGCTGCCAGTCGAAGGTGAACAGGAAGGTGATCGAGATCGTAAGCGTGACGAAGAACTCGGCGGCATTGGTGGTGCCGATGGCGTAGCGGGGCGGCACGCCGCGCGCGATCAGGGTCGGGGTGCAGACGGTGCCCCAGCCGCCGCCGCCGATGGCGTCAAGGAACCCGGCGACGCCACCCAAGGCATGGCTGGGTGCACGCGCGAGGCCGGGCTCGTCACGCCGGATAGCGCGGCGCAGCAGCAGGATCCCCATCAGAAATAGCCACCCCCAGACCAACGGCCGCAGGATCGCGCCATCAAGGCTGGTCAGCAGGTAAGCGCCGAGGGCACCACCCGCCATGCCGGGCAGCACCAAGCGGAAGAAGATCTTGCGATCGAGGTTGCGGAACCAGGCATGGGAGATGCCTGAGGCGCCGGTGGTGACGACCTCTGCGGCATGCACCGTGGCGCTGACGAAAGCCGGCGGATGACCCATGGTCGCCAAGAAGGCGCTGGCGGAGACCCCATAGGCCATGCCCAACGCGCCGTCGATGAGCTGGGCCAGGAAACCGACCAGCACCAGCGGCCAGAATTCGGGGGACAGACCTTCCATATTGGCATGTTAACCCGCGACGGGGAGTTACCGCCTTCGTACAATCATCCCCCCCAGGGGTCGCTGTACTCACCTCAGGATCATGCCATGGCCGTCGACTATGAAAAACTGGGCGTCTTCTACTTGGGCAAGGAATTTGACCCGAGCGCGAACGTGCTCAAGGAAGACCTCGTACTTTACGACGCCAAGGATCTGACCACGCACGCGGTCTGCGTCGGCATGACGGGCAGCGGTAAGACGGGTCTGTGCCTGTCGCTGCTCGAAGAGGCCGCGATCGCGGTCGGCCAGATGGCGCTCGTCTGGACGCCCTTCCGCAAGGACAGCGACGGCTTCCCCGTCGCCGACGCCTGAGCCTGCCGCCTACGATCTCACTCCACCGGTACCTGTCATGCCCTTCCCCGACACGGCCAGACGGCCGCTCTTTTGGATATTGCCTATGATTGCCATGCTCGGCCTCGCCTCCTGTTCCCGCACCGACAGCGGCCCGCGCGATGGCGTGTGGCGCGCCGTGCTGCAGGTACCGGGCGGTGAGCTACCGTTCGGCATCGAGTTCACGCGCGAACAGGGCGGTCGCGTCGCCTACTTGCTCAACGGATTGGAGCGCACCCGGGTCAACGAAATTACGGTGAACGGCGATGCCGTCACGCTGCGCATGCCGGGCTTCAACAACCGCATCGATGCGAAGCTCGAAGGCGACACGCTCTCGGGAACGCTGCTGATGGTGAAGCCCAAGGGCAAAGACCAGCAGATCCCGTTCCGCGCGCGCTATGGCGACGCATTCCGCTTCAGCCCGAACGCAGACAGCCCCACGGAACCCGGTGCACCGAATGTGAGCGGCCGCTGGGCCGTGACCTTCGTCGACGGTGGCAAGAACACGCCAGCGATCGGTGAATTGAAGCAGACCGGTCGCCTCGTCACCGGCACCTTCCTTACACCGACCGGCGATCATCGCTTCCTCGCTGGCGAACTGCAGGGTCGCGCGCTGCGCCTCTCGAAGTTCGACGGCGGTCATGTGTTCCTCTACCACGCGACGCTCGTCGAGGACGGCACGCTCATCGGCCAATTCTGGTCCGGCATCGCCTTCGAGGACCGCTTCACGGCGCGGCGTGATGACAACGCCTCGCTCGGAGATGCCGATCAGGTTACCCAGCTCGTCACAGGCGACCGCTTGGACTTCCGGTTCCCGGACCTCGGCGGCGTCAACGTCTCATTGCGCGACCAGTTCTTCAAAGGCAAGGTCGTGGTAGTCGCGCTCGTCGGCAGCTGGTGCCCCAACTGCCACGACGAGGCGCAGCTGTTGGTCGATCTACACAAGCGGAATCGGGCGCGCGGTTTTGAAGTGGTGTCGCTGATGTTCGAGCAGTTCGGCGACTTCGAGCGGGCCGCCGAGGCGACCTATCGTTTCCGCGAGCGATACGGCATCGAGTACACCACGCTGATCGCGGGCATCTCCGACAAGGACGACGCCGCCTCGCGCCTGCCGCAGCTCAACGGCGTATTCGCCTTCCCGACGACGATCTTCATCGACCGCAGCGGCAAGGTCCGCAGGATCCACACCGGTTTCGCAGGGCCCGCGACCGGCACGTACCACGATAAGATAGTGCGCGAGTTCGAGCGTATGGTGGAGGCGCTGATCGCCGAGCCGATGCCGAACCTGCCGCCGACCGAACCTTCGATCCCCAAGGTCTGAGAACGCCATGCCTTCCTTCGATGTCCAGTCCGAGATCGACCTCCATGAACTCACCAACGCCGTGGACCAGGCCAACCGCGAGCTGCAGCAGCGCTTCGACTTCAAAGACAGCGGTGCTGCCTACGAACTGAAGGCCAAGGAGTTCACGGTGCAGATGAAGGCCGAGGTGGAGTTCCAGCTGAAGCAGATGCTGGAGATCCTTAAACCTAAGCTCGCCAAGCGCGGCATCGATGTGGGCTGTCTTGAAGTGAAAGATGCAGAGACCAACCTCGCCGAGGCGCGTCAGGACGTGCTGCTGCGCCATGGCATCGACGCCGACTGCGGCCGCAAGATCGTACGCGTGCTCAAGGACTCGAAGATGAAGGTGCAGGCCGGCATCCACGGCGACAAGGTGCGCGTGACCAGCAAGCAGCGCGACGACCTTCAATCGGCGATCGCGCTACTGCGGACCGAGACCTTCGACCGGCCGATCTCTTTCGGGAACTTCCGCGATTAGCGGCTACCAGCGCAGACCGAAGCGGGTCGAGGCGCCAAAACCTTGGTCGGTATGGTCGACCTCGACCGCAAAATTGACGAGGATCACCTTGAACCCTAGCCCAGCATGCACGCGGGTCATCGACGGAGATTCTTTGCGCAGCGGCAATCCGAGCGAAGACGACGAGGAGGGCGTGACGCTGCTCCAGATCTGTCCGATGCCGCCATAAGGTGTGATGTTCAGCAGCCCCTTGGAGACCACGAGTTCGAGGCTCTGCGTCTCGAGGTCGAGATCGTCCACTCCGGACATACCAGTGACCGCACCGCGCACCGCGAGCGCCGGCATCACTGTGCTGCCCTCTAGGATCGCGTACTTGAGTTCACCGCCCCAGAGTTTGATGTTGCTGCCCGGTGCCGCCGCGTAGAAGCCGCCGATATCGATGCCGAAGGGCAGGCCTTTTTGCAGCATCAACCGTGGCATCGGCAGATAGTCGGTGTCGCTGCCAGTGACGAGCTTCCACACGCTGCCCGAAGTTTCCGTGACCGATAACCCCACGCCGAGGTCGAAACCCGTGACGCCGAGCGACTCCGCCGGAGAGATCGCCTTGTAGGACAGCGCGGCGACGAGGTCCTCGGCGAGCATGCGGAACTGAGGCTGCGTGAGGCTCTGCAGGCTGTCGATGTCGGCAGCGCGGGCAGCGGACGGCGCGACAAGGAGTAACGCGCTGGCCATCACGCTCGAGACCTTCGCGCGAGGAACCGGGGTTCGAAGACGGATCATGGGATACGCTCTTCTGTGGCTTGCGTGCCCGTGCACTTCCGGAAGCTTACCGTGTACCGCGGGCAGGTGGCACAAATGAAGAGAAGAACAGCTTGCGGAACGACAACCGGATCGCCCGACCTTGCGGGTCGAGCAGCGACGGCTGGTAGTTAAACGGTACGACGCCGGCGGCATCGCGCACCTGCGGCAGATCATCGAAGAGGTTCTCCACGGCAAACGTCACACGTACGCCGCGCAGGAATTCTTTGTCGCGCGCCCAAGGCTGCAGACCGAGGTCTGCGAACAGCCGCAGGTCGACGGCCCAGCGCGGCGCGAAATCGAGGTCCACGGGTCCGGCAGCCGTGGCGCCACCGCTGATGCGGCTGCCTTCGCGCCACTTGGCGATGACCCGGCCGCCGAAGCCGTCACGATTCGCGCCGGCCTGCAGTTCGAGTTCACGCCGGGGGCTGCCGTCGGTGTCGGAAAGCGTGTCGCCCGCGAGCAGGTCCAGCATCGGCAATCCGGGCGCGATCTCCACCTCATCCTTCAAGCGCTGCGTATAGACGAGCGTGAACTGCACGCTGCCGCGCTGTGCGAACGAGAGGAAGCGCTCCGCCATCGCCGCCGGATTGACGCCGGCGGGCGGCGCACCCGGCGCGGCGTCACGATTGCGGGTACCGCCCCCACGCCACGGTGTCACCGGCATCTCGGGCTGCGGTCCCCACGGACGGCTGAGATTGACTGTGAAACGCAGCTCGTCGCGTTCGCGACCCTCCAGGTTCACCGGCCGCGCATCGATCGACAGCAACCGCCCGGCCGGATCCCGCACGAACCGGCCGAGGAACGCCTGCTCGAACTCCGGCGTCGCGAAAGGCACGGTGGTGATGAAACCACGCACGCGGCTGCGGGTGAACTCGCCGTTGAGGTCGAGGTCGACGCCCTCGAGGGGTCGCGCGCCGAGCGCGACCTTGGAGATGTTGCGGCTGTCCGCCCGTAGCGCCGGGTTGCCACCGTCGATGCGGATGATCTCGGCGGCTTCACCACGGACGAAATCATAGGTTTGCACGGAAGGTGTCGGGATGACGGCCGCACCGAGCTGCTGCATAGACGGCGCGTTCTCATCGTCGATGACGGACACCAGCGCGCGCCACTTGCGTCCCAACGATGCGTTGAGTCCGATATTAGTGGTCGACAACACGCCGACTTCGGCGACATCCTCTATCGCGTGACCAAAGCTTGCCGTCACCCGCCCATCGGTGTCCTCCGTGCGCAGCAGCGGGAGGTCGAGGTTGAGGCGCAGGTCGCGCTGGCCACGCGACAGGTCGGTACGCACATCGCCCGTGAGACGGCGCGCAACGCTCTCGATGCCGCGTGTGCCGAGACCCGCCTTGACCGTCAGCCCGAGATCGCCGGCGGGCAGTTGCAGCGGCGCGCCGGTGGCCAGCAGTTCAAGATCGAGGCTGTCGCTTCGGCTACGGCCGGCGAGATCGCCGCCGGCGACACGGGTCGCGGCGTCCGTGCGATCGGCGTTCAGCGTCGCCGACCAACGCCATCCTGCATTCGCGCCCTGCAGCAGTCCGCCAAAATGCGCGTCCCGGGTGTCCACATCACGGCGCAAGACCTGCCCATCTTCGAGCAACGGTCGCGATCCGAGCAGCGAGCGTCGTCGCGTCTCGTCCACGGTGGCGTTGACGGTGCCCGACAGACCCTCGATCAACGGACGCGCGTACACGAGGTTGAGCGACAGCTGGTCCGTCGCCGGCAACAGCGTGCGATAGGCGGCATCAGATCGTGGCACGCCGTCCGCTCCGACGACTTCGCGCTCGCTCTCGAACAAGCGGTCATCATGCCGGGCCTTGAAGTCTGCCTGCCACCGGGTGTCGCGCTGCACGCGCAGCACGCCCACGCCAACGCTTGCACCCTCGCGCCCGCCCTCCGTGGTACCGCGCGCGCCTGCGTCCGCCGTAACCGAGCGGAACCGCGGGCGCAGTACGATGTTCAAGACGCGTTGATCGGCTCGAAAACCGTATCTGAGCGCGACTTCTTCAGAAAAGACGTCGACGCGCTGGATCGCCTCAGTCGGCAGGTCGCGCACTTCAGCGAAGCCCGAGACCCGTACGCCGTTGAGCAGCACCACCGGCCGGCCGCTGCCGCGGCCACCGCTGCTGCCAAGCTGCGGTCCGAGCGCGGCGATGAGTTCGGTCACGGAACCCACGCCGAGGGCGCGGATGTCTTGCGAGGACAGCGTGGTCTCCGGCGGGATGTCGCCGATCACGGCACCCGGAGACCGGCGTCCGCTGACCACCACTTCCTCGAGATCACCCTGCGGGGGCGATGATTGAGCAGGGGCCGGGGCGGCGCAGAGCGCAAGCAGCGTCGCACCCAACAGCAGCATCCAGGACGGTCGGTTTTTCACGACGCGCATTCGACCCGGAACTCGAGCCCGACGCAAGTGAATAATTGTCAGCGCGGCACACCTGCGATCAGTGTGCAAAGGTCGGCGACGGCGTCGAGGGCGGTCGGTCCCATCCGATCGAGGCGCAGGTCGGTGTACGCGAGCATCTGCCGCTTGGCCACCGCGTCGACATCGGGGAACCCAGCCCATCGTTCACGCCAATCGCGCGCGGTCACCGGCGGAGCAGCCATCAGGATGACCTCGGGGTCGCGCTTGCGGATCTCTTCGAACTCGACGATCGGCATGGGGAAGTCGATGTCGTCGAAGATGCTGCGCGCGCCGCAGCGCGCCAACGCGTCGGACATGACATGGCGGCTGCCGACCGTGTAGAGCGGCTCGGCCCACTTCATGAAGAACGCGCGCAACGGCGGCCGCGCGCCAGCGGCGACCTTCGCCGCAGGCTTCGGCGGCAGCGCCGCGACTTTGACCGCCAGCGCGCGCGCAGCGGTGTCGGCTGTGGTGCCCGTGCCGGCCAACGCGCCCAACCGGCGCACCGTACCCGGCAGGTCGGCCAACCCGCGCATGCTCACGCGGTAGACCGGGATGCGCAGCTTGACGAGGCTGACGACGATGCCCTCGGCGATCAGGTCCTCCCACACCACGACCACATCTGGCTTGAGCGTCTGCAGACGCGGATACACGATGGCGTTCGCGTCACCGATGCGCTCGATGCGCCGCGCAGCGATTGGCTCGTCCGCGCCCGTCACGGTAGCGACAATACGATCACCGGCTCCTGCTGCGAACAACAACTCGGTGGCACCTGCTGAGAGACTCACGATGCGACGCGCCGGTCCTGCGAGCGTGACCTTAGCGCCGGTGTCGTCCACCAGGACGATCCTTGCAGCAGGCGCGCCTGGAGCCGCTGCCGGCGCCGCCTGCACGACACCGGCAGCCGTGGCGATGAAAGCGGCGCACACCAAAAACACCCGCACCACAGGCAGGGCGGCAAGGATGCGGACGGCGGAACGGGAACCGCGGGTTGCCTCGATTTCCATGGCGATGGCTTTCGGCTCACTCGACGGGATGATCCACCCATCTTAATGCAGACGATTCCTATCCGCAGACTGCTGTCGGGGCGACACCCATGGTCAGGCCGGGGGTGCTCGCCTACCCAAGTAGACCCATCGCCGCAACAGCATCTCGACCGACGACCAGGCCTTGCCGAAGCTGCTCGCGGAGAGGGGCTTCGAGGTGACCCGCATCGCGTATTGACGCCCGCGCTGTGCGGTTGATCAACACGGACCACAGCGTACGATTTAGACTCTTCGGCATCGCTGGAGGGAGTCCTCCGGCCCGGATCAGGTACGCGAGGGATACCCATGGATGGCAGCGGCGGTAACGAGAATCCTCAGGTTAATGTGTTCGGGGAACCGCTCGCGACCTGCAGCGATGCGCCGAAGACCGGCTGGTACCGCAGCGGCTGCTGCGAGACGGACGTCCAAGATGTCGGGTCGCACACCGTGTGCGCGCAGATGACCACGGCGTTCCTCGAGTTCTCGAAGGCCCGCGGCAACGACCTCTCCACGCCACACCCCGAATACGGGTTCCCGGGCCTCAAGGACGGCGATCGTTGGTGCCTTTGCGCAGCGCGATGGCTCGAGGCCCATGAGGCCGGGCGCGCGCCCAAAGTCTTCCTGAAGGCAACGCACCGGCGAGCGCTCGAGATCGTGCCGCTCGCCGCACTCAAGACACACGCCCTCGATCTCGCTTAACCCGTCACGACGCGTTCCAACGCGGCATGCGCGAGATGCTGGCGCCGACCGTCGAGTCGGCCCTGCGCTACGCCCCTGCCTGTGCGCTCGCTGCCATCGTCGCGAACGAGCTGCTGTTCGCCGCTAATCGCCGCACGATCGGCGTCATTACCAGCGAGATAGCCGCATTTCGGCTGCTCCGAGCATGGTTTTCAGGCTGACGGTTATCTAGATTTCACATTGATGTCTAAAGGTTGACGCCGTGTCAGCGTGGCAGCAAAATTGTGCCTATGAGCGAAATCACGGAACGTCGTCTCGAGGAGAAGGAACGCCGTCGCATCGAGATCCTCGATGCGGCCGAAACCGTCGCCGGAGTGGTCGGTATCGAAGCGCTCACAATGGACCTCGTGGCGCGTAAGGCGCGGCTGTCGCGTGCGCTCTTGTACGTCTACTTCCACGACAAGTCCGCGCTGTTGTTGGCGCTCTGTGTGCGTGCGCTCGATGCGCTGCACACGCGCTTTGAAGCGGCGACCACCAGCCACCCGGTCGGCATGCGGCAGGTGGTGGCCTGCGGACGTGCCTACGTCGCCTTCGCCGAAGAGTTCCCGGCGCGCTTCGAAGCGCTCGCGCATGTCGAGGCCCAGCAACCGAGCGGTGATCATGACCCCGCCTACGCTGCGTTCCTCGCTGCGGGCGATCGCACGCACGGTGCGATCTGCGCCGCGATCGAGCGAGGCATGCAGGATGGCAGTATCCGCCCGGAAGCCGGCCCGCCTTCGCTCATCGGTCTGACGCTGTGGGGCTTGATGCATGGCCTGATCCAGCTCTCCATCACGAAGAGCGGTAGCCTCGAACGGGAGGGCGTCGGCCGCGAACAGCTGATCGAGCAGGGTTTCAGTCTTGCCACCGAATCGCTCGCGACGGACGCCGGTCGTGCTGCGCTGCGCGGCGACGCCGTAACGCCGGGCGTCCCGGCCACATGAGCGGCATGCGCCTCGCGTCCACGACCACCGCACTGCTGGCCTGTGCGGTGACGCTGGCACTCGCACCCGCAGCGCCGCTCTTCGCGCAGGCCGCGACCGCCGCACCGTCGCTCGAGATGCGCCGACCCGTCGCAGCGGTGATCGAAGAATATGTTCGGATCGGTGTTGCCTCGAACCTCGCGCTGCAATCCGCGACGCTCGAGGTAGAGCGCAGCCAGGCGGGCCTCGATGCCGCCCGCGCGCGCTTCTTCCCCGAGGCCTCGCTCGCCGCACGCTACACCCGCGCCGAAGGCGGCCGCGAAATCACACTGCCGCTCTCGGGCGCATTCAACCCGGTCTACGGAACGCTCAATGAACTGCTCGCCGCCGATGGCAAGCCCGCGCGTTTCGGCAGCATCGAAGACCCGTCCTTCTCGCTGCTGCGTGAGCGCGAACAGGACACCCGGATATCGGTGGTGCAGCCACTCTTCGCGCCGGCGATCCCCGCGGCGGTGCGCGCGCGCCGCTCCGCGCTCGAGGCGAGCGGGTTCGCGCGCCTCGCGCTCACCCAACGCCTGCGTCGCGATATCACTATCGGCTATCTCGATTGGTTGCGCGCCGGCCGTGCTGCCACGCTCACCGAGGCCAGCCGGACTTTGCTTGCGGAGAACCTGCGCGTCACCAATTCGCTGTTCCGCAATGGCAAGGTCACGCAAGACCAAGTATTACGTGCCCGTGCCGAACTTCTCGCGGTCGAACAGCAGGTGATCGAGACCGAAGCCGTGCGCGACCAACTGCGCGGCTTCGTCAATTTCCTGATGAACCGTCCCCTCGATACGCCGCTCGAATCCGCCGACACCGAGGGTGAACTGCAGCGGGCTACGCACGATCTGTCGGCGCTGCGTGAAGGTGCGCTGACGCGACGACCGGAGCTCGCGCAAGCCGGCAGCGCGGTCGATGCCGCGCGTTCACAGACCGATATCGCACGCGCCGCCCGTCTACCGACGCTCGCGCTCGGTGTGGACGGCGGCACCCAAGGGGAACGCTACGAGTTCGGCAGCGGCCGCAACTTCGCCACCGTATCGTTGTTGCTCAATTGGACGCTGTTCGACGGCGGTGCACGCCGCGCCGACGAACGCGCTGCGAAACTCGCCGAACGGCAGGCCGGTAACCGTCGTGACGAACTCGCGCTGCAGGTGCAACTCGAGGTCCAGACTGCGCTCGATCGTCTCACGGCCAGCGAACGATCGCTGCAGGCGGCCGAGTCCCGCGCCGAAGCGGCACGCGCGGCGTTCCGCATCGCCGGTCGCAAGCGCGACGAAGGCATGGTGAGCCAGGTCGAGTTCCTCGACTCGCGCACCAGCCTCACCACCGCCGAATTGAATCTCAACGCCGTGCGCTTCCAGCTGCTCGCACGCCAAGCCGAACTCGATTACGCCACCGGAGCGCCGCAGCCGTAAGGCCCGCGCGAACTTGCCATGTCTGTCCATCGTACTGCGCCGTCTTCCCCCTCCCGTCTGTCCGCGAGGGTCCTCGCCGGGATCATCCTGCTGACGCTCACCGCCTGCAGCAGCAAAGACGCCCCGGTGGGCACGCCTGTCGAGGCGGCGGCGATTCCGGTGCGCACGGCGCCCTCCACCTCAGGGCCTGCCGGTCCGTCGATCGGCACCAACGGCTTGATCGCGAGTGAGGACGAGATGCGGCTGTCGTTCAAGACCGGCGGCATCATCCGGCGTGTCGCGGTGCGCGAGGGCGATGTGGTGCGCAAGGGCCAGCTGCTCGCCGAGCTCGAGCTCGCTGAGGTCGGCGCGCAAGCCGAGCAGGCCGATCAAGCCGCCGCCAAGGCCGAACGCGACCTCGAACGCGGGGAGCGCCTGCATGCCGATCAGGTCATCAGCCTCGAGACGCTGCAGAACCTGCGGACACAGGCGGCGGTCGCGCGTGCGGGCCGCAAGGCGGCACGCTTCAACCTCGGCTATTCATCGATCGTGGCACCGCGCGACGGACGCGTGCTGCGCCGTCTGGCCGAAGAGCGCGAGTTCATTCCGCCCGGCCAGCCGGTGGTGGTGCTGGGCTCTGCCGCGCGTGGCCATGTGGTGCGGACCGGACTCGCCGACCGTGAAATCGTCCGGGTCGCACTGGGCGACATCGCCGAAGTGCGCCTCGACGCGTATCCGGACCGCGTCTTTGCCGCCACAGTCAGCGAAGTGGCCGCCGCCGCGGATCCGCGCAACGGTCTGTTCCCCGTGGAAGTGCGCATCGCGCCCGAGGCCGGTGTCGTCCTCGCGACCGGTCTCGTCGCGAAGGTCGATATCGTGCCCGCGGCAAGCCGCCGCAGTACGCTCACGCACATCCCCATCGCTGCGCTCATCGAGGGTCGCGGCGATCAGGCGAGCGTGTTCGTGCTGGACGGCGCAGTCGCCCGTAAGCGGGCCGTCACGGTCGCGTTCTTCAACGACGAACGGGTCGCGCTCACCACCGGTCTCAAGCCAGATGAGAGGGTGATCACCGAAGGGGCGCTCTATCTGCAGGACGGCGATCGCGTCCGTGTCGTCGCCGATCCGCCGCCGCCTTCCTCGGCACGTCGGAACTGACCGATGACATTCCTTGAATTCCCGATCCGACGCTACCAGTTCACGATGGTTGCGTTCATGTGCTTGGTCGCGATCGGACTCTACAGTTTCTCGTCGATCCCGCGCGAAGAAGACCCCTCCTTTGAGATCTCCGGTTTCGACATCTCGGCGGTGCTGCCCGGCGCCGACCCGAAAGACCTCGAGCGTCTCGTCACCAAGCCGCTCGAGGATCGTCTCGCAGAGCTCGACGATCTGCGGCAGATGGAGAGCGTGGTCGCGGACGGGGTGTCCTTCACCATCGTCGAGTTCCTCGCCAGTACCGACGCCGATAAGAAGTACGAAGAGGTCATCCGCGAGATCAACGCGCTGCGCCCCTCGCTTCCACCGGAGCTGCGACAGCTGCACATCCGTCGCTTCAGCCCCGGCCTCGTCAACATCGTGCAGTACGCCCTCGTCTCCGAAGAGGCGAACTACGGCGACTTACAGGATCAGGCCCGCGAGCTGAAGGACACTCTCAAGTCTGTGCCGGGTGTGCGCACAGCCGAGACCTGGGCATTCCCGCAACGCGAACTGCGCATCGAGGTGGATCTGCGCCGGATCGCGGAGCTCGGCATCAGTCCGGCAGTCATCGCGCAAGCCTTGGAGAGCGAGAACGCCAACATCCCGGCAGGTGTCGTCGATATCGGACCGCGCAGTTTCACCCTCAAAAGCACCGGCGCCTATACCGACCTCGAACAGGTGCGCGACACGGTCGTCACCGCGATCGAGGGTCGCGTGGTCCGGGTGCGGGACCTCGGCGAGGTGAAGTGGTCTGAGGGCGAGTGGGGGCATGTCGGCCGTTTCGACGGCAAACGCGCGGTGTTCGTCACCGCCAACATGAAATCTGGCTATAACGTCCTCGAAGTGCGCACGGCGGTCGTCGCGGCCGTCGAACGTTGGTCGGTCGGCCTTCCGAAGCGCATCGCGCTCGAGCTCGCCTTCGACCAGTCGCGCAACGTCGAGACGCGGCTCGATCGGCTCTACCTCGACTTCGGTATCGCGATTGCGGTGGTGTTGCTGACACTGCTGCCGCTCGGTCTGCGTGCAGCCAGCATCGTAATGATCTCCATCCCGCTGTCGTTGGCTTTCGGCGTCGCGGTGCTCTATTTCCTTGGTTACTCGCTCAACCAGCTGTCGATCGCGGGCTTCGTGGTAGCGCTCGGTCTGCTGGTCGATGATTCCATCGTCGCAGTCGAGAACATCTCTCGTCACCTGCGCATGGGCTACGATCGCACCCGTGCCGCAATCGCCGGGACCCGCCAGATCTTCATCGCGGTCCTCGGCTGTACCGCCACGCTGGTGTTCGCGTTCTTGCCGCTCATGGCACTACCGGGTGCCGCCGGCAAGTTCATCCGCGTACTGCCGACCGCCGTGGTCGCGACCATCGTCGGCTCGCTGCTGATCGCGCTCTTCGTCATCCCGTTCCTTGCGAGCCGCATGCTGAGCAAAGAAGAGCACGGAGAAGGAAACCGGCTGTTGCAGCGGATCATGGATGGCATCCATCGCTACTACCGGCCCGCCCTGCACTACTGCCTGGCCCGACCGAAAGCCACCGTCGCGATCGCCATCGGCGGCTCACTGCTGGCATCGGTGTTGCTGGTACCGGTGCTCGGTTCCAGCCTGTTCCCGAGAGCCGATACGCCTCAGTTCCTGGTGCAGATCGACACCCCGACCGGCACCAGCTATGCGGAGACCGACCGCACACTGCGCTTCGTCGAAGCTGAGGTGAACAAGGTACCGGGCATCCGATCGGTGTCCGCGAACCTCGGCCGCGGCAACCCGCAGGTGTACTACAACCACATCCAACACCAGCAATCCGCCTCTTATGCCGAAGTGCTCGGGGTGCTGGAAAAATACGACTCGAGACGCACGCCAGCCGACCTCGATACGCTTCGGACGCGTCTCGACGGCTATCCTGGTGCGCGGATCTCGGTGCTCGAGTTCCGAAACGGTCCGCCCGTCGCGGCGCCGATTGCGGTGCGCGTCGTCGGCCCCGATCTTGCGATGCTCGACCGGCTTGCGCGTGAGGTGGAGGGCCTGCTGGATAGAACGCCCGGCACCCGCGACGTCCGCAATCCGCTGAAGTTTACCCGTACCAACCTGCGGGTCGAAGCCGACACCGCCAAGGCCGCGCTGCTCGGCGTACCGGCGATCGAGATCGACCGTACGGTGCGGCTCGCCGTATCCGGTCTGCAAGCCGGCACCTTCAAGGACGACGACGGCGATCAATACCCGATCATGGTGCGACCGCCGTTCGAGGCGCGTGCCGACCTGCGCAACCTCGGAGAGGCGCGTTTGACGAGTGTCACCGGTGAATCCTTGCCGCTCTCACAGATCGCGAAGGTCACACTCGAACCCGCGCCGGTGCTGATCTCACGCTTCGCCCGCGAGCGTGCCGTCACCGTCACCGCGCAGGTCGAACGCGACCTCAACACCGGCAAGGTCACCGCTGGCGTCGTCGATCGGCTCGATGAGATGGAATGGCCGCGCGGCTACCGCTATGTCCTCGGCGGTGATGCCGAGGCCGGCTCCGAATCATTCGCCGGTATCGGCACCGCAGCGATCGTCGCGATCTTCGGTATCTTCGCGATTCTGGTGTTGGAGTTCGGCAGCTTCCGTTCGACGCTGATCGTGCTCACCGTCGTGCCACTCGGCGTGATGGGCGGCATGTTCATGCTGCTCATCACCGGCAACGAGATCTCCTTCACCGCCAGCATCGGCTTCATCGCATTGATCGGTATCGAGATCAAGAACTCGATATTGTTGGTCGACTTTACCAACCAGCTGCGTGAGGACGGCGTTGCGCTCGATGAAGCCATCGAGCAGGCCGGGGAGATCCGTTTCCTGCCCATCCTCTTGACCTCCGCCACGGCGATCGGCGGACTGCTGCCGCTCGCGCTGCAGAACTCAGGGCTTTACTCGCCCATGGCCTGGGTGATCATCGGTGGACTCATCACCTCGACGCTGCTCGCGCGGCTCGTCACGCCGGTGATGTACAAGTTGATGCCGCCCGACGGACATGAACCGAGGAACCTCGCACCCAGCACCCAGCCGGATGCCGCAGGCGTGCTGCTCTGATGCAGGGCTTGGGCCGTGTCACGGCTGTATGGCGGCCGCCGGCAAGGGCGGCAACCAACCGAGCCACGCGGCGTGCAGGCTCTGCACATAAAGACGCGCGGGCGTCTCGGTGATCGCCGTCGTCTCCGGGTAGACGCCCGACGGGTCCTGCAGATCGGCGACGATCCGGCCGTCTTCGGTGAAGGCGATGACATGACCGTAGGGCTTCGGTACCGGCCACCACGCGCGTGGCAACCGCAAGGTCAGTTTGCGCAGCGACGGCCAAGCGGCGAGCCGGTCGATCACGGCGCTGCGCGGTTTGGCGAAGCCGAGCCAGATGCGGCCATCGAGGCCGTGCATGAGGTTGTCAGGATAGCCCGGCAGATCATCGAGCAGCACCTGTGCAAGGGCGCCGGGCGCGGGTTGCGAGAGGTCTAGACCGCGGGCCGATGTGTCGATGCGCCACACCCGGTAGCGCCCGGTCTCATTGACGAGCAAACTTTGGCCGTCCCGCGTGAGCACGATGCCATTGGCGAAGCTCAGGCCACCGGCGACCACTTGGACCGCAGCGCCACCGCTTGCCGCCACCGCCGGATCGTAGACCAGCACGCGTCCCGTCGCGCTGTTCTCGAGGATGTCGAGCACGCTGGCCTCAAAAGTACCGCCCCAGTCACGCGGCGCGAACCGCCGCGACGCATCAGTGAAGTAGATCTTGCCGTCCATCGCCACGGCCACGGCATCGGCGTAGCGGATCGGCTCACCGGCCATCGTATCGGCGAGTACCCGCAGCTTCCCCGATCGGTCTATCGACAGCAGGCCACGGATCGCATCGGCCGCATACAGCGTACCGGCGGCATCGAAATCGAAGCCCAGCACGCGCCCTCCGGTCTCGACGAACACCTCGCGGTCGCTGCCATCAGGCGCCATGCGCAACACGCGCCCCGCCTCGACCGCGACATAGAGCTTGCCGTCCGGACCGAGCGCGACATGCTCAGGTCCCGCCGCGCCGCCGAGCTCGATGCGTTGCAGGTCAGCGAGTCGGCTGTTGACCGAATGCACGCCGGTATAGCCCGGCGATGGCGCAGGCTGCCACGCAACCGGCTCGATCGGCACCGGCCACGCGGCGAGATAGCCCGCGATCGCCACGACCAGCAGCGCGAGCGCTGCCCACGCGACTTTCATGCCGGCGTTCATGCCGGCGTTCATGCCAGCCATCATGCCGGCAATGGGTGGTCGCGGAAGCGCTCGCGCAGGATCGACTTCTGCATCTTGCCGGTCGCGCCGAGCGGGATCGCCTCGACGAACACGACATCATCCGGGGCCTGCCACTTGGCGACCTTGCCGTCATAGAAGGCGCGCAGTTCTGCCGCAGTCGGCGGCGTGCCCGGCTTCAGCACCACCACCAGCAACGGCCGCTCGTCCCACTTCGGGTGCGGCACAGCGATGCACGCAGCCATCGCCACCGCCGGGTGGCCCATCGCGATGTTCTCGATGTCGATCGAGCTGATCCACTCGCCGCCCGACTTGATGACATCCTTGCTGCGGTCGGTGATCTGCATGAAGCCGTCTGCATCGATGGTGGCGACATCGCCGGTCGGGAACCAGCCGTCCTGCAGCAAGGGTTCGTGCGCGCGGCGGAAATAGTGGGATACCACCCACGGACCGCGCACCAGGAGATCGCCCGCCGATTGACCATCCCAAGGGAGTTCATGCCCCTCTGGGTCGACCACCTTCATGTCGACGCCGAAGATCGCTCGCCCTTGCTTGGCGAGCACCGCGATCTTGCCCTCTTCGTCGAGACCGGTGTGCATGGACTTGAAGCTGCTGCCGGTGCCGAGCGGCGAAGTCTCGGTCATGCCCCAGCCGTGCAGCACTTCGACGCCCATGGCGCGGAATGCGCGGATCATCGAAGGCGGGACTGCAGAGCCGCCGATCATGGTACGGCGCAGCGAGCTGAAGCGCAGCCCGTTGCCCTGCATATGGTTGAGCAACGCGAGCCATACCGTCGGGACGCCCGCCGCCATGGTGACCTGTTCGGCTTCGATGAGCTCGTACACCGATTTGCCGTCGAGCGCAGGTCCTGGGAACACGATCTTCATACCGGCGAGCGGCGCGCCATACGGGAGACCCCAGCCGTTCACATGGAACATCGGCACCACGGGCAGCATGGCGCCGAGCGAGGTCAGCGCCTGCGCATCGGGCAGCGCGGCCGTGATGGCGTGCAGCAAGGTCGAGCGATGGCTGTAGAGCACTCCCTTCGGATCGCCGGTGGTGCCGCTGGTGTAGCAGAGCGCGGCCGCGGTACGTTCATCGAGACGTGGCCATGCGTACTCGCCGGAATGCGGGGCGATCCAGGCCTCGTAGCTCACCAGCCCCGGGATGCCCGTGTCCGCGGGCAGCGCATCGGCCTCGCAGAGCGCGACCCAGTGCTTCACGGTCGGGCACTTCGCAGCGACCGCTTTCACCAGCGGCAGGAAGCTCATGTCGAAGCAGAAGACCTCGTCCTCGGCGTCGTTCACGATCCAGACCAGCTGGTCGGGCGGCAGACGCGGGTTGAGCGTGTGGACCACGCGCCCACTGCCGCTCACGCCGTAGTAGAGCTCGAAGTGGCGATAGCCGTTCCAAGCGAGCGTCGCGACGCGCGCGCTCTGCGCAAGACCGAGTGCATCGAGGGCGTGGGCGAGGCGGCGTGAACGGATCGCGGCATCATGATAGGTGTACCGATGCAGGTCGCCCTCGATCCGACGCGACACAATCTCCTGCTTGGCATGGTGGCGGGCCGCGAACTCGATGAGGTTCGAGATCAGCAGCGGGTGGTCCTGCATCAACCCCAGCATGGCGTTCCCCTCCGAAATCAAAGATTAGACGAGTGTAATCAAACCGCTCAACCGGCTGTTTCGAGCTCCCAGGTCACGAGCAACGACCCTTTGCGTAGCCAGAGACCCGCACCCACTTGCCGAAAGTTCCGCTTCAGGCGTGAGCGGTACCAGTCGGCACTGCGCAGGGTCACGTCACGATCGGTGCGTGTCTGGTCGGCATTCTCACGCCAATCACGACCGGTCAATGCGCTGAAGTACAGCACACCGCGGCAGAGCCTCGCGAGGTTGGCCATCGCCTTGGCCGCTGCGACGTCATCCAGATACTGCAAGACGTCGTAGCAGACCACAAGATCGAACGGCTTACGGGGACGCCATTCGGCGAGACTACCCTCGGTCCATCCGTAACGCTGGCAAAGATATCCGCTGTACTCGAGTCCGACCCAGGCCGCGCCGGGCAGCGCCCGCATCAGGGGTTCGCGCATCAGACCGAGGCCGCAGCCAGCGTCTAGGACGCTCGACACCGGACAGTCGATATGCCGTACATAGGCTGCGATGAACTCGGACCGCCGAGCCATCTCGGCGCGCGAAGCCACCGAAGTTTGCCCATCACGGTAGAAACGCCGGTAGTACTCGCGCCCGAAGCGCTCACTGCCGTTCACAGGAGACCCATACGCATCTGCAAGCCGTCCTCTTCGAGCCGTCACCGCCAGAGCCTAACCGTGTCCCCCGCGAGCCGCCAGACCCGCAGCGGACAGGGAGGGCAATAGACGGTAAAATGATTCATGCCCGTCGCAAAAACACGCCGCACGCCGAAGATCGGCTTCGTCAGCCTCGGCTGCCCTAAAGCCCTCGTCGATTCCGAGCGCATCCTCACGCAGCTGCGCGCCGAGGGCTACGCCGTGGCGTCCGACTACGCGTCAGCTGACCTCGTGGTGGTCAACACCTGCGGTTTCATCGACTCGGCGATCGACGAATCGCTGGACGCCATCGGCGAGGCGCTCGAACAGAACGGTAAAGTGGTCGTTACGGGTTGTCTCGGGGCGAACCCGGCGCGCATCCTCGAACGGCATCCGCGCGTGCTCAAAGTCACAGGTCCCCATGCCTACGACGATGTACTCGCCGCCGTGCACCAACACCTGCCGCCGAAGCACGACCCGTTCCTTGACCTCGTGCCACCGCAAGGCGTGCGTCTCACCCCACGCCACTATGCGTACCTCAAGATCTCCGAAGGCTGTAACAACAAGTGTAGCTTCTGCATCATCCCGGACCTGCGCGGCAAACTTGCGAGCCGCCGCATCGACGATGTCCTTCGTGAGGCCGAGCGTCTGGTGCACGCCGGCGTGCGCGAGCTGCTCGTGATCTCCCAGGACACCAGCGCCTATGGCTCGGACTTGCGTTATGCGCCGGCGACCTGGCAGGGCGCAGAGTACGAGACCCGCTTCATCGACCTCGCGCGCGGCTTGGGTTCACTCGGGGTCTGGGTACGGATGCATTATGTGTATCCCTATCCGCATGTCGATGCGGTGCTACCGCTGATGGCCGAGGGCAAGATTCTGCCTTATCTCGACATCCCGTTTCAGCATGGCAGTCCGACCGTACTGAAGCGTATGAAGCGGCCCGCAGCCGCCGAGGGTACGCTCGACCGGTTGCGTGAGTGGCGGCGTGTCTGCCCGGAGCTGGTCCTTCGCAGCACCTTCATCGTCGGTTTCCCGGGCGAGACCGAGGCCGAGTTCGAGGAGCTGCTCGCATGGCTCGAGGAGGCCCAGCTCGATCGGGTCGGTGCGTTCAAATATTCACCCGTCGAGGGCGCACGCGCCAACAACGCGGGCGCGCATGTGGACCCTGCGATCCAGGAAGAGCGCCTCGCCCGTTTCATGGAACGCGCACAGCGCATCAGCGCCGCCCGGCTCGCGACGAGGGTCGGTCGCGAGGAGACCGTTCTGGTGGATGGTATCGAGGGCGGCACGGCGATCGCGCGGTCGCGCGGCGATGCGCCCGAGATTGACGGCGTGGTGCGGGTGAAGAAAAGCGCCAAGCTCGCGGTCGGCGAGTTCGCGCGCGTGCGGATCACTGGTGCCGATGCCTATGACCTGACAGCGATCGCAGTCAAAGATAAGGCAAAGTAGCGACTAGGACTCTCCCCCCTCTATAGAACACGCATCGGGGGTCAGCTCTTTTAGCAAGGCCAGACGGTCTCGAGCGCCGCAGCGATCACACGGTCTGCGCTGTGATCGAGAACCTCGGGGTTCTGGCGCATATACGTCAAGACGACATCGATGACCTTCCCTTGGGTGACGTCGTCGCCACCGCAGACCGCCGACCCTGCCAGGGCGTCGTGCACGCCGATGACGTAGCCGAAGGCCATGCTGTCACGGATATATTCGGTGGAAGCCTTGTCGACCCAACCCTCAAGACCGACCTTGATCTCTTTGCCGGTCTTAAACTCGGTTGCCTCAACGACCGGGGAAGCGGACATCGCCGCAGGTCCAAGCAACGCAGATCCGACCAATGTAGATCCGATCAATAAGGCGAAGCGGATCATGGGTGAGTCCCTCAGGTGACAATCCGGGCAGTGACGATCGCAGTTCACGGACCAAGCGCCTGCGTGTCGTCAGCACCTTCGAGTACGAACTGCGTTAACGAGTCGCCGCGATCCAGCCGTCCACCTGCTGCTCGAGCAGATCGAGCGGCAAAGCCCCTGAACGCAGCACCACATCGTGGAAATCCCGGATGTCGAAGCGCGGACCAAGCGCTGCCTTCGCCTTCTCGCGCAGCGCCACGATCTTGAGCATGCCGACCGTATAGGCCGTGGCCTGCCCTGGCATGACGATGTAGCGCTCGGTGGCTTTAGTGGCCGCGTCGCGCGTCATCGGCAGCTTCTCAAGGTGGTACGCGATCACCTGCTCGCGCGTCCAACGCTTGGCGTGCAGGCCGGTGTCGACCACCAGGCGCACCGCGCGCGTCATCTCCATGGTGAGACGTCCGAAATCCTCGTAGGGATCGGCGTAGAGGCCAAGCTCCTTCGGCAGGCGCTCGGTGTAGAGACCCCAACCCTCCGAGTACGCCGTGAAGCCACCGAAGCGGCGGAAGCGCGGCAGCTCGTCGAGTTCGCCCGCGATCGCGAGCTGCATATGATGACCCGGGATGCCTTCATGGTAGGCGAGCGCAGGCAGTTCGTACTTCGGCATGTCGGCCATGCGGTAGAGGTTGGCGTAGTAGACACCGGGGCGCTTGCCGTCCGCGGACGGCGATGAGTAGAACGCCTTGCCCGCCGACTTCTCGCGGAACGGTTCCACCGCCTTCACGATCATCGGCGCCTTCGGCAGCGTGCGGAAGAGCTGCGGCAAGCGCGTGCGCATGTCGTCGATCACGCGGGTCGTCTCGGCGAGGTAGGCCGTCCTGCCGTCCGGCGTATCGGGATAGTAGAACCGCGGATCCGTCCGCACTGTCTCGAAGAATTCCGGCAGGTCGTCTTTGAAGCCGACCTGCTTCATGATGGCGCGCATCTCGTCCTCGATGCGCGCAACCTCGGCGAGCCCCACCGCATGGATCTGCTCGGCGGTCATCGAGGTGGTGGTATACCCCGCAAGCAGGTGGTCGTAATAGCGGACACCCTGCGGCAATCGCCAGATGCCATCGTCGGTGCCGGCGCGGCGCTCGGCGCCTTCCGCATAAGCGATGATGCGCTGATAGGCCGGCCCGACGGACCCGCGCAGCGCCCGCTCCGCGGCGGCCAACAACCGCGCGCGCGTCGCGTCGTCCGTCGATCCCAGCGCGCCCACCTTGGCTTTGATGTCCGCCCACAGCGGGCTGTCCGATCCGTCGCCGAACGGCGCACCGGTGATGACATTGCGGGCGTCGGAGGCGACATAAGGGAACACGAACTTCGGCGGCAGGATGCCGCGGCGCTCGGACTTAGTCGCCCAAGCGATCGCCTCGTCGACCCGTTTCGCGACGCCCTCGAGGCGCGCGATATAGGCCTCGGCATCCACCACACTCTCCACCCGATGGGTGTTGATGAGGAACGCGGGGATCCGCGACTGCAGACCGCTCATCTGGTCGAAGATATAGCCGTGATACTGCCACTCAGCTCCTGCGATCGTCCGCTTCGCGTTGGCGACGAAGATGTCGTGGGAGAGTCTCCCTTGCAGCGCCAGCGCATTGCGGTCGAAGTCACGCTCGAGCTCGGCGAGCTGGCGACCGGTGCGCGCGAGGCCCGCGGCCCGTTCGGCTTCGGTGATCGGCGTCCACTCGTCGTAGCGCAGCCGCTGACCGAGCTGCGCCGCGAACTCCGGACTCGCGGCGACACGCTCATCGAACGCGCGCTCGAAGAAGGCCGAGGCCCGGACATCAGCGGTCTCGGTGACGGGCGCAGCCGTGGATCCGACGGCGAACGCGGCGGACGACAAGGCGACACAGGTCGCCGACAGCAAGATGCGTGAAATGTTCATGGGATAATACTACCGTAGCGTCCGACGTCGCGGACCTCCGTCACCGGGACACCTGTAGAGGAACACCATGGATCGACCAGACCCCACCTCAGTGCTGTTCCTCTGCACCCACAACTCCGCCCGTAGCATCCTGGGCGAGGCCTATCTGAACCATATCGGTGGGGGCCGCTTCATCGCGTATTCCGCCGGCAGTACCCCGCGCAGCAGCGGCCAACCGAACCCGCTCGCACTGCGCACACTGCAAGAGGACGGGATCGACATCCAAGGGCTGCGCAGCAAGAGCTGGAGCGTATTTCTCGGCAACGACGCACCGCGGATCGATCTCGTAGTCACGGTCTGCGGCGCCGCTGATCAGGCCTGTCCCGTGTTCCCGGGGGCGCCTGCCATGGTGCACTGGGGCTATGACGACCCCAGTGCAGGCGATGCGCCGGATGCGGTGAAACTGCGGGCTTTCCAGGACACGCTCGATCGGATGCGCCGTCGGATCGACGCTTTCGTCACGCTGCCGGACGAGGCGTTGACGCCTCATCGGATCGCCGACAGCGCCCGACGGCTGTCGGGCGTATAAGGCTTCGACACAGGATTAACCCATGGGATTCTTCGAACGCTATCTAACGATCTGGGTGCTGGCTTGCATCGCGCTCGGCATCTTGTTGGGGGGGCTCGCACCGCAGACCTTCGCATCGCTCGCTGCGATGGAGTACGCACAGATCAACCTCCCAGTGGGTTTGCTAATCTGGTTGATGATCATCCCGATGCTGGTGCGAATCGATCTGCGCGCCGTCCGTAATGTGACGCGTCACGCCCGCGGCATCGGCATCACCCTGTTCGTCAACTGGTTGGTGAAGCCGTTCTCGATGGCGCTGCTCGCCGTGCTCTTCCTGCAGCACCTATTCGCCGACCTGCTGCCTGCAGAGCGGATCGGCGAGTATATCGCCGGGCTGATCATCCTCGCGGCGGCGCCCTGCACGGCGATGGTGTTCGTCTGGAGCCGTTTGACCCGTGGCGATCCGGTGTTCACCTTATCGCAGGTGGCGCTCAACGACGCGATCATGGTGGTCGCGTTCGCACCCATCGTGGCGCTGCTGCTCGGGATATCAAGCATCACGGTGCCCTGGGAGACGCTGCTGGCGTCGGTCGTGCTCTACATCGGCGGGCCGCTTTTGATTGCGCAATGGATCCGACGTCGGCTGCTGCGCGCCGGACCTGCCACGATGGCCCGCTTCGAGGGCGCCGCAGGCACCGCGTCCATCGCGGCTTTGCTGGCGATGCTCGTGCTGCTGTTCGGGTTGCAGGGACAGGCCGTGCTACAGCAGCCGCTCGTCATCGCTCTTCTGGCGGTGCCGATCCTGATACAGGTGTTCTTCACCTCGTCGCTCGCGTATGGCCTAAACCGTCTCGCGCGCGAACCGCATCAGGTCGCCGGGCCGTCTGCGTTGATCGGCGCCTCAAATTTCTTTGAGCTCGCTGTCGCAGTGGCGATCAGTCTGTTCGGCATCCAATCCGGCGCCGCGCTCGCGACCGTGGTGGGCGTGCTCGTCGAAGTGCCGTTCATGCTGGTGGTGGTGCGCGCCGTGAACCGCTCGAAGGACTGGTACGAACGGGGACTGACGCAGAGCCCGGTGCGCCCTCCCGGAATCAGCTGAGGAATCCGGAGGTCGGTGGTCTGGAGGGGCCTACGCCATTCGCTGATCGCATGCTGAGCACGAACGGTTGGATGAACCTGCGGTCGAACTCAATGAAATTTTCGATGCCTGAGGTCAACACCGACCAGGCCAGCAGCCCCCGCTGGAACCGCACCAGGTACTCGGTCCGGCTACCGTGGTCGGGCAACGTGAAGACCGACAAACGGTCCGTCTCGATGTTGCCTATCGCTAAGGCATCCGCTGCAGGACGGTAGTCGACCACCAGCGTGGCTTGCGTCGAAAGCAGCGCAGCGTCATCGGCCAGCATCTTGCGCAGACGGTCAGGGATGAGCGCGAGACCGATCCTGCCGTCAGCGTAGGTCAATATTTGCATCTTAAGGCGCCTCGGACAACCGGACTTCGATCTCGATCCGGCGATTGCGACTCCGGCCTTCGGCCGTACCGTTGTCTGCGACGGCTCGAGTGTCGCCGAACCCTTGAGCCTCGATCTTCGCAGCGTCGAAGCCACGGTTCACGACGAGTTCACGGACCACCGACACGGCACGCGCAGCCGAAAGATCCCAGTTGTCGCGGTACTTCATCGTGCTGATGGGCACGCTGTCCGTATGCCCACCGATCACGATCCGCGCGTCCGCAGACCTCGCTGCCGTACCTATTCTCTCGATGATCCGGGTGATGAACGGCGTCAGGGTGGCGTCGCCTGTCGGGAACGCACCACCGGCTCCGACTTTCACCACGACTGCGCCTTGCTTGCGCTCGACCTCGACGAGCCGATCGCGGATCTCGCGGGCGAACGCCGATTCAAATAGCTGTGCAACGGCCGCGACGCCGGCGACATCGGCACCTCCACCGTATCCCCTTTCGGGAGCCGATCGATCTTGGCTACCGACGGCATCGACCAATATCTTGGTCGCTCCGATCACCGCGACTTCCGTACTTAATCGGGGCGTCAGTTCGGTCAGGATCTTGACACCCGACGCGACAGCTTGCGCCGCCGCGATCTGTCGGACCGCTGGGGCATTGGCATCAGGGTTAAACGCCACGGTGACACGCGTCGCGGACACTCTCACATCGACAACGCCCGCTGCGACCTCGGCAGCGAGCGCCTGTCGGATTATGTTTGCGTCTTGCTCCACGACATCCGGACCGCTCGCGCCTTGCATCCCCGGTTGCGCCGGGTCTGGCGTCGGCTGCTGGATGTTATCGACCAAGGTGATTGTCGGTGATGGCGCGAAGTTCAAGTCGAGCGCCGCAGCGTCTTGGGTCGGCTCTCTGACCGAATCAGCTTTTTTCACACCAAACGCTTCGCTCATGCTTCCGCTGACCTGCTTGAACTTCGGCACGTTCATTTCAGTGAAGGAGAGCATGAGCACGAAGAACGCAAGAAGCAGCGTCACCATGTCCGCGAACGTAGTCATCCAAGGCGGCGCCCCTGACGGGCATTCGGGCGATCGCTTCGTACGATTGTTGCTGGAGGCCGATGCCTCCACAGCCCGAGCGGCGGATGTCGTCTCGGGCACATTAGGCTCACCGGGGACCTGGTCGGTGACGGCGCTCATCACGATGAGTCAAGCCTTGGTGAGCTTGGTCTGTGCTGCAGGCGGCAGCAAGGCGACGATGGTATCGCCGATCATCCGCGGATTGTCGCCGCGTGCGATCCCCTGCAATCCAGTGAGCACCGCCTCGCGGTAGATCATCTCTTCGGCATGGTAGATCTTCAATTTATTGGTGATGGGGCCGGCGACGACATTGGCGATCAAGGCGCCGTACAGCGTCGTGAGCAACGCGAGCGCCATCGCCGGTCCGATCGACTTTGGATCGGACATGTTCCCGAGCATCTGGACGAGCCCGACCAGCGTGCCGATCATCCCCATCGCAGGCGCGACGTCGACCCATCCCTGCCAAGCCGCGATGACGGCACCGTGTCGCCGGTCCATCGCATCCATTTCATTGCGCAAACGGGTGGTGAGGGTACCCTCGTCGTGTCCATCCGCCAATAACATCAGACCGGACTTCAGGAAGCGCTCCTCGGTTTCGGCCGCTTTGGCCTCGAGGGCGAGCATCCCATCACGGCGGGCGAGCATGCCGTATTCCGGCAGCACCGCGATCAGGGTGTCGAGTTTCTGTGATTTGGGTGCAAACGCCTTGGCCGCGCCCGCCAGGTGGCCCATGAAATCCGCGAGGGTATGGCGCGACAGGACCACCGAGATCGTTCCACCGACGACAATCGCGACCGACGGGCCGTCGATGAAGGCGCCGATGGAGCCGCCCATCAAGATCGCCCACAGCACAACCCCGAGAGCGCCGACCAAGCCGAGGATCGTTGCGATGTCCATCGCGAGTTCATCTCCATGCCCGGCGATGTGCCGACAAAACAGTGATTAGTCGACAGATTAATGTCTTTTGTTATACTCCGGAATGGATCTTTATTGTCCGACAGGCGGTCGTTTAACGGTGCCCGTCAGGCCATCGGCAAGGCCACCCGGCCAGATGACTCCGTAGGATGTCTGTACGCTCGGTCGCTGGGATGATCAGAGGGGTCGTCTTCGTCGCCCTCACGACGGGATTGGGGGCGCTTTCCGTCGCCCAAGGTGCCCGGGTGACTGAGCCGACGCCCACCCAACTCGAACAGTTCACGATCCCCGATCGTGTTGCCGGCCTTGAATGGCTACGGTGCTCGATGGGTCAAGTATGGAACGGCTTCACCTGCATCGGCGTGGCGCAGACGCTCACCTTAGCGCAAGCGGGACAAGCAGCCGCGTTGGCAAGCCGCGAGCTCGGGGGGGCATGGCGCCTGCCGACACTGTCGGAGCTCCAAAGCCTGGTCTGTGCCGACTGTCCGCCACCGAAGATTGACGGACGCCTCTATCCGAACACGATGGCGGCCGCCTATTGGACCTCGTCGGAAAACGACTGGTCCTTCGGTCGCTACTGGAGCGTGAACTTCTATACCGGGCATTCTTTCGGCAGGAACGCGCAGGACACGGCCCGTCACATGAGATTGGTTCGCGACCTGACACGCCGCCCTAGCCCGGGGCAGGAGCAGTGAACAGTGACGTCACCGGGAGGGTTCGCGCCGCGACGGCAGCACCTCTTCGCACCACCTGCCGGATCTGCGTGCTGGCGCGCGTCCATGTGCTGCTGGTGGTGGTCCTGCTCGCCGCGTGGTTGGCCGAGCCCTCATGGCTCGCGTGGGCGCGGCACACCGACCGGCACTTCGTGCCGCTCGTCATCCTCATCGT
>CAMAQZ010000019.1 GCA_945860725.1 Klebsiella pneumoniae | reverse complement strand
ATACTCGCGGGACGCGTCAAGGCGGGTGATGTGGTCGTCATCCGCCACGAGGGCCCGCGGGGCGGGCCGGGCATGCGCGAGATGCTGAGTCCCACGGGCGCGATCATGGGTCGTGGTCTCGGCGACAAGGTCGCGTTGATCACGGACGGGCGTTTCTCGGGCGGTAGCCACGGCTTCGTCGTCGGGCACATCTCGCCGGAGGCCGCGCTCGGCGGGCCGCTTGCGCTGCTGCGCAACGGCGATCGCATCACCATCGACGCCGTGACTCGGCGTATCGATGCAGAGGTCTCGTCAAGTGAATGGCGTGCGCGCCGCAAGGCGTGGAAAGCGCCGAAGCCTTATGCGACGACAGGCGTGCTCGCGAAATACGCGCGCATTGTGCGTAGCGCTTCCGAAGGGGCCATCACAGATTGACCTTTCAGACGGTTGTCAGGTCGCATCGGGGCGGTTAGAGTGCAGCAGTGAGGGGCACATCGAATCGCAGGGGCGATCCAAGGTTAACCCCCGTCTTGACACCACTGTCAGTTCGGTTAGCAGGGTCTTCGGCGTCATCCGGGCCTTACGGTCCAGGTGATATCGAGGTTGAGGTTGCACCTGTCACAGAACACGGGTAGTTTCCCGTTCCAGTTAGGCACAACCGGGCGAGCAATCGCCGCACAACGGCGTGAGAGACCATGGCTTTATACGTACAGCAGAACAATTCCCGCCGAATGGGCGTCTTGGTGGGCATCATCGTCTTCCACCTCCTGTTGCTATACGGCCTCGTGTCCGGTCTGGCACGCAATGCCATCGAAGTGATCGCCGCGCCTTTGATCACGGATATGATCGAAGAGCTCAAGCCTGAGGACAAGCCGCCGCCGCCGCCGCCGCCGCAGATGGAGCGCCCGCCGGTGCAGGTGCCGCCGCCGGACATCTCGATCGACATCCCGATGGAGATGAACACGACCGCCATCAGCAACGTGACCGACCGCCCGGTACCACGACCCGCACCGGTCGCGGTGGTCGAGCGGAAAACCGTCCGCGTCGCTGCCAAGATTGACCTGCGCCGATCTCCGTCCACGGACGAGTTCTACCCTGCCTCGGCGCGTCGCGCAGAGATCCAGGGTGTGACCACGGTCCGCATGTGTGTCGGTCCGGATGGAAAGATGGCGCAAGATCCGACCGTTGCAAACGGCTCGGGTAACGCATCACTCGACGAGGCTGCTTTGAAGTGGTCCCGCCGAGCACGTTGGACTCCGGGCACCGAGGATGGGACGCCTGTTCTGTCCTGCTCCTCATTCAATGTCCGTTTCAAGCTGACCGACTGACCCTACCGAGTCTTTTTTGTGGCGAGGGGTCATGTCCTCGCCCGTACACCGCAGAGGAAAACATGGAAAATCAAGCCGCCACCGTCGTAGTCGATAATCCGTATGGTCTCGGTGCCCTTTGGGCCCAAGGAGACGTCGTCGCAAGAGGCACGCTGATCATCATGATGATCATGTCGCTCGCCACCTGGTACATCCTGGTAATGAAGCTGATCGACCAGCGCAAGCTCATCGCGTCCTCCAAGCTCGCTGAGCAGAAGTTCTGGACGGCCGGGTCCCTGCGTGAGGCGGTGGACAAGATGCCGAAGGACGACACCTACCGCTCGATCGCGGAAGACGGATTGCGCGCCCAGCAGCATCTCGAAGGTCGTTCGGCCTCCGATCGCGTCGGTCTCCACGACTGGATGGTCATGTCGTTGCAGCGGTCGCTCGATGCCGTCAACTTCAATCTGGCGGGCGGGATGGCCGTACTCGCGACGATCGGCTCCACGGCGCCGTTCGTCGGTCTGTTCGGTACGGTGTGGGGTATCTATCACGCGCTGGTCGCGATCGGCGTCTCGGGTCAGGCCAGCATCGACAAAGTCGCAGGACCGGTCGGTGAAGCCCTCATCATGACGGCGATCGGCCTCGCGGTCGCAGTGCCGGCGGTCATGGCGTACAACTGGCTCGGCCGTCGTAACAAGGCGATCCAGGGCGACTTGGCGAATTTCACCTCTGACCTGCACGATTCGCTGGTCACGGGTGCGCGCATCGCGGTCCCCCAGGCCGCCGCGGTCGCCGCAGTTAAGAAGTAATCATCCGCATTGGCAAGTTTCCGGACGCGCGTCGGGGTGGGTTTGCCCACCCCGCGCGCTGACCGGGCAGAGGTGACCTGACATGGCGATGAGCGTTGGATCCTCAGAGGCTGACGAGCCGATCTCCACCATCAACACCACGCCGCTCGTGGATGTCATGCTGGTGCTGTTGATCATCTTCCTGATTACCATTCCGGTGATCACAAAGACCGTGAAAGTGACGCTGCCGAAGGCCGCGAACATCGCTACAGCGACCACGCCGGAGAACATCACCGTGGCGGTTGACTCCGCCGGTGCGATCTACTGGAACAACAACTTGGTACCGGACACGACGGCACTGATCGAGCTCGTAAAGGTTGAAGCCGTCAAGGTTCCGCAGCCTGAGGTCCACATTCGCGGGGATGCGGACGCGCGGTACGAAGATGTCGGCAAGGTGATGTACTCGATCCAGCGTGGCGGCATCGTGAAAGTGGGCTTCATCACCGAACCCGACCGCGGCATCCGCGGCGTTCGCTGACTCAGGGGATTCGTAACATGGGAATGAGTGTAGGAAGCAGCGAAAGCAATGAGATGTGCGACATCAACACGACGCCGCTCATCGACGTCATGCTGGTGTTGCTGATCATGTTCATCATCACCATTCCGGTGATGACGCATGCCGTGAAGCTCGATATGCCGCGTCCGACGGATGCACCACCGCCGCCGGTTCAACCGGAAGTGATCACCATCGAAATCGATTTCGATGGCACGGTGCTCTGGAACGGCACTGCGATCCAAGACCTCGAGGTACTGGAGAAGTTTTTCCGATTGGAGTCACGAAAGGACCCGCAGCCTGAGTTGCACATGCGGCCTGACAAGCGTGCGAAATACGACGTCGTCGCGCGTGTCCTCGCGTCGGCACAACGGAACCGGATGAAGAAGATCGGTTTCGTGAACGTCTCCGAATTCGCTGATTGAGCCCCGCCCGTCGGCGGGGGTCTGACAGCAATCAACACCTCGCCGCATCCCCCTTAAGGATGCGGCGTTTTTTTATGTGGCTTTCGGGCTGCACGATAGGGGGTACATGATGACTCGAGTGTTCGGTTGGGCGGTCGCAGCGGCGGCCTTGTTGCTGATGACGCCAGTCGTCAAGGCGCAGTCGGTCAGTAAAGGTGTGGCCAAGACCTTGGCTGCTGCGCAGACGGCCAGCAAGTCGCGTCGATGGGGGGAATGCCTGTCGAAACTTCGTGAGGCCGAGAGCGCTGGCGGTCTGAGTCCATACGACTCGTTCGTCATCAACGAGCTCCGCGGCTATTGCGCCTTGTCCTCAGGCGATAGCAATACCGCGATCCGCGCCTACGAGTCGAACCTCGGAACGCAGTTTGCGGCCAATAAGGGCGCCCGCGTCAAAGCGCTCATGCAGCTTCACTACAACAACCGCAACTACCCCCGTGCGATCGAGTATGGCCGTCAGGCCCAGAAGAACGGTTCCGCGGATGGCGATGTCAACACGCTGCTCGCGCAGTCCTACTACCAGCAGGGGGACTTCAAATCGACTCGCAGCTTAACCGCTGAACTCATCAGCCAGACGGAACGACGCGGCCAGCCACCCCGGCAGAACTATCTGCAGCTCAACCTGAACGCTTGCATCAAGCTGAAGGACACCGCCTGCGAGACCGCAGGGTTCGAGAAGCTCGTCACCTATTATCCGAACCCTGACGGCTGGGCGAGCCTCATGCAGTCGATGCTGAAGGGCGGTCCGGATGTCACCCTTATGAATGCCTTCCGGCTTGCGTCGGAGGTCGGCGCGTTGTCGCGTGGCAGCGATTACACGGAACTTGCGCAGTTGGCGCTCGAGCGCGGGCTGCCCGGCGAAGCCACCTCAGTCATGGAGACTGCGTTCGCCCGTAAGATCTTCACTGAGCAGCGCGATATCGACCGCAACACCCGCCTGCTGAACTCGGCGAAGGCAAAGGTGGCGGCTGATAAGGCAGGTCTGTCTGCCGCCGATCGTGCGGCGGCGGCGGGTGCCTCTGCCGATGACGATCTGCGCGTCGCGCAGGCCTACATGAGCTACGGGATGAATGCCCAAGCGGTTGCAGCGGCTGAACGTGCGGTCAAGAAGGGCAACGGGAAGACGCCCGGCGAAGCCCCGCTCGTGCTCGGTTTGGCGCAGCACAAAGCGGGCAACAAGCCCGCAGCGGTGAAGGCCTTCAAGTCGGTCAAGGGCGATCCCGGACTCGAGCGGGTTGCCAAGCTTTGGGCGCTTCGCGCTCAGTGATCCTGCCCTAGGCCGTCCCCCACATCAAACGCCACGCTCTGGAGACCACCATGACGCTCAGCCAAGCTGTCCGTATCGCCGTACTCTGCGCTGCGTTGTTCGGCGCGGCGCCCTCGCTCCACGCTCAGAAGGCCAAGGACGGTAAGGCACCTCCGGCGGCCAAAGGGCCGACCGTAAGCAAGGTCATCTCCAAGCAAGCCCAAGCGGCCCAAGCCGCCATCAAAGCCGAGGATTGGAACGCGTGCCTCGCCGCGTTGGCTGCAGCGGAAATGATGCCCGAGCGCTCGCCCTACGACGATTATGCGATCAACGAGTTGCGAGTCCCGTGTGCGGCGCGGAGCAACGACTTCCCGGGCGCGGAGGCGGCACTCGTCAAGGGACTCGCGGTCGGCCAGGCGAACGGGTTCATGGATGCTGCAGCGATCAAGCAGCGCCACAAACAATTGATGCAGGTCAACTACCAGCTCAAGAACTACGCGAAGGTCAACGAGTACGGCACGCTCGCCATCGCCGCTGAACCCGCCAACAATGACCTCCGGGTCATGGTGGGGCAGGCCCTTTACCTGACTCCGGACTATGCGGGTACGGTGGCTTTCATCGAGCCGTGGGTGCGGGAACTGGAGCAGCGCAACGAAACACCGCCGGAGATCGCGCTCGGGCTTTGGACGAGCGCCTGCGTCCGTGCCAAAGACGAAGGGTGCACACTCCGGGCCGTAGACAAACAGGTCGTCTACGCACCCTCGGTGGAAGCTTGGGCTAACCTTTACCTGCTGCTGATCCGATCCGCGCCAGCCGAGCAGACCTTGAGTGTGCTGCGGCTGGGTAACGAGGTGGGCGCACTCAAGCTCGGCGAAGATGTGTCAGAGTACGTGTCGCTCGCCCTGGAGAAAGGGTACCCCGGCGAAGCCCAGTCGGTCATGGAAGCCGCTATCGCCGCCGGCAAGTTCGGTGCGCCCGGGAAGGCGACACCGGGCGCCAACAATCTCCTGCAGTCGGCGAAGGTCGCGGCAGCCCCTGACCGCGCCACATTGGCGAGGCAGGCAAAGGACGCCGCAGCCGCCAAGACCGGCACGCCCGAAGTCCGGCTCGGACAGGCCTACCTCAGCTACGGTCAGCCGGCCGAGGCCGCCGCCGCCATCGAGCGAGGGCTCGCCCGGGGCGGCGTGAAGGATCTCGCCAATGCGAATCTGTCGTTGGGCATCGCACGCTTGAAGGCGGGTGACAAAGTCGGTGCGGCCGCTGCATTCGACGCGGCCAAGGGCAATCCCTTCACCGAGCGCGTCGCCGGGTACTGGAAGTTGCGCACGCGCTGACCGCTATTCCGGCAGCCGGGTTTAGGCCCGGCGGCCGTTTTAGGGGGATGATCGCCGCTCTATCAGCTCGATCCACTCGCCCGCAGCGCCGATGCAAACCGCAGCTCGGCGGCCATGATAGGGCGCTTCAGGCAACGACTGAGGCGCAGCGAGGTAGTCGAGTTCGCTCGGGAAAGACTCGACATCGAAGCTCACCATCGCGATTGCGGGCGGCAGCTCGCCATCGATCGCTGGCCGAGGAAGCGTGGTCGCCGGCATCGTGTCGGCTTCGATGAATGATTGTCCCTGCAGCGTCAACGCCGCAAGATCATGCAGGGTGTCGACCGGCAGCTGCTGCGCGTGGGAGAGCACCGAGATCACGGCAGGGATCACCGGGGCTGTGGCCACACCGAAATGCGACGAATAGAACGCATTCGCAGCCGCAGCGGAAGGTGCACCCAAGATCACGATGAACACCCGATCGATGGCGTGGCGCGCCTCCGGCGTGTCGAACTCCGGTAAGCGTTCCTTGAAGGAAGTGAGGTAGAGGGACTCGGCGGCAGGCCCGAGGGCTTGCAACGCACGGATCTTGTCGGAGAACGAAAGATCCGCGGGCGGCCCGATGATCGGAAAAGGCGAATTCGCCAGTCGCTCGGCACAGGCATCTGTGTCCTGGACCATGAGCTCCGCCGCGTTCCATCCGAAATGGCAGAAGGGCTTGTAGCTCGCGGGTGTGCGGCTCTCGACGAACCGCAGAAAGGTCGGCCCGTCACCTTGCGGCAACATCGTCGCGTAGCGACGGCCGGCGAGCAGGGGGCGCGCCCAAAGCCGTGCCAGCCGGGGGCTGATCCGCCCATGGTCGATGAGTTGATGGCCAAGATAGAGGCCATAGGCGTCTACCATGCCTTGCACATCGGGTGTGGCGAGGGTGACGCAGGAAATCGGGCCGAGTGTGGTCATGGCGTTCCAGCGGTGTGAGGGGGCGACAGCTCGGCAAGGTACAGCCGCGCACGCTCTAGGGTCGTGACCTCGGCGTACTTGGCTTGCAGATCGAACAGGTTCGACTCGTGCGGGCCGGATGCGCGGTCACCGACCGCCTCCCTCACGATGACCGGGACGAAACCGTGTTGGCAGCAATCTACCGCGCTCGCCCGTACGCAGCCGCTGGTGGAGACGCCCGCGATCAGCACCGTGTCGACGCCGAGCGCCGTCAGGGTCGAAGCGAGGGGGGTGCCGAAGAACGCACTGGCGTACTGCTTGATAATGTGGGTCTCACCCGCGAGCGGTTCAAGCCCGCTCGCGAACTGCGCCAACTCAGGGTGCCGACCGGACTCGAAACAGGCGAGCGCTGGGACTTTCCGGAAGAAGACGCCACCATCGCGGCCGCCTGGTTGGTAGGCGACCGAGGTGTGGACGATGGGGATAGCGGCCACGCGCGCCGCCCGCAACAACACCTCGCAATCCGTTCGGGTCTGCTCGACGCCCGCGTAGAGCGGAGAACCGGGGACGAGATAGGCCTGTACGAAGTCGATGACCAGCAGCGCGGGGCGTCGCCCCCAAGGAAGCGCTTGACCGAAGCCTCCGCGGGCGTAGTTGTCAGCCAGGGATTCGTTCATCGGGTCAGATTACTTTTGCCGCCCGCAGGGCACCCAATCGTTCGGCGCTAAAACCGAGCAGCCGGCTGTAGATCTCGTCGTTGTGTTCGCCGAGTGTCGTCGGCGCGGCGGAGCGGATCCCGCCCGGAGATTCGGAGAGCTTCGGGGCGACATTCTGCATCTTGAGGTCGCCGAAGTACGGGTGCTGGGTGGTGACGATGGCTTGGCGAGCCTTGAAGTGCGGATCCTCGAGCATGTCGGGCGCACGATAGATCAGCCCCGCAGGCACTCCGTGTTTGTCCATCGAGTCGAGTACTTCAGAGGTGGTCAGCGTCTGGGTCCAGGCCTCGATCAGCCCGTCGAGCAAGCGCTGGTGGGTGCCGCGGGCTTGATGATTGACGAAGCGCGGGTCTTTCGGCCATTCCCGTTGTTCCATCGCCTCGCACAGGCGAGCGAAGACGGTGTCCTGGTTGGCGGCGATCAGCACGAGGCCATCGAGCGTCTTGTAGACATTCGACGGTGCGACGTTCGGCAGGATCGCGCCGGTGCGCTCACGGATGAAGCCGGTCTTGTCGTACTCGGTGATCAGCGATTCCATCATCGCCAGCACCGCTTCATAAAGCGCTGAATCCACCACCTGCCCACGACCGGTGCGTTCGCGATAGTGCAGGGCGGAGAGGGCGCCGAGGCAAGCGAAGGTCGCCGCCAGTTCATCGCCGATGCTGACACCCATCCGTGACGGTGGGGTCGACGGATCGCCGACCACATAGCGCATGCCGCCCATGGCCTCGCCGATGGCACCAAACCCGGCTCGGTGGGAATAGGGGCCGGATTGGCCGTAGCCGGAGACCCGGATCATGATCAGCCGCGGGTTGATGCGCGAGAGTTCCTCGTAACCGCAGTTCCATTTCTCCAGGGTTCCGGGCCTGAAGTTCTCAAGTAAAAAATCAGCATTCTTCACTAAGTCCTTGAGAATGCTCTGTCCTTCTTCCTGCCTCATGTCGAGGGTGATGGCTTTTTTGTTACGGGCGACCACCGGCCACCAGAGGGAGGGCTCCCCGGCTTTCTGACGGCCCCACACCCGCATTGGGTCGCCTTGACCGGGCGGCTCGACCTTGATGACCTCGGCACCCATATCGCCGAGCAGCTGGCCACAGAACGGTCCGGCCAACAGCGTCCCCATCTCGATTACCCGCAAATCGGACAACGGGCCATGTTTAAATTTCGGGTCGGCGGACATGTGGGATCTCCTGACGGTGACAGTCGCTCGCGTTTGTACCCACACCAACGACGCGGGTCAAGGTCGCCCCGTCACCTCGCGGGACGCATCACCGACAGGATGGACTAAACTAGGAGCGCGTCTACTTAATCACTCAACTGCTTGATCACCCATCTGCGCGTCACGCATCTGCCCATCACTTGATTTCCGAGGAACGCCCATGACCCCGAGTGTCGAGATCGTCGAGGTCGGCCCGCGTGATGGCCTGCAGAGCGAACCTGGCGTGTTCCCGACCGCCGCCAAGATCGAGTTCATCGAACAACTGTTCGATGCGGGTTTGCGCAGGATTGAGGTCACGAGCTTCGTGAATCCCAAAAAGGTCCCCCAGATGGCGGATGCGGAAGCGGTGCTCAGCGGTCTTCGCAGACGCGAGGGCGTTCACTTCATCGGCTTGGTGCTTAATCGCCGCGGCTACGAGCGTGCCGCTGCCGCCGGTTGCAACGAGATCGGTATGGCCGTGGTCGCAAGCGACACCTTCAACCGGCGCAATCAGGGCGTCAGCACCGAGGAATCCATCGCTGCGTGGCTCGAGATCGCGCGCGAGGCCAATGCGGCAGGGTTGCGCCCGACCATCACGATCGGCGCCTCGTTCGGCTGCCCCTTCGAAGGCGAGATGCCCGTCGAGCGGGTCATCGACATCGCGCGACGGGTCGCCGAGGCGGGGCCCTACGAGATCGCGTTCGCCGATACCATCGGCGTCGGCGTCCCTGCTCAGGTCGCAGAGGTCTTCGGCCGAGGACGTGAAGCGCTGCCCGGTATCCGGCTGCGCGGTCATTTTCACAACACACGCAACACCGGCCTCGCCAATGCCTATGCGGCCGTCATGGCGGGTGCGGTGGCGCTCGATGCGAGCGCAGGCGGTATCGGCGGCTGTCCATTCGCGCCGTCGGCGACCGGCAACATCCCGACCGAGGATCTGGTCTATCTGCTCGGGCGCTCCGGTGTCGCCACAGGCGTAGACCTCGACCGGCTCCTCGCGATCAGCGAGTGGTTGCAGCAGACCCTGGGGCGGACCGTCCCGGGGATGCTGTTGAAGGCGGGCAATTTTCCGGCGGCCTCGCGCGCGGTCTGACCGCCACGCGACGGTCTGCCGCGATATCCCAAGCCATGTGGGCGGCCATGCATTGCGTGGGCGGCCGCTAGGCCGGATACTCAATCGTTCTCACTACAACGAGAGCCCAAAGGGGGGCGCATGTCATATCGTCTGGGTGTAGATGTCGGCGGCACGTTCACAGATCTGCTGCTGGTTCACGAAAAATCGGGGCAGACCTGGTCCGCCAAGGTCCCCTCCACGCCGGCTGATCAATCGATCGGCGTCCTCAACGGCATCCTCCGCGTCTGTGAGCGTGCGGGCATCGACCCGCAGATCATCGACCATGTGATGCACGGCACGACCGTCGCCACCAACACGGTGCTCACCGGCACCGGTGCCCGTGTCGGCCTCGTCACCACCAAAGGCTACCGGCAGGTGCTGCAGATCGCGCGCTCCTACGTCCCGGGCGGTCTCGGCGGCTGGATCATCTACAACAAGTCCCTGCCGATGGCGCCGCTCTCCTGCACCATCGAGGCCGACGAACGCGTGAGCGCCAAGGGTGAAGTCGTGCGCGGTCTCAACGAGGATGCGCTGCGCAAGAGCCTGCGCACCCTCAAGTCGCAGCAGATCGAAGCGCTCACCGTCTCGCTCATCAATTCGTTCGCCAACCCGGCGCATGAGCAGCGGGTGCGCGAGATCGCGATCGAGGAGTTGCCGAATACGCCGGTCTCGCTGTCGTCCGATGTTGTCCCGGAGATGCAGGAGTACGAGCGTACCGTCACCACGGTCGCGAACTCCTATGTCCGCCCGCGGGTCGACCGCTATGTCAGCAACCTCAAGGCCAAACTCGCCAAGGTCGCAAAGAACGCCAAACTGCACATCCTTCGCTCGGACGGTGGTCTTGCCTCGGCCTCGTCGGCGGCGGAGTTCCCTGTCAACCTGCTGATGTCCGGTCCTGCGGGCGGTGTCACCGGCGCGCTTTGGGTCGCCGTGCAGGCCGGATTCCCGAACCTGCTGACCGTGGATGTCGGCGGCACCTCGACCGATGTCGCCCTCATTAGCGGTGGCCAGCCTCGCTTGCGCCGTGAGACGACGGTCGGCGATGTCACCGTGCGCGCCTCCTCCGTCGATATCCGCACGGTCGGCGCGGGTGGCGGTTCGATCGCCCACGTCCCTGAGCTCACCAAGGCGCTACGCGTCGGGCCGCAGTCGGCGGGCGCCGACCCGGGCCCGGCTGCCTACAACCGCGGCGGTACGGAGCCTACGGTGGCTGATGCGAACATCGTTCTCGGCTATCTGCCCGAGATGCAAAAACTCGGCGGTGACATGGTCCTCGACCGCGCGCTCGCCACGACTGCCGTCAAGAAGATCGGCGTTGCGCTCGGGCTCACCACCCAGCAGGCCGCGCAAGGCATCTACAACATCGTCAACGAGAACATGGTCGGCGCACTGCGCCTCGTGTCCGTTGAACAGGGCTATGACCCCCGCGAGTACGCGCTGATCGCGTTCGGCGGGGCGGGTCCGTTGCATGCCAACGCGTTGTCGCGACTGCTCGGCTCATGGCCGTCGATCATCCCGCCCGGCCCCGGCGTGCTCTGCGCGCTGGGTGACGCCACCACGGCGGTGCGCGACGAGCGTGCCCGCACCTATGTGCGCAAGTTCAGCGAGACCACCGCCAAGGAGATCGAGAAGATCCTGAAGGGACTCGCAACCGACGCCTCGAAGGGCATCGAGGCCGAGGGCGTCAAGAAGTCGGAGATCCGCACCGCTTATCAAGTGGATGTGCGCTACCACGGCCAGGGCCTGCGCCTGTCGGTCGAGGTGAATCTTGCCGATCTGCAGAAGAAGGGATTAAAGGCGATCGCCGACAAGTTCGACGCGGAGCACAAGCGGCTCTTCACTTTTACGCTGCCGCGTGAGCACGAAGTCGTCACGCTGCGCGCCGCCGTCCAGGGCCAGGGCATCAAGATCAAACGTACCTCGCTCGCAAAAGGCGGCACTGATCCGAAGGCGGCGATTGTCGGTAAGCAGAAAGCTTTCATGGACGGCAAGAACGTCAACGCGATCGTCTATGACCGCTCTAAGTTCAAAGCCGGTAACAAGGTCCGAGGTCCGGCGATCGTGGTGGAGATGGACTCCACCTCGGTCATCCTGCCGAAGCACACCGGCCATGTGGACAAGTCCGGTTGCATCCTCATCTACCCCGATAACTTCAAGGCGCCCAAGAAGGCCGCCGGCAAGAGGAAGTAATCCCATGCCCGCAACGATCATCCAGCGTAACAAGAAGCCCTTCAAGAAGACGAAGGTCGACACCGTCACCATCGATATCATCGAGAGTGCGCTCCGTAATGCGCGCTACGAGATGGACACTGTGCTCTTCCGGACGGCGATGTCGCCCGGCATCCGGGAGCAGCATGACGAGTTCCCGATGATCGCCAACACCGACGGCAAGATGGTCGTCGGGCAGTTCGGTTCGTTCATCTGGGGCTTCATGGAGGGTTACGACGGTACGGTGGAGGAGGGCGACATCTTCCTCACCTCCGACCCCTACTCGGTCAACGGCGCAATCAGCCACGCCAACGACTGGCTCATGCTGATGCCGGTCTATCGCGGCGGCCGCATCATCGCTTGGTCGGCGATGTTCGGTCACATGACGGATGTGGGCGGCAAGGTCCCAGGGTCGCTGCCGACCGATGGCACCACGATCTACGAAGACGGGATCGTTGTCCCGCCCACCAAGATCTTCAAGGCAGGCGTGCTCAACGAAGATGTGTTGCGCGTTGTCCTGCACAACTGCCGTTTGCCGGAATGGAACCTGTCGGATTTCAACGCGATCACCGCGGCACTGCGCACCGCGGCCGCCCGTTGCATCGAGATCGCCGAGCGTTTCGGTGACGATGTGCTCTATTCAGCGATGGACGCCATGCTCGAGCGCAACAAGCGTGCGATGCGTGTGCTGATCCGCCAGAACGTCCCGGAGACCAAGCAGTTCTTCGAGGACTACATCTGCGATGACGGTTTGAACATGGGCCCCTACCGCATCAAGTGTGCGATGTGGCGCGAGGGTGATAAGTGCATCTTCGACTTCGCGGGTACCGACCCGCAGTCGATCTCTTCGATCAATTTCTTGTTGAACGAAGAGATGTTCAAGATGTTCGCCGGCATCTACATGATCATGGTCTTCGACCCGCAGATCCTCTTCAACGACGGCTTCTACGACCTCATGGAAGTGCGCATCCCACCGGGAAGCCTGCTCAAGCCTCTGAAGCCTGCCGCGCTCTCCTGCCGCACCCACGCGCTCGGTCGCATCTTCGACATCCTTGCGGGCTTGCTCGGTCAGGGTAACCCGGACTTCATGTGCGGTGCCGGTTTCTCGGACAGCCCGCACTTCATGTACTCGGGATACGACAAGAACGGCGAGTGGTACCAGCTCTACCAGATCACCTTCGGCGGCATCCCGGGCAAGCCCTTCGGCGACGGCCCGGACGGACATTCGCTCTGGCCTTCGTTCACCAATGTGCCGAACGAGTTCCTCGAGAGCTATTTCCCGTTGCGTATCGACATCTACGAGACCATCTCGGACACCGGCGGCGCCGGCAAGAACCGTGGTGGCAACGGGCTGCGGATCGGCTACCGCTTCCTCGAACCCGGCGAGATCTCGATCCACGACGATCGTTGGCTCACTTATCCTTGGGGTGCGAACGGCGGCGAGCCGGGCACTCGCAGCCGCAAGCTCCTGCAACGCGCGGACGGCACCGAGTCGCTGCTGCCCTCAAAGATCGATCACGTCAAGGTCGAGGCCGGTGATCTGCTGATCGCCGACACCTGGGGCGGTGGTGGTTGGGGCGATCCGCTCGAGCGCGCAACCGAACAGGTGGCGTTCGATGTGGCCGCGGGGCTCGTCACCGTCGGCGGTGCACGCCGTTACGGCGTCGTGATTGCGAAATCGGGCGAGGTCGATGCTGGCGCCACCGAGGCGCTGCGCGCCGAGATGCGTGCAAAGCGCGGGCCGAAGAAGATCTTCGACCGTGGCTTCGAGTCCATCGAAGAGCTCAAGGCACGCTGCAAGGCCGAAACGGGCTTCGAGCCGCCGCGTACGCCGGTCTTCACCAAGTGGGCGAAGGTCGCGGCGGAGGCCCTGTTGGCGAAGGAACTGGCGGCCAAGAAGCTTGCGGCCAAGAAGCTTGCCACCAAGAGCGTTGCCACCAAGGGCGTTGCCACCAAGAAAAAGCGCCGCAAGGCTGCCTGAGCGCGTGCCTGCGGGCGATGACATCAGTCCCCGCTCCGCAAGGTGCGGGGATTTTTTTTGAGATCGAGAGGCTCGGATACGACGGATGAACGACAGATATCGGCAAGTCGGCTACTCGAGTGGCGACATCGGCTTCGGAACCCGTGCCGCGGTCTTGGTGGTCGACTGGCAACTGGCGTTCACCGATCCGCGTTACGAGCTCGGCGGGTTGGAGGGACTGCATCGCGCGCGTGACGAAACAGCCGAGTTCTTAAAAGTGGCGCGGGCGGCAGGTTTGCCGGTCGCTGCGTGCTACACCGCCTACTGCAGCACGCGTGATATGCCGCTCTGGAAGGTCGGCGCGGTCCGTCGCGAGTTCTTCTACGGCCATCCCTGTACGGAGATAGATCCAAAGATCTTCGATCCGACCGATTTCACCTACTGCAAGAACGGTCCGTCGATGTTCTTCCACACGCCGCTGATCAGCTATCTCGTGCGTGAAGGGATCGACACCGTGTTCGTGACGGGTTGCACCACCAGCGGCTGCGTGCGCGCCACGATCGTCGATGCGTTCTCCTACGGATTGCGTGTCCAAGTGGTGGCGGACTGCTGCGGCGACGCGGAAGCCGGCCCCCACGAAGACACGCTGCGGGATGTGGGGCGTCGTTATGCCGACATCATCGATCGTGCGCAGGCCGAGGCGTGGATGCGGGGGCGGCAGCAGACTGCGTTACAGCAACTTCGAGGAGCTTGAAAAAATGACGCGGTCAATGACACCTGACTCGCCTGTGCGGCGCCGATTCCTGCAGACGGCCACACTCACCGCCGGGGGATTGTGGTTGGGCGTAAGGACAGGATCCGCTCACGCCGAGGTGCTGGCACCGAGCAGCGTCTCGGATGCCACGGTTCGTGCCCGCTTCAGCGTGTTCCTAACGATCGCAGCGGACGGCGTGGTGCACATTACCGGGCCACAGTCGGAGATGGGGCAGGGGACCCATGACGGTCTCGCCAAGATCCTCGCCGAGGAACTCGACGCGGATTGGGCGCAGGTCGTGATCCACTTGCCGAGCGGCGATGACGCCTTCCGTCATCCATCGACCGGCCGTCATCGTACCGCCAGCAGCGATTCGATCAGCAGCTACGGCGATGTGATGCGCAAAGCAGGGGCGAGCGCACGGGCGATGCTCATCGCTGCAGCGGCAACGCGTTGGGCGGTCCCCGCCGGTGAATGCATCGCGTCGGCGTCGAGCGTTTTGCATCCGCCGACGGCGCGGCGCTTGGGGTTCGGCGCCTTGGCGGAGTCCGCCGCGACGCAGCCCGTGCCCGCCGATCTGCGGTTCAAGGATCCGGCGATGTACAAGTTGGTCGGACATAAGATCCCCCGCAAAGACGCCCGCGGCAAAGTCACCGGGACCGCGGTGTTCGGCATCGATGTGCAGCTGCCGGGGATGCTCCACGCCGTCCTTTGCCGATCTCCGAGCGTTGCTGGCCGGGTCGTCAGTTTCTCGCGCGATGCTGCTTTGGCGATGCCCGGGGTGCTCGACGCTTATCCGATCAGCGATGGAATCGCGGTGGTTGCTCGAACCACTTGGCACGCGATGCAGGCTGCACGCGCGCTCGAGGGGCATCCGCAGACGGTGTTCGACGATCGCGACTCCCTCGGCGTCGAGAGCGAGGGCATGCGGACCCGGCTGCGTGACGCGCTTACGCAGGACGCCCGCGCCCAAGTCGCGCGGGCAGCAGTCGGTCGCACCCACGATCGCGCGGCCAACGAGGCAGCATTGCGTGCTGCCAACCGCCAGTTCGAGTGGACCTATGAGGTGCCGTTCCTTGCGCACGCTGCGATGGAGCCCTTGAACGCTACGGCGTGGGTGACGGACGAGAGCGCACAGGTCTGGGCGCCGACGCAACATCCCGACGGCGCCCGCGATGTGATCGCGAAAGCGTCGGGGTTACCGCGTGAGCGCTGCTCATTACAGGTGACTTTTCTCGGCGGGGGATTCGGTCGGAAGTGGGAGACCGATTTCGTTCGGCAGGCGGTCGAGGTCGCACGCAATCGGCCCGGTACGCCGATCAAGCTCACATGGACCCGTGAGCAGGATTTTCGCCACGACCGTTTCAGGCCGGCGCATATGGCGCGCAGCCGGGTCGGCCTCGATGCACAGGGGCGGATCCTCGGTTTGCACACCCGCATCTCGGGTATCAGCATGTGGCGTTACCAACGACGCGCACCGGTGCCTGGGCTCGGCGATCCATTCATGACAGGTGGGCTGATCGGCGATCGCTATGCCATCCCAGCGCCTTTCGCGGATTTTGTCGAGACCCCGGAGCCGGTACCGGTCGGTACGTGGCGTTCGGTCGCCCAATCGATGAACGGATTCTTTGCAGAGAGCACGCTCGACGATATCGCTGCGGTGAGCGGGCGCGATCCGCTTGCGCTGCGGCTGGAATTGTTGGCGGGCGATCCGCGGGCGGTGGCGGTGCTCACCGAAGCGGCGCAACGGATCGGCTGGAAGACCGACACCATCTCACGAGCGAAACGCAGCGGTCGCCCGTCACGTCACTCTTCGGCGGGAACCGTGGGCCACGGGATCGCGCTCTCGGTCGGGTACGGATCCTGGTGTGCACAGGCGGTCGAGCTGCGCGCGGTCGGACGCGTGCTGCATATCGAGCGTATCGTCGCGGTCGTCGATTGCGGACGGGTCATCGACCCGGGCAGTGTCGAGGCGCAGGTGTCGGGTGGACTCTTGTTCGGGCTGTCCGCCGCGATCGATGGCCAGATCGACTTCGCAGGCGGCAGCGCGCAAGGCAGCAACTTCGACACGGCGCCGCTGCTGCGTTTCGCGAGCGCACCGCGGATCGAGGTGCACCTCATCGACTCGACTGCGGCAAGCGGCGGCGTCGGCGAGATCTCGACGCCGGGGATTGCACCCGCCTTGACCGCCGCAATCTTTGCAGCGACCGGCGATCGACCGCGACGATTGCCGCTCGTCACGGCCGGCTATTCCTTCGCATGAGCATCGGACGCAGCGGATTCTGGATCGGCATAGCGTTGTTCGCATCGATGCGAGCGATGCCGGCACCCGCGGGTCTCTCCGCTGAGGGTTGGAGCGTCGCGGCGCTCACCGTGTTGATCGCCTGCTGGTGGTTCACCGAGGCTGTGCCGGTCGCCCTGACCGGCAGTCTGCCGTTCCTGGCATTGCCGCTACTGGGCATCGCCAAGCCGGATGCGGTCGCGGCGCAGTACATGTCGCCCGTGATGTTCCTGATCCTCGGCGGGGCGATGCTCGGCCTCGCGTTCGAGCGCTGGGGCCTGCATCGTCGGGTCGCCTTGTCGGTCGTGTCGCGAGTGGGTTCCTCGCCCGGTGCATTGTTGTTCGCGCTCATGGCGGTGACCGCCTTCATCTCGATGTGGGTCAATAACTCGGCAACGACGGTGATGATGCTGCCGATCGCTTTCGCGGTCTTGTCGGCGACCCACGGCGAAGATGCGGCAGCCCCTCTGGGGCGCGATGCAAAGAATTTTGCCGCTGCGCTGATCCTCTCCATCGCGCTGGCCTCCAACCTCGGCGGGTTCGCCACGCCGATCGGGACGCCCGTCAACGCGATCGCGCTCGGCATCCTTGAGCGCAGCTACGGCGTGCGAATCTCGTTCCTCGACTGGATGGCTTTCGGCGTGCCGTTCATGTTGCTCGCGCTCCCGGCGTGTTGGTGGATCCTGCGACGGATCACCCTGCCGTTCGAGCTCGCCGCCCCGCATCCGGATGCCTTGCGCATCGCGCTCGGCTCGCCCGGTGCCTGGACCGTGCCGGAGTGGCGGGTGCTCGGCGTGGTGTCGCTGGTGGCGGCGGCATGGGTCTTCCAGCCCTTGCTGGCAGGATCACTCCCTGGCATCACCGACGCGGGGATCGCCGTGGCGGGCGCACTGCTGCTTACAATCCTGCCGAGCGGCACCGTCCGCGACGGGACTGCGCTGCGTCTGCTCGAGTGGGAGGATGCGCGTCGCGCGCCTTGGTATCTGATACTGCTCCTGGGCGGCGGTCTTGCGCTCGCCGATGCCGTGGTCAAATCAGGGCTGTCGGTTTGGTTGGGCAGCGCCTTGGGCGCCGTTGGCGGGCTGCCTTTGTTGCCGATGCTGTTGGCGATCGCCTTGCTCTGCGCGTTCATCACCGAGGCGGCGAGCAACATCGCGACCGCCACGATCTTCATGCCCATCGCTGGAGGACTCGCGGCGAGTGCCGGCTTCGATCCGGCGCTCGGCGCGCTCTGTGCTGCCATGGCGGCGAATCTGGGGTTCGCCAATCCGGCGGCGACGTCCTCCAATGCACTCGTGTACGCGAGCGGGCAAGTGCCTATCGCCGCGATGCTGAAATCAGGCCTGTGGGTCGATGTCCTCGGTGCAGTGTTGATCGCGGCGCTCTGCGCCAGTATCGTCCCGCTCGTGATCTGAGCGCCAACGGGCGAGGATCGCTGCGGTGACCCGACCGGAGCGGCGCGCAAGGGCGAAGATGTCCGTCGGGTCGATCCGCTCGTCGGCGGCGTCCGAGATGAGGCGCAGGCAGGCGAAGGGCAGCCCGAACTCAAGGCAGACCTGTGCGACCGCCGCGCCTTCCATCTCCACGCAGGCGGCGCTCGGCACGCGTCGGCGGACCGCGTCGCGGGCGGCACGGCTGCCGATCACCTGATCACCGGTCGCGATATCTGCGCGCAGGATCTGCTGGGGACGGTCCGCGTCGTCCCCCGACTGCGCGCACCACGCCTCTGCCGCGCTGAGCAGCGCCTGCGACAGCGCCGGATCCGTCGGCAGCGCGGCGCGCCCGAGCAAGGGCACTTCGGTCGGCGCGAAGAACGGCGAGGCATCAAGGTCGTGCTGGTAGAGGTCGCAGCCGACGATGAGATCGCCGATCGCGAGGCCCTCGCGCAGTGCACCGGCGATGCCGGTGAAGATCACCTGTGACGGTCGCGTCCGGGTGATCAGGTGGGCTGCGGTCGCCGCTGCGGCCACCTTGCCCCAACGCGAGAACGCGAGGGTGATGTCATGGCCGTGCAGCCGCCCACGCCAAGCAGCGCGCGCCGATCCAGTGCCATCCAGAGCACGCGCATCGCTCAGTAGCGGCCGCAGCGCCTCGATCTCCTCCGGCATGGCGGACAACAACAGCAACATATCAACGAAGCCCCGGCGTCATACGCCAAGGCCTGGGCATTGGGCTGCGTTGCGGGTTGCGCGTTGTCAGAGCGGGTCCTGCGGAACGACGACGGGCTCCGGCGCTCGGATCGCGATGGCGGTGGGCCGCCTATCGAAGGGTTCGGCGCTCTGCAGGTCGACCGGCGTGCGGGCGAGACCCTGGTCGATGAAGCCGACGGTCGAGGGCTCGAGGATCGCGATGGAGGGGCGCTTCGTGACCGCCCGATGGCGCACGACCCCATCCCACACGATAGGCGGCAAGGTCCCGCCCCGCGCCTTCGCGAGCGGCGCGAGCATCCCTTGCGGATCGTCACCACCGATACCATAGCGGTTGTCGCGGATCACGATATCAGCGGTCAGGGGGTCGAAGTAGGGGTCCTTCATCGGCAGGAAATACGACGAGATAAAAACATGCGTGGTTTTGTTCATGGTCAGCTGATTACGGAAGATGTGCACGCCACGGGCCGCCATGACCATGATGCCGGTCCCGGTCGGGACGCTCGCCACGATATTGCCGGGCGGCGCAAAGTTCGGTGTGTCGTTCGCGAACACCTGGTTATCGAACACGCGGATGTCCCGCCCGTCTTTGATCGGCAGGTCCGGCAGGTTGAAAACCAGGATACCCGCTGCGTTTCGGGTGACGATGTTGTCGAACACATCGGCCTGCGAGGAGTTCTCGATCTCGATACCTGCGACATTGAACTCCGCGCGGCTCTGGCGGACGATGATGTGGCGCGATTGGCTGACATAGATCCCGGCGTCAGACGCTCCCCGGACGGTCACTCTGTCGATCAGCACGTCTTGGGACTCGACCGGGTAGATCCCGTAGGCGCCGTTCTTCTCCGAGGGTCCGCCGGTCCATTCGACCCGCAGCTCACGATAGATGATGCGATCGGCACCCTTGGATTTGATGCCATCGCCAAGGGTATCCTCGATGGCAAAGCCCTCGAGCCTGACATCATCTCCGGTGACGAGGAGACCCTCACCGGCGGTCATCTGGCCCGCGAACGAGAGGATGGTGGCGTCGGGACCTGCGCCGCGTAGGGTCACGCGGTCGACCGCGAGCGACAGGCCCTCGGCGAACTCGAACCTCCCGGCGGCGAGCGTGATGATCGTGCCGGGCTTCGCCTCGATCAGCCGCAGCCGCAACTCGGTTGCCGCCAACGGCCCCGGGGGCAACGGCTGCGACGGATCACGCGCGGCCTTGGACGAACAGGCGGCGTCGGCAAGCGCGACAGCCAGCAGGGTCACCGCAAGCCGAATCGGCACGGCTCGAAACATAGGAGTCTGTCTCTTGGGTGACTGTCGAATGGACGCCTTATTTAACATAATATACATTATACGAACTTTTATCAGGACGCTCTCAGCCAACGCCAGACCCGCTGACTGACGGGTAAACTACCCACCCCCGTCGCGGATGACGCCGCTTGCGCCTCTTGGTCTACAACATCCGCTATGCGACCGGAAACAGCGCGACTTTCCATCTTCCGGTGCCGGGCGCTGGGTACCTTCGCAGTAGCCGCCGCACCCTCGATGACATCACGCAATTCATCCGGCGTGAAGACCCTGATCTGGTCGGTCTCATCGAGGTCGATATGGGTTCTGTGCGCAGTGGCCTCATCAACCAAGCCGAGCACATCGCGCAGCACCTTGGGCACTATACGGCCTACGAGTGCAAGTACGGCGCGGCCTCGCTCAACCACCAATTGCCGATCGTCCGCAAGCAAGGCAATGCGATCCTGGCCGCGCCACGGGTCCACGGTGAGCGATTCCATTACTTCCCGAGCGGCATCAAACGCCTGATCATCGAGATGGAGCTCGACGAGGTGTGTGTGTTCCTCGTACATCTGTCTATCAAGTACCGCCATCGACAGGAACAGCTGAAGCACCTGCACGAGCTCACCCGAGACGCCCAAAAGCCGGTGATCATCGCCGGTGATTTCAACACCTTCACCGGCGCCGATGAGCTCTACCTCTTCATGCAGGCCACCGGCCTGCGCAGCGCCAACAGCCACGGGCTCGCGTCCTATCCGTCGCGGGTGCCGCGATCCGAGCTTGATTTTGTGTTGGTGAGTCCGGAGATCGAGATCGAGGATTTCCGCATCCCCGATGTGCGACTCTCCGACCATCGGCCGATCGTCTGTGATTTCCACGTGCTGCCAGAGAGCGCACGACGACGACCCGCTGCATGAGGACCTGTCGCGAATGATGACGCTTCGACACTGCCGAATCGAGACCGACGCCGAGGGGGTCGCCTGGCTGACACTCGACAAAGCCGATGCCTCGGCCAACAGCCTCAACGCCGAAATGTTGCAGGAGGCCGCCGAGATATTGGCTGCGCTCGAACGAACGCCTCCACGCGGCCTCGTGATCCGCTCAGGTAAACGCAGCGGCTTCGTGGCCGGAGCGGACATCAATGAATTTACTACCCTGGAAAGCATCGAACAGGCCGAACGGCTGACCAAGGCGGGGCAGTCGGTCATCGACCGGTTCGAGGCCTTGCCCTGCCCGTCGGTCGCTGCCATCGAGGGTTTTGCACTGGGCGGCGGGCTCGAACTCGCACTGGCCTGCACCTACCGGGTGGCGGTGGGCAACGACCGCCTGACGCTTGGTTTCCCAGAGGTACTGCTCGGCATCCACCCCGGTTTCGGCGGCACCGTGCGCAGCGTGAACCTCATCGGTACGCCGGCGGCGCTCGATCTGATGTTGACCGGTCGCAACCTGCGCGGCAGCAAGGTGCTCACTGCAGGCTTGGTCGATCGTTTGGTGGATTCGGCGGACGGCCTGGCGGATGCCGCACGCGATCTCATTCGTCGACGCCCTGCCCCGCGCCGTGCACCGTGGACGCAGCGGCTGCTGTCACTCGCGCCGCTGCGCCCGTTCATCGCGCGCAAGGTACGCGCGGGCGTCGCGCGAAAAGTCCGCGCGGACCAATATCCGGCGCCGTACGCCATCGTCGATCTTTGGGAGCGGTATGGCGCCAAGGGACGGGCGGCCTACGATGCTGAAGCGGCATCGATCGCACGCCTCTTCCTTACGCCGACCTCTCGCAATCTGGTCCGGGTGTTCTTCCTGCAGGATGCGCTCAAGTCGCAGCGGGTCCCCGGTGGTACGGCGCCCGCACGGGTGCATGTGATCGGTGCGGGCGTGATGGGCGGTGATATCGCGGCGTGGTGCGCCTTGCGTGGTCTGGAGGTCACTTTGCAGGACCGTTCAGAGGCGCAGCTCCGACCGGCCTTCGAGCGTGCTGCAGCGCTCTTCGAGAGACGCATCAAGGATCCTGCAAAGCGCATTGCGGCCGATGCGCGACTGCGTGCGGATCTTGCAGGCGATGGCATCGCGACGGCAGATCTCGTGATCGAGGCCATCGTGGAAGACATCGATGCGAAGCGTGCGCTCTACGCTGAACTCGAGCCCAGGCTGCGACCCGGTGCAGTCATTGCGACCAACACCTCCTCGATCAAGCTCGAAGAACTGGCTTCGGCGCTCGCCGATCCGGGTCGGCTCGTCGGCCTGCACTTCTTCAACCCGGTGGCACAGATGCCGCTGGTCGAGGTGGTGCATGCCCCCTCGAGCGCACAGGCGTCGATCAGCACGGCCATCGCCCTCGCCCGCCGGCTCGACAAGTTCCCCTTGCTCTGTCGCAGCGCGCCTGGGTTCCTGGTGAACCGGGTGCTCTCGGCATACATGCAAGAGGCCATGTTCGCGGCCCGTGAGGGCGTGGCGTTCGAGGTAATCGACCGAGTGGCCGTCGACTACGGCATGCCGATGGGTCCAGTCGAACTCTCCGATGTGGTTGGCCTCGATATCTGTCGCCATGTGGGGGCCATCGTCGCCCGTGGTCTCGGTCGGCCGATGCCGGACACCTCGGAGCTCGATGCCCGCGTGGCTGCCGGCAAACTCGGCAAGAAATCTAGCGAGGGTCTTTATCTTTGGCGTGACGGCAAGCCGGTCCGTTCGTTGATCGCGGGCGGTGCTGCGAGTGTGGCGTCGGCGGCTGCGCCTGCAGACCTCGAGGATCGACTAATGCTCGCAATGGCCAATGAAGCGGTCGCCTGCCTGCGCGAGGGCGTGGTCGCAGACGCAGACCAGATCGATGCCGGTCTTATCTTCGGTGCGGGCTACCCGCCGTTCCGCGGCGGGCCGCTGCACGCTGCCCGGGCACGCGGCGTGGACGGTTGCGTGCGGCGGCTCGAGGAACTGGCGGCTCGGCACGGACCGCGGTTTGCGCCGGATGCGGGTTGGGCGCAGTGGGCCGCACCCCGCGGCTGACGGCCGCCTCAGCCGACCGGACGTTGCGAGGCCGCGGCCTGTGCCGGCGTCGCGAGGCGCCACAAGACCCGCTCGATCGCGAGCGGCTTGTTGACCGGCGATTCCGCCCACTGGCGGGCCTCGCGCGCATGGTCGAGCGCCTCGAACAAGATCTTCGGGCTCGCGCTGCGCCTACCGCGCCCCCAGTCACGCAGCCGATCGATGAGCCATAGTTCCACGCACGCGACCCGCAGCGCGTAGTCGTCCTTCCCCCAACGGTCGGCGGTGTCGACGACATCGAGTGTCCCGCGCATCACATCCTCCAGGGCGCGTTCCGTGTCGCGGCGCAAGCCGCCCAGGGCTGCGGTATCGGCCTCCAGAGCGGCGAGCGGCTGGGGTCCCAGCACCCCGAGCGCGGCGCGCCAATCCGCCGCGCTACTCTCTGGGCGCTGAGCCTGCAGCCAAGAGACGAACAGGTCGTCGTTCGCGGGGCCCGGCAGGAGCCGGGTGCAACGGCTGCGCACCGTGGCCGGCAGGCGTGAGGGTTCGCCCGTCACGAGCAGTAGCAATGCGCTGCCGGAGGGCTCCTCAAGGGTTTTCAGCAGCGCATTGGCGGCGTTACGGTTAAGACGCTCGGCAGGCGACACGATCACGACCTTGCGACCGCCCGCGTGGGAGGTCAATGTCAGCTCCGCGCTCAGTTCCCGGATTTGGTCGACGCGGATCTCTTTGGAGTCCTCGATCGGGTGCACCCGCAGCAAGTCCGGTTGCTCGTTGGACATGACGCGCCGACAGTCGAGGCAGCTACCGCAGGGCATCTGTCGATAGGAATCAACTTTACGGCAGAAAAGTCGGGCAGCGATCCAGACCGCGAGCCACTGACCGCCCTGCCCCGGCGAGACCTGCACCAGCAGCGCGTGCCCGAGTCGATCGGAGGCCAGTGCCGCATTGAACGCATCTTGGGCGGGACGTAACCAGGGTAGTTCAGCGTCGAGCGGCAGGGTCGTCATGGCTGCGACTCGAACCAGGGCTGCACGGCGTCCATCGCGGCATCGAGCAGCGCAGCGGGCGGCAGGGTCGCCTCGAGGATGCGAACCCGCTGCGGCTCTGCTGCGGCGATCGCCAGATAGCGCTCGCGGACGCGTTTAAAGAAGACCACCGTCTCGGCTTCGAACCGATCGGGCAAGTCCCCGTGCTCACCCACGCCCGCTGTGGCGCCCTTGGCGTTACGGCGTGCGTGTGCGCGTTGCAACCCCGTCTCGACCGGAAGGTCGAGCAGCAGCGTCAAATCGGGCGTCATCTCGCCCACGGTCTCGCGCGACAGGGTTTCGATGAAGGCGGCTGCCACACCCCGTCCACCGCCCTGATACGCGCGCGTGGCGTCGGTGTAGCGGTCGCAGATCACCCATGCCCCCCGAGCGAGCGCCGGTCGGATGAGGTTGTCCACATGGACGGCACGCGCGGCGAACATCAACAGTGTTTCGGCCTGCGGTGAGAGCGTTTCTGCGTCCCGCTGCAGCACGACTTCGCGTAGGCGCTCGGCGAGCGGAGTGCCGCCCGGTTCGCGTGTGGCGATGACCGTGATGCCGCGCGCCCGCAGCGCCGTGGCAAGCGCTGCTGCCACCGTGCTCTTGCCGGCGCCTTCGATGCCCTCTAGGGTGAGGAAACGGCCACGCTGGGTCACCGTAAGCCCTCGGCGGATGCCGCGGCGCGGCGCGCTCGCTGGCGGGTCTGCATCGCTACGACGGCTTGTTGGTGCTCGCGGTAGGTCCGGGAGAACCGGTGCGAACCGTCCGGCTCACCCGTGGCCACAAAGAAAATCTCGCCAGTGGTGCGTGGGCGCGCCGCGGCACGCAGCGCGGCGGCACTCGTTAAGGCGATCGGTGTTGGCGTCAGTCCAGCCCGCGTGTAGGTGTTGTACGGCGTGTCGGTCGCGAGGTCGCGCCGACGGATGTCACCGTCATAGGCTTCGCCAATACCGTAGATCACCGTCGGGTCTGTTTGCAGCTTCATACCGAGTCGCAAGCGCGAGATGAAAACGCCTGCGATCCGATCGCGCTCGTCCTCGCGTGCGGATTCCTTCTCGATGATCGAGGCGAGCGTGAGCAGTTCATCAGGCGACTTGAGCGGCAGATCCGCCGCGCGGGTGCGCCAGGCGGCATCGAGTTCCCGGGTCATGCGCGTCGCCGCGAGGCGCAGCAGGTCAAGGTCGGAGGTGCCGGCGGCGAACTTGTAGGTGTCCGGGAAGAACCGTCCCTCGGGATGCACCCCCGCGAGCCCGAGCTGCGCCATCACCGACGCGTCGTCGACGCCCGCGAGCGTCTGCGCGACCTCGGAATGCCGGGCCAGCGCGCGGCGCAGGTCGGCGTAGCGCGAGCCTTCGATCAGGGTGAGCGACTCGAGGACCACCCGCCCCTCCTCGAGCTGCGCCAGCAGCGCCCGCGGCGTGAGCCCCGGTGCGAGCGCGTAGCGGCCGGCGGTGACACGCCGCGTCGGGTGCAGGGCGCGGCTGTAGAGTTCGAGTAAACGCGGATAACGCAATGCGCCCGCCTCGGCGGTCGTCCTCAAAGCGGCGCGCAGGGAGCTGCCGGCCTTGACCTCGATGCGCAGTTCAGTCGCGTTCGGGCCGGGTCGGTCGATCGCGGAGAGCCCCCACAACGAGGCGGCCGCGATCGCGGCGAGCAGCAGCGATACGGCGATCAGCCAACGAAGCCATGAGCGAGGTCTACGACGCGCCATGGCGCAAGTCTAAACCGATGGATCGCCGGACGCCGCTCAGCCTGCGAACCGGCGGAAGACCAGGGTGCCGTTGGTGCCACCGAAGCCGAAGGAGTTCGACATGACGACATCGAGATCCATCTGTCGGGCGACATGCGGCACATAGTCGAGGTCACACTCCGGGTCCGGATCGGCGAGGTTGATGGTGGGCGGGGCCACCTGGTCGCGCAGTGCAAGGATGGTGAAGATCGCTTCGACCACACCCGCGGCACCCAGCAGGTGTCCCGTCATGGATTTGGTGGAGCTCACGGCGAGCCGTGCCGAGTGTGCGCCGAAGGCCTGTTTGATCGCGTTCGTCTCGGCGCGGTCGCCGAGCGGTGTGGAGGTCGCGTGCGCGTTCAAATAATGCACCGCATCCGGCGCAAGCTGCGCGTCGCGCAAGGCGTTCTGCATGGCGAGCCTTGCCCCGGCGCCGTCCTCAGGGGGGGCGGTGATGTGATGGGCGTCACCGCTCATGCCGAAGCCGACCAGCTCCGCGAGGATCGTGGCACCGCGTCGCTTGGCGTGCTCGAGCTCTTCGAGCAGCAGCGCGCCGCCGCCGTCCGAAGCGACGAAGCCGTCGCGGTCACGGTCCCAGGGACGCGAGGCACCCTGCGGGTCATCGTTACGCTCGGAGAGCGCACGCGCCTGGGAGAACCCACCGATACCGAGCTTGGTGGTCGACATCTCGCCACCGCCGGCCAGCATCACATCGGCGTCACCGTATTGGATGGTGCGATAGCCGAGTCCGATGGCGTGTGTGGAGGTCGTGCAGGCGGTGACCACGCCGAGGTTCGGACCCTTGAGTCCGAAGCGGATGGAGAGGTGACCCGCGATCATGTTGATGATCGAGGACGGGATAAAAAATGGCGAGATCTTGCGCGGACCGCCCACCTGCAGGTAGGACTCGTACTCCGCTTCGATGGTGGCGAGCCCCCCGATCCCCGCGCCGGCGATGACGCCACAGCGCTCCGGATCGAGGGTGGCGAAATCGATGCCGGAATTCGTGACCGCTTGGATGCCCGCAGCAACCCCATAGTGGATGAATTCGTCCATCCGCCGAGCTTCCTTCGGCGAGATGTAATCGCTGATGGTGAACCCGCGGACCGCCCCGCCGATGCGGGTGGCGTACGCGCTTGCATCAAAGCGCGTGATCGGGCCGATGCCGCTGTCGCCTCGCAGGATGGACTGCCAGGCTGATTCGATGGTGCTTCCGACCGGGGAGACGATCCCGAGGCCGGTGACGACGACTCGCCGCTTGCTCATGCGCGCTCCGCTCAGGAACTGCGCGGGACCGGCACAAGGCCGGCCCCGCGGGATCGGCGTCGGACGGTCAGGCCTTGCGGCGAGCCGTCACGTAATCGATGGCCTGCTGGACCGAAGTGATCTTCTCGGCATCTTCGTCGGGGATCTCGGTCTCGAACTCTTCTTCGAGAGCCATGACGAGTTCGACGGTGTCGAGGGAGTCGGCCCCGAGATCGTCGACGAACGAGGCATTGTTGGTGACCTGCTCGAGCTTGACGCCAAGCTGCTCAGCAACGATGGCTTTGACTTGCGTTTCGACGGTGCTCATCAGTGCGTAGACCTCTCTGCGATTCTTGGTTTAGCGACCGGGCCCGGACCCAGCGAGGGCAACATTGTAGAGGATGCGGACGATTACGCCAAACCCAGGGGCATAAATGCCTGTTTTTAAACAGAAATACCCCCTCAGGGCATGTATAGACCACCGTTCACATGCAGCGTCTGTCCCGTGAGATACCCCCCGGAGGGCGATGTCAGGTAGAGCACCGCGGCGGCCACATCCTCCGGCGCACCGAGCCGACCGAGCGGGATACCGGACATCCAGGCCGTGCGGACGTTCTCGTCCACCGCCCGCGTCATATCGGTATCGATGAAGCCCGGTGCGATCGCATTCACCGTGATGTTTCGGCTACCAACCTCTTTGGCCAAGGATTTGGTGAAACCGATGACCCCGGCCTTGGCGGCGGCGTAGTTGGTCTGGCCGGCGCTGCCCATGGCACCGACCACCGAGGTGATGTTCACAATGCGCCCCTGGCGCTGCTTGATCATGTGTTTGATGCAACCCCGGGACAGCCGGAACACCGAGGTGAGGTCGGTGAGCAGCACGGCGTCCCAGTCCTCGGGCTTCATGCGCATCAAGAGCCCATCGCGGGTGATACCCGCATTGTTAACCAGGATGCCGGGCATTTCGCTCACCGCCTCCAAGCTGCCCAGCAAGGCCTCGACCGAGGCGGCGTCCGCCACATCGAGCACCGCACCGCGCCCAGCCGTCACCGCGCCGCCGAGCCAGGCCGTGATGGCCTCCGCGCCTGCGGGCGTGGTGGCCGTGCCGATAACCTGGGCTCCGGCGTTCGCCAACGCCTCGGCGATGGCGCGGCCGATGCCGCGCGAGGCGCCGGTCACGAGCGCGGTCTGACCCGTTAATACACCCGTCATGCTGCACCTCCTGCGAGCGCCGAACTGAGAGACGCCGGATCCTCGAGCGCCATCGCCTCGATGCCCCGTGTCTTGTCGATGCGACGGTGCAACCCCGCGAGCACCTTGCCGGGGCCACACTCGACGAAGCGTGTGACGCCAAGACCGACCAAGGCCTGCATGGTCGCCACCCAACGCACCGGACTTGCGAGCTGCCGGTAGAGCAGATCGCGGATCGCCTCCGGATCGCGATACTCCTGCGCATCCGCTGAACTCAGGAAGCGGCACTGCGGCTGGGCGAGAGGGGACTTCGCCAAGCGCTCGCGCAGCCGTTCGGCGGCCGGGCGCATCAGACTGCTGTGACAAGGCACGCTGATCGCCACCGGCAGCGCACGCTTGGCGCCTTGGGCCTTGGCGCCCTCGATGGCGCGCGCCAGCGCCGTCCGATGACCGGCGATGACCACCTGCCCGGGCGCGTTGAAATTCACCGCCTCGACCACTTCGCCTTGGGCAGCGGCGGCACAGACGGCCTCCATGTCAGCGTCCTCGAGGCCGAGCACCGCGGCCATGCCGCCCTGTCCGCCCGGCACCGCATCGCGCATGAGCTCGCCGCGCACGCGCACAAGATCGACTGCATCCTCGAAACTAAGCGTGCCCGCCGCGACCAAGGCCGTGAATTCGCCGAGGCTATGGCCCGCGACCCAGTCCGGCGCCGCGCCACCCGCCGCGCGCCAGGCGCGATAAGTCGCGACCCCAGCGACCAGCATGATGGGCTGCGTGATCTCGGTGAGCGCGAGCTGCTCGGCGGGACCTTGCTGCGCGAGCGCCCAAAGGTCGTAGCCGAGCACACCGGAGGCGGCGTCGAAGGTCGCGCGCACCACGGGGTACGCCTCGGCCAGCGAGGCCATCATTCCAACCGACTGGGACCCTTGCCCCGGAAACAGGAACGCTTGCGACATCAGCCCCTCGATGGGTGTACACGGATTTACCAGTATACGACCACAAGGCAAAATCAACCGTCCCGAGCCGCGTAGGGCCTGTCCAATTTGGCTGCGTCGACTCGTATTTATCCCTAAATGTGCCGTAGGATTCAGTGGCTTGTATAGCACCCCCATCGACCGACCCTGCACCTTTTTCCTCTAGCTTCTCCAAGGAATCACCATGTCAACAGCTACGCTGAACCCGCATGCAGACGCTCGTGCGCGTGCCCGACTGCTCGCGGCCGCGGTGTGTCTCTCGGCGATGGGCCTGAGCGCCTGTAGTGGTGGCGGTGGTGGCTCGTCGACCCCGCCGCCGATCGTCGTTACGCCGCCGCCGCCGCCCGTCCCTCCGCCGCCGCCGGTCGGCCCGACTTGGACGCCGGGCGTGTTCGCGGCCGCCAGCACCTTCAAGGACCGCTGCGAGATCCCGCGGACCGGAAATGATCTGAACGGCCGTCCGTTCCCGGACCGCTCTGGGACCGCACTCGAGGAGCGGTTCTGGTTGCGCTCCTGGACCCAAGACACTTATCTTTGGAACTCTGAAGTCACCGACCAGAATCCGACGAATTTCTCCACTCGGATTGCCTATTTTAACGTTCTGAAGACCACGGCGAAGACTCCGTCCGCCAAGGATAAGGACGACTTCCACTTCAACGAGTCGACTGAGGCCTACCAGCGCCGGCAGGAATCCGCGCCGAGCGCCACCTACGGCGCCGACTATGTGTTCAAAGCGAGCTCGCCGCCCCGGGATGTGCGTGTCGGTTACACGGAGCCGCAATCACCTGCCGCCGCCGTGACTGCTGGCCAGGCTGCGCTGGTGCGCGGATCACGCCTCCTGCGCATCAACGGTGTCGACCTCGTGAACGCCAATACGCAGGACGATGTGAACCGTTTGAACGCCGCGTTGTTCCCGTCGACAGCCGGGACCTCGACCACTTTTGTCGTCCGTGACCCGGGTGCGACGGCCGACCGCACCGTGACACTCACCTCGATCAATCTGTCGCCGAGCCCCGTTAACCGGACGCGCGTCGTCGACACACCGACGGGCAAGGTCGGGTACATCCTCTTCAACACCTTCAGTCCCTTCGAGAGTGAGCGCGCGATCATCCAAGCGATCACCGAAATGCGGATCAACAGCGTGACCGACCTCGTCCTCGACCTGCGCTACAACGGCGGTGGCCTGCTTGCTGTGTCCTCGCAGCTCGCGTACATGATCGCCGGCGCGAGCCGGACGGCGAGCCGCGCGTTCTCGCGTCTGCGCTTCAACGCAGCGGCGGGCGCCATCAACCCGGTGACGGGGCAATCCAACAACCCGACGCCGTTCTACAACCAGACCATCGGTTTCGGGAACATCCTCTCGCCCAACCAGGTCCTGCCGACGCTCACGATCAATCGCGTCTTCGTGTTGACCACGGCCGACACCTGCAGCGCGAGCGAAGCGGTGATCAACGGGCTGCGCGGCATCAACTTCGAGGTCAACGTCATCGGCGCGACCACCTGCGGCAAGCCCTTCGGTTTCTACCCACAGGACAATTGTGGCGAGACCTACTACACCATCCAGTTCCAGACCACGAACGACCAGTCCTTCGGCGACTATGCGGATGGCTTCACACCCAACAATTCGACCGCGGCGTTCGGCGTCCGGGCGCCAGGCTGTCAGGTGGCGGATGATCTCACCCGCGAACTCGGCGACCCGGCGGAGGGATTGCTTGCCGCCGCGCTGCAGTTCCGCGCCAACGGCAGTTGTCCGACCCCTACCTCCGGCGCGACCCCCGGCGATCAAGACCGTGCCAGCGGCGACAGCGGCCTGTCCCTGCGTCCGCCCGCGCCTGGCGTGATGGAGACCAACTACGACATGACCCTGCCGGCCGGCTTCCGCGGAGCACGATGACATGGCGACACGTCTCGCCGGCGTCACGGTGCTGTCGGCGCTGTTGGTCGGTGCGGCGGCCTGTCACACCGTAGAGGGCGGCGGGCAGCGGCCGGCTGTCCTCGTCGTGGACACGCCAGCGGCCAGGGATGCGATCAAGACGGTGGTGATGGCCACCACCCGCGACGGGCAGCTGTCGTTCGCCGGGAGCGATCTCGGTCGCGAACCGGTCATCGTCGTTCAACCGCCGCCGCCCGGTCCTTTCGAGGGGAACAGTCCCGCGCTGCCCGTCTATTTCGATCTTATGACAGACGGAAAGTCGTGTTTCGCGCGCGAACGCAGCTCGCAGACGTTGTATGAGTTGCCGGGAGTGGTCTGCCGCCCGAAGTGAGCGCTCGCAGCTTTGCTATCATCCGGACCGTTTCTATCGCTCCGGAGTCCGCCGTGACCGACCTCCGCCGCCGCCCACGCGGCTTTACGCTCATCGAGATCCTCGTCGTCGTCGTCATCTTGGCGCTCTTGGCCGCGTTCATCGTGCCGCGCGTCATGGGTCGCGTGGACGATGCGCGCCTCACCAAGGCGCGTGGCGACATCCAGTCTCTCGAGACCGCTCTCGCGATGTACCGCTTGGACACAGCGCGTCTACCGAGCACCGAACAAGGCCTCACCGCCCTCGTCACCCAACCCGTTGACCCGTCGATCCGTAATTGGAAGCCGGGCGGGTATCTCGCGCGGGTCTCGCGCGATCCTTGGGGCAATGAATATCGCTATCGCATCCCGGCGCAGCGGGGCGGCGGGTTCGATCTCTGGTCGATGGGGCCCGATGGTCAAGAGGGTGGCCCCGAGTCCGACCGGGACAACATCGGCAATTGGAACCTTGGCGACTGAGCGTCGCCCCGCCCTCGGTCCTACGACCGGGTTCACCCTGGTCGAGATCCTCGTCGTG
>CAMAQZ010000018.1 GCA_945860725.1 Klebsiella pneumoniae | reverse complement strand
GTGGACCGCAAGGACGACCGCCCCGGCACGCAACCGCCGACCGCGGGTTAGGTCCTGGCAGCGAGATGTCCCGCCGTCTGATGCCAGTCCTGCTGCTGCAGGCCGCCAATCTTTGTTCGGGCCTCAGCAACGCCATGGTGACGCTCGCGATCCCGTGGTTGATCCTGGAGCGCACCGGGTCGGCGGCCTTCGCAGGTGTCGTGCTCGCGGTGTCTTCGTTGCCGCCGCTGCTGCTTGCGCCGTTCGGCGGATGGCTCGTGGACCACATCGGTCGTCGCGCGGTCAGCGTCGGATCGGACATCCTGTCGGTGCTGTCGGTGACGGCGTTCCCGATCGTCGCGTGGCTCTTCGGACTGTCGGGCCCCGTGATCCTGCTGCTCGCGTTGCTCGGTGCGCTGTTCGACCCGGCGGGCTACACGGCGCGCAAGGCCCTGCTCACGGATGCCGCCCTTGCGGCAGGCATCGATCAACAACAGCTGAACGGTATACATGATGGGGTGTTCAGCATCGGCTGGGTCGTGGGGCCCGCGCTCGGTGCTTGGCTGATCGCAGGCTTCGGCGTGCTCCACACCTTTTGGGCTGCCGCGGCGCTGTTCCTCGTCTCGGCGCTGTGCATTGCGCTCTTGCGCATCGGCGATCTCGTGCAGGCGGCCCGCGCAGACCGTGCGGTCGCGGCACTGTCGGGTCGCGCGGGTGTCATGCGCGGGTTCGAGGTGTTGTGGGAGGATCGCGTGCTACGGATGCTGACGATCGCATACCTGATCATCGCCGCCATCTACCTGCCGACCGAGTCGATCGTACTGGCCACCTACTTCGAGGCGCTCGGCGAGCCGGCGAGCCTCGGTTTCGTGATCTCGATGCTTGCAGCCGGCGCGACGATCGGTGCGTTCGGCTACGGTTGGCTCAGCGCGCGCCTGTCACGGCCGATGATCCTGCGCGTGACGCTGGTCGGCACCGCCGTCAGCATTCTGCCGATGGCGTTGTTGCCGCCGGTACCTTGGCTGGCGGCTGCCGGGTTCTGCCTCGGGCTCTTCTGGGGTCCACTCAATCCGCTCGTCACGACGCTGATCCAGCAGCGCGTGCCCGCGGACGAGCAGGGCCGTGTGATCAGCGTGCAGCTCTCGGCGTTCTACGCGGCGCCGCCGTTCGGGATGCTGCTCACGGGTCTCGCGGTCGAGCGCTGGGGGGTGGCCGATACCTACCTCGCGCTGGGCGTTACGCTCGCGGCCACCGCGCTCGTGGCTTGCCTGTCGAAGGCGTTACGGTCGGATTTCTAGCGGCGCAGGCGCCGCTTCAGTTCACGCCGGGTCCGGGCGGGATACCCAGACCGAGCCAGATCGACAGCAGGATCAGACCCGCAGCACCGAATGCGAGACTGAACGGCAGCATGAGCCCTCCTCAATCCTTCAGTTCGACAGGCAGGACAAGACTGCCACGACGAACATACTGAACCGACCCGGGGCAATAGAGAACAGTATTCTCCAGGTATATCGGCTCATGCGAAGAGTGAAACAGCATCGGCCGATGCTCCTCATCATCCTCGGATCCGGACGCCCTTCGGATCGAAGGCGGGTTCCGCGAGCCACCGCGCCGCGCGTGTCTCGCCGATCACATCGACGGTGAGGCCGGTCGTCGCGCCCGTGCTCGAGGTGGTTTGCGCCGCGTGCAGCGCCGCAGCGACCTCGCGATCCACATATGCCAACGCGAGGCTCTGGCCGACATGGTGCCCGTAGGCGCCGGAGGTGGTGTAGCCGACCAGTCGGCCGTCGAGTTTCACAGGCTCGAAGCCCGAGGCGTCGGCGTCGGTGGCGTCGATGGCGAGCGTGACGAGCACCCGCGAGGACGGGCTCTCGCGCTCGCGCAGTGCGCCCTCGCGACCAATGAAACTACTCTTGTCGAAGGCCATGTGGCGATCGAGCCCGCACATACCGGGCGTGGTGGACTGCGTGAACTCGGTCGACCAGATGCCGTAGCTTTTCTCGATTCTCAAAGAATCAAGCGCGCGGTTGCCGATGTGGCGTAGGCCGAGCTCTCGGCCACCGGCCATCAAAGCATGCAGCAGCGCGGGCTGCGACGCGGCGGGTACATAGAGCTCGTAGCCGAGTTCGCCAGTGAGCGAGAGGCGGGCGACGACGGCGGTCAGTGGCGGGCGGTGACCCACGGCGGTACGCGCCGCGCCCGCGATCTCCATCTCGCCACAGGACATGAACGGGAACGCGGCGTTCGAGAGGTCGCGCGCGACCAACGGCTGCACGATGTCGCGCGCAAGCGGGCCGGAGAGCGCGAAGCCGGTCCAGCTGTCGGAGAGGTTGGTGAAGGTGACACCGCTCATCGGCAGCAGGTCGCGGAACCAGCGGCCGTGCCATTCCTGCAGGTAGTAGGAGCCGATGAGCCAGAAGCGGTCCGCGGCGAGGCAGCTCACGGTGAGATCGCCCATCAGCTTGCCACCGTGCCCCAGCATCGGTGCGAGGCGCACGCGGCCGACGGCGGGCAGGCGGCAGGCGAGCAGGCGGTCGAGCCAGGCTTCGGCGCCGGGGCCGGACACTTCGTAGCGCGCGTACACCGAGGCGTCGAACATGCCAGCGGCCTCGCGCACGGCACGCACTTCGCCCGCGACGATGCCGTGCGCATTGGAGCGGCGCATGGTCAGCGTTTCGACGAAGATGGTGGCCGCGTCGGCTACGCCGCGGCTGCTTGCCGCATCGTCGCCCGTGACGAAATACTGCGGCGTCTCCATGCCCCAGCTCACACCGAAGCGCGCACCTTCGGCGGCGAGGAGGTCATGCACGGGCGAGGTCTTGAGCGGGCGGCCGGCGGGCAGCTCTTCGTTCGGATACGAGATGACGAAGCGCCGCGCGTAGAACTGCCGCGTGGTATCGCGCAGGTAGTCCTCGCTCGAGGCGAACGCGCCGTAGCGCGCGACATCCATGCCGAAGATGTCGTAGCCGGGATCGCCCTCGATCATCCACTGCGAGAGGGTGAGGCCGATGGCACCGCCTTGCGAGAATCCGCCCATGCAGCCGCAGGCCACCCAAAGATTTCGCTTGCCGGGCACAGGGCCGACGAGCGGATTGCCGTCGGGCGTGAAGGTGAACGCACCGTTCACCCAGCGCTTGATGCCGACTTCGGCGAGCGCGGGGAAGCGCGCGTAGCCGATCTCGAGTTCTGGCAGGATGCGCTCGACATCGGGCGGCAGCAGATCCATGCCGTAGTCCCAGGGTGCGCCTTCCGGGCTCCAGTGGCGCGGGTCGCGTTCATACACGCCGAGCAGCGCACCTTTGCCGAGCGGCTGCAGGTAGGTGAAGCCCTCGAGGTCCGTGATAGACACGAACTCGCGACCGAGCGTGGCGAGCATCGGCACGTCGTCGGTGACGAGGTAGTGGTGCGACATCGGCACCACCGGCAGGTCGAGGCCCGTCATGCGACCCACGCGCCGCGCCCAAAGACCCGCCGCGTTCACCACGTGCTCCGCGACGATGCGCCCTTGCTCGGTGATCACGTCCCAGTGGCCGTCGGGCCGCTGCTGCAGATCGAGCACGCGGTTGCGCAGGATGAGATCGGTGCCGCGGCGCCGCGCGGCGATGGCGAAGGCATGCGTCGCGCCATGTGCGTCGACATAGCCTTCGTGCGCGTCGTAGAGGCCGCCCTTGAGTCCCGTCGGATCGACGAGCGGGCACATCTCGCGGATCTCTTCGGGCGAGACGAGGCGCGTCGCCATGTCCATGGTCTCGTACATGGCGCGCTCGGCCTTGAGCATCTGCCAGCGCTCTTCGGAGGCGGCGAGGCTGATGCCGCCCGTCATGTGCATGCCGACGCTCTGGCCGCTCTCTCGCTCGATCTCGTCGTAGAGCCGGATGGTGTAGCCCTGCAGCGCGGCGATGTTCGGGTCGTCGTTGAGCGCGTGGAAACCCGCGGCCGCATGCCAGGTGGAGCCCGCGGTGAGCTCGGCGCGCTCGACGAGCGCGATGTCGGTCCACCCGGAACGCGCCAAGTGATAGAGCAGGCTCGTGCCGACGATGCCGCCGCCGATGACGACGACCTTATATTGAGACTGCATCATGCATAAGGTAGCAAACCGCATGATCCAAGCCGACTCGGGCGCCAGCGATCATCGGCGGCGGCGATGCGGACGCCCTCCTCGTTACGCAGCGCGAGGTTGCTGAGAGGCGCGTGAAGATCCTTCATCAGACGGTACCGTAGATTCATCAACATGCGATATGCATATTAAAACGCTATTTGTAATGCGATGCAATAAAGTAAAAAGTCTGCTGCGCCGAAAAAATACCCATAAAAATCCGCGGCGGGCGGCGTAGTGGATATCGCAAGTTCATTTACGCGAGATATCATCACCGCCTAATTTGCTTCGGGGGGCGGTGACATGGATCGATATCGCAGCTTGTGCGTGGTCCTGTCGCAGGTGTCGCCCGGCGTGAGCGCAGCAACACGCTCCACATTCGCCGTGAAACCCTAAGGGCGTGCCGCCGAAGATGTCCGACAAAGTCCGCATTGCCGTCGTCGGTTCAGGTCCCGGTGGCCTGAGCGCCGCAGCGCGTGCGGCGGAACTCGGTCTGTCGCATGTGCTGCTCGAGCAGACTGCGGCACACGCCAACACGATCCAGTGCTACCAGAAGGGCAAGCACGTGATGGCCGAGCCCAACGTGTTGCCGCTGCGCAGCCCGTTGCCGTTCGCTGCGGGGTCGCGTGAGCATATCCTCGGCGAGTGGGGGGCGGGGCTGGAGCGGCTCGGGGTCACGATGCGCTACAGTTCCGAGGTCACCGCGATCACGGGCGCCCGCGGTGATTTCCGGCTTACGCTCAAGGATGGCGGCGAGGTGCTCGCCGAGAACGTGGTGTTCGCCATCGGCCTGCAGGGCAATCCGCGCCTGCTCGGCGTGCCGGGCGATGAGTTGCCCTGCGTGCAGTACACGCTCGACGATCCGGACGAATACCGCGACGAGACTATCGTGGTCGTCGGCGCTGGCGACGCCGCGATCGAGAACGCGCTCGGCCTTGCACGCCGCAACAAGGTCTTCATCGTCAACCGCGCCGACGAGTTCGTCCGCGTCAAGGATGGCAACCTCTCGGCGATCCTCAAGGGCATCGAGGACGAGACGCTCAGCTGCTGCTACCGCTCGCAGTGCGCGTCGCTCGCGGCGACGCCGGGGCAGGAGAAACCCTATGCGCTGACGCTCACCACCGCCCAGGGCGACACCGTGGTGCCTTGCGACCGCATCATCGCGCGCATCGGCGCGATACCGCCGCGCAAGTTCGTCGAGGGCTGCGGCATCCGGTTCGCCGGCGCCGATGCGGCGGCGCTGCCGGAGCTCTCGCCGCAGTACGAGTCGAACGTCCCCGGTCTCTACATCATCGGCGCGCTCGGCGGCTATCCGCTCATCAAGCAGGCCATGAACCAGGGTTGGGAGGTGGTCGGCTACATCGAGGGCCACGCCGTCCAGCCCGCCGACGAGCCGCTGCTCGTCGCGAAGTTCAAAGATTTGCCGACCCGGCCGACCGCGGCCGATCACCTGGCCTACATGCAGGAGCGTATTCCGCTATTCACCGAAGTGAATCCGCTGATGTTCCGCGAGCTGATGTTGGGCAGCACGGTGCATCGGCCGAAGTCCGGCGAGGTGGTGTTCCGCCGCAACGACTACACCAACTCCTTCTATACCATCCTCGAGGGCGAGGTGGAGATCGAGGTCGGCGAGGAGGGCGCGACGCGGCGCATCGCACTCGGCGCCGGCCAGTTCTTTGGTGAGGGCAGCCTGCTGTCCGGCCGCCGCCGCTCGGCGACCGTGTACGCTGGTCGCGAGTGCGTGCTCGTCGAGTCGCCGCGCCGCGACATCATGAAGCTCATGAACTCAGTTGAAGCGGTGCGTACCGTGGTTGACCGCCTGTTCGTGGTGCGGGCCATACAGAGTGGTTTTGCGCCGGGGGTGCCGCTATCGGTGCTCGAGCCCATCGCCGCGCGCGCCAAGCTCAACCTCTATAAGAGAGACGAACCGCTGTTCGCGGAGGGCGATGAAGGCGATACGCTGCATCTGATCCGCCGCGGCTCGGTGTCGGTATCACGCCAGGTTGGCAACCGCGAGGCCGTGATCTCCTACGTCGCCGCGGGTAACTATGTCGGCGAGATGGGCCTGCTCGGTCGGACGCGTCGCAACGCGACGGTTCGCGCTGCCGTGCCCACCGAGACGGTGAGCCTCGACGCCGAGTCGTTCGCCGAGCTGATGGCGAGTAACCCGGCACTGCGCGGCGAGATCGAGACGGTCATGCGCAAGCGTCTCGTCGCCAACCAGGCGACGCCGGCTGACGCGTCCGGCGACCTTATCTCTTTCCTGATGCGCCAAGGCCTCGGCGAGGCGACCGATGTCTTGCTGATCGACGAGGCGTTGTGCATCGGCTGCGACAATTGCGAGAAGGCCTGCGCCTCGACCCACGGCGGCACCTCGCGGCTCGACCGCGCAGCCGGACCGACCTTCGCCAATGTACATGTCCCGACTTCGTGTCGGCATTGCGAGAACCCGCACTGCATGAAGGATTGTCCGCCGGACGCGATCCGGCGCACGCCGAACGGCGAGGTTTATATCCGCGATAACTGTATCGGTTGCGGCAATTGCGAGCGTAACTGTCCGTATGGCGTGATCCACATGTCCGGCCCCGTGCCGGCCGAGCCGAGCCTTTTCTCCTGGATGCTGTTTGGTAGCGAAGCCGAAGCGCCCCATGCGTATGCGCCCGGTGCCCCGAAAGCGCCGAAGAAAGCCGTCAAGTGCGACATGTGCAAGGACCAGTCGGGCGGTCCGGCTTGCGTACGCGCCTGTCCGACCGGCGCCGCGCTGCGCGTCAGCCCGGCCGGCTTCATCGAATTCGTCAACGCATCGGCGGCGGAGCGCTGACGATGCATCAGTCGTTTCTCGACCATGCCGGACGCCGCTATCTGAAGGTCGCGCTGGCGCTGTGCGCGGCCTCGATCGCGCTCTACGCCTGGCACGACCCACGCTCGCCGCCCAACGGTGGCACTTGGCTTGGGTACACCTTGGGTGGCATTGGCGCAGCGCTGATCCTGTGGATGGCTGCGCTCGGCATCCGCAAGCGCAGTTATTCCTCGGCGCTCGGCACGGTGCGGGGCTGGGTGAGCGCGCATGTCTATCTCGGTCTCGCGTTGATTGTGGTGGCGACACTGCATACCGGGTTCCAGTTTGGTTGGAACATCCACACGCTGTGCTACGTGTTGATGGTGGTGGTGATCCTCTCCGGCCTGTTCGGCGTCGTGCTGTACCAGCGCTATCCGGAGCAGATGTCGCGCAACCGCGCGCAGCAGACGCAGGACGGCATGCTTAAAGAGATCGCCGAGCTCGACGCGCGCTCGCTGCGCATCGCAAAGCAGCTGCCGCCCGAGTTCGACGCTGCGTTGCGCTCCGGCATCGCCGGGACCCGCATCGGTGGCGGCGCTTCCGCAATCCTCTCCGCGCGCGACCGATCGGTGGTGTCGTTGCCCGGCGTGGCGGAGGCCGACAACGCGGGGCAGGTCCGGATGCTCGACTGGCTCAGCGGGCAGCTCTCGCGTAGCACCGACGCCGAGCGTGCGCGGCTGGTCAACGATCTGCTCTCGACCATCGGCGCGCGTCGCGTGCTGCTGCGCCGCCTGCAGAAGGATGCGCGTCTGCGTGGCTGGCTCGAAGCCTGGCTCTACCTGCACGTCCCCGTCACCTTCGGGCTGCTCGGCGCGCTCATCGCGCATGTAGTCAGCGTATTCCTCTACTGGTGAGCCGCCGATGCGCATCCTAATCAGCGAGGTTACCCGCAGCGCAGGCGATACGCTCTCGGTGCGCGAGCGATCATTCGACGACGGCTTCGTGAGCATCGGCCGCGCGACCGACCAGCTGCTGCAGGTGAACGATCCACGCATGCAGCTGCAGCATGCGCAGATCCGGGCGAGCGGCACCGGCTTCATGCTGAGCTGCCAACCTCCCGCGCAGGCGACCGTCAATAACGAGACGGTGCGCAACGCCCGCCTCGCGCCCGGTGATGTGGTGCTACTTGGTGCGCTGCGCATCACGGTTGGTGAGTCGGCGATCTCCGGTGAGCTGCGGCTGACGGTCGAGCAATCTGCGCCGGAGCCGCAGCGCGAGGCCGAGTCCGCCGCGCCGGTGTTGACGCTGGCTGCCGCCGGGTGGCGCAAGCGCCCTTGGGCGTGGGGTCTCTTCCTCGCGTCGCTGCTCTGCGCGCTGGTGCTGCCGTGGGCCGTAGGCTGGCCTTCCGACGCGAACTGGAGCTCCGGCCCGCTGCACGCGGCGCACACATCGCTCGAGCAGGACTGCAAGGCGTGCCATGCCAAACCCTTTGAGCGCGTGCGCAACGAGACCTGTCTCGATTGCCATGCCGCGAACCTGCATCGGCACCTGCCGGCCGACCATCCGGCGGCCGCGAGCTTCGATGCGGCGCGCTGCACCGACTGTCATGTGGAGCACGACGAGCCCTCGCACCTCGTGCAGCAGGACTCACGCACCTGCACCGATTGCCATGCGGAGCCGCTGAAGCACGGCGCGCGAGAGGGCGCACAGCCCGTCACCGATTTCGCGCAGCAGCATCCGCCGTTCCGCATCAGCGCCGTCAGCGTCGAGACACCGCCGTCTGGTCTCGAGTTCACGCACGCGGCACATCTCGACCCCAAGGGCATCAAGGCGCCGCAGGGGGATGTGGTGATGAAGTGCGCCGATTGCCATGTGCCCGATGCGGGCGCAGCGGGCTTCGCGCCCATCAAGATGGAGGCGCATTGCGCGTCCTGCCACCGCCTCGACTTCGATCCGGCCGAGCCGGAGCGCGCGGTGCCGCACGGTGATCCCGCCGAAGCGCTGCGCGTGATTGTCGGTCATTACAGCGCGCGCTATCTCGGCGGTTATGTCGATCCGAAGGCTGCCGCCGACAAGGTGGCGCTGCCCCCGGGCATCGATATCGCACCTGCCGAGCGCGCGCAGCTGCTCGGACAGGCGCGTGAGCGAGCACTGCGCGTGGCGACCGACCTCTTCGAGCGCCGGGCCTGCGTCGATTGCCACGAGGTACGCCGTGAGGGTACGGCCGCGGAACCGCTGTGGAAGGTGACGCCGGTAAAGCTCCCCGACATCTGGATGCCGCAGGCGCGCTTTGACCACGCCGAGCACGGCACTTCGCTCACTCCATGCAGCACTTGCCACACGGCCGAGACATCGAAGACGGCGAGCGATGTCCTCATGCCCCGCATCGAGACCTGCCGCGACTGTCATGGCGGCGAGCGCGGCGAGGCGGCGCCCGTTGTGGGAGTGCCCGTTGCAGCAGCGCAGGGTACGGCCGCCGCGTCGACCGCGCGGATACCGAGCGCCTGCATCGATTGCCACGGTTTCCATGGTCCTGAACAGCCGCTGTGGCAATCGCCGGCACTCAAGGGCGCGCTCTCCCGGTTGACGGAGCGGCGCTGATGCGGCGTTGCGGCGTGCTTGTCGTGGCGGCGCTGCTCGCGGCCTGCGGCGGCGGCGGCGGCCCGGGATCCGCGACCTCGGTCGCGAGCGGCAGCGGCGCAGGCAGCGGTGCCGTGAACCCTGCCTGCGAGGGCTTCTGCGCGAACGCTAGCACGGCGCTCGGTGTCGCACAGGTCGAGGGCGTCATCGCGCGCGCGGTCGCCGAAGCCCAGGCACGCAACGCGCGCGCCACCATCGCGGTGGTCGATCGTGTCGGTAACGTGCTCGCGGTATATGCGATGAACGGCGCAGCATCGACGGTGATGGTGCGCAGCACGCGCGGCTCAGTTCGAATCGAGGGCGGTCTCGAAGGCTTGAGCGTCGTGCCGACGACGATGGCGGCGATCGCCAAGGCCGTCACTGGCGCGTATCTGTCGAGCGAAGGTAATGCGTTCAGCACCCGCACGGCGAGCCAGATCGTCCAGTCGCACTTCAACCCGGGCGAGGCGCTTGCGCCCGGCGGACCGTTGTTCGGCGTGCAGTTCAGCCAGTTGGCCTGCTCCGACCTCTCGGCGCGTTTCGCGGGCAGCGCGCCCGATGCCGGCCCGAAGCGTTCGCCGCTCGGTCTTGCGGCCGATCCCGGGGGTTTTCCGTTGTATCTCGCCGGCACACCAGTGGGCGGTGTGGGCGTCATCGCCGATGGCTTGTACAGCCTCGACCCCAATATCATCGACCGCGATGACGACCTCGATGAGGCCATCGCGCTCGCTGCTACGGTGGGTCTCGCCGCACCTGAGGACCGGCGTGCTGACCGCATCACCGCGGACGGCAAGACGCTGCGCTTCAGCGATGTCGAAGCGAGCGGTCTGCGCGCCGTCCCATCGGCTGCGCCCGTGTTCTCCACTCTGGGGACGGTCGGCGCGTTACTTGCGGTGCCGGGTTACGCGACCGCGACGATCCGCGCCGGCACGCCCTTTGGTCAGGCGGTGTCGGGCATCCGCGCCGATACGCTCGATTATCCGGGCCTCGATGCATTCGTGCTGGTCGATGCCGCCGGCGTGGAGCGATATCGGCCGCGGGCGGGCACCGAGCCTGCTGGCGCGCTCACCGCCGCGGAGGTGCAGGCCATCCTGCGTGCCGCGCTCGGCGTCGCGAACCGCAGCCGAGCGCAGATCCGTCGGCCGCTCGGCACGCCGGCCCGCGTCACCATCTCGATGGTCGACTCCAACGGCACCATCCTCGGCATCACGCGTACGCGTGATGCGCCGGTGTTCGGCATCGACGTGTCTTTACAGAAGGCGCGGACAGCGGCCTTCTTCTCCTCGCCGCGCGCGGCGGCCTTGCTGCAGGCGTTGCCGCCGGCGGTCTACCTGGACGGCGGGCTCACGGTGCTGCGCGCCGATGCGTCCGGCGACTATGTGCCGGCGGTGCGGGCACTGCTCGGCCTGCCGAACGCGCTCGCGGACGGGCAGGTGGCGTTCACGGCGCGCGCGGTGGGCAACCTCGCGCGGCCGAACTTCCCCGACGGTGTGGATGGCAACCCGTACGGACCGCTCGCGAAGCCTGCCGGCCGCTGGAGTCCGTTCAGCACGGGTCTGCAGCTCGACATCGTGCACAACGCGATCATCCAGCATGTCGCCTTCGTCGTGGGTCTCGCGCCGGACGTACCACGCAACTGCAGTGGCATCAGTGGCTTCGACAGCGGCTTCCAGCAGCGGGCGCCGGCCTCGCTGCTCGCCAACGGCATCCAGATCTTCCCGGGTGCGGTGCCGGTCTATCGTGGCGAGACGCTGGTCGGTGCGATCGGCGTGTCCGGTGACGGCATCGATCAGGACGACATGGTGGCCTTTCTTAGTCTCGCACGCGCCGGCTTCACGACGGGCGGTCCGCAGCATGCCGCGCCAGCGCGCCGATCCGACCAGTTGGCCCCGAACGGGGTACGCCTGCGGTTTGTGAGCTGTCCGCAGGCGCCGTTCCTCGATTCCAACGAGCAGGAGCCTTGCAGTGGCCTCTGATCGTCGCCCCGCATCAATCGCTCCCGCGCTGACCCTGCTCGCCGTCGCCGCCGCGCTGCCGGTGCACGCACAAGAGACGGCACCACCGACTCCGGCGTCAGTCGAACAGGATCCGTGTCCGCGCGTCGAACCCGCCGATCCGCGGCGACGCAGTCCGACGGTGCCGGTGTTGGAGTACCGGCGCGATCCTTGCGACCCCACGCGGCTGCGTACGCCCGCGCTGGAGGAGATTGGCCAATTGCAGGGTCTGCCCGACCGATGGCGCATCGTTGAGTCGATCGGCCTCGAAGAGAACCTGCTCGACCCCTACAACGGCCAGAACCGGTTGAAGGGCGATATACCCATGTTCGGCGACGACTGGTTCTTGGCGTTGATCGGTGTCTCGGACACGGTGATCGAACCGCGCGACTTCCCGCTGCCGGTCGGCGGCCCGGTCACCGACCGCGCCGGATCCCTCGACACCTTCGGCAACGGCCGCCAACAGGTGTATTCGCAGACTTTCGTGCTCGAGACCGTGCTCTACCAGGGCGATACGGTGTTCAAGCCGCCCGACTGGGAGTTCCGGTTCACGCCAGCGATCAACATCTCGCATGTGGTGGTGGAGGAGCGCGGACTGCTCAAGGCCGATGCCGACGCGGGTAAGACGCGCACCGAGGCGGCGGTCGGCATCCAGGCCGCCTTCGTCGACAAGCACCTGCGCAACGTGTCGTCGCGCTACGACTTCGACAGCCTGCGTGTCGGCGTGCAGCCCTTCACCTCGGATTTCCGTGGATTCCTGCTCAACGACAGCCTGTTCGGCGCGCGCCTGTTCGGTATCCGGGACGACAACCACATCCAGTACAACCTCGCATGGTTCCGCCGCATCGACAAGGACACCAACAGCGGCCTCAACAACCTCGTCGAGCGCGGCGCAGCGGCGCTGCGCGACGACGACATCTACGTGGTCAACGCTTACCTGCAGGACTGGCCGCGGCTCGGCTTCACGGTGCAGGGCACGGTCGTGCACAACCGCAACCGCGAGGGCGACGCGCTGCAGTACGACGACAACGGCATCCTGCAGCGACCGGCATCCATCGGCCTCGAGCGGCCGCGCGACTACGACGTGACTTATCTCGGTGTGTCGGGCGACGGGCATCTCGGCGGCCTCAACCTCTCGACGAGCGCCTATCTCGCGCTCGGTGATTCGACGCGCGGCACCTTCAGTGAGCGGAAAGAGGACATTCGCGCGGGTTTCCTTGCGGCGGAGCTCTCCAAGGATCTCTCATGGGCCCGCATACGTGCCTCGCTTGCTTGGGCCTCCGGCGACCCCGACCCTTTCGACGGACGGGGCGAGGGGTTCGATGCGATCTTCGAGAATCCGCTGTTTGCGGGTGCCGACACCAGCTTCTGGATGCGCGAGCCGGTGCCCCTGATCGCGGGCGGAAGGGTCGCGCTGTCCGGCCGCAACGGGTTGCTGAACTCGCTGCGGTCTTCCAAAGAATTTGGTCAATCCAACTTCACCAATCCCGGGCTGCGTCTCATCGGCGTCGGCGCGGATCTGGATCTGACACCGACGCTGCGCGTCAGCGGCAACCTCAACCATCTCGCGTTCGACCACACGGCAACGTTGCAGGTGGCGCGTGCGCAGAGCGGGATACCGCGCGACATCGGCTTCGACGCCTCGGTGGCGTTGGTGTGGCGACCGCTCGCGATACAGAACGTGGTGGCGCGGGTATCGGCCTCGGCGCTGCTGCCGGGTGACGGGTACCGCGCGCTGTTCGGCGACCGCACCTCATGGGCGGTGCTCGGCAACCTGGTGTTGACCTACTGATGAACCATCGAGACGACACATGAAGATGCGCTATACCCGCTACGTAAGGATCGCCGGCCTGATCGCATCGTTGCTCGCCGTGTCGCCGCTCGCCGTCTGGGCGAGCGAGGCGTACCACGCAGTGGAGCGCAGCTATCCGGTCTATCCGGCGGCGCCCGCGCGCCAGACGCCGACTGAGGCCGCAGCGAAAAGCGTGGGCTGTCTCGATTGCCACACCGCGACCGACCTGCCGAGCATGCACGCCAACCCCGGCGTGATCCTCGGTTGCACGGACTGTCATGGTGGCGATGCCGGCGTGCGCTTCATGGGCGGTGCGAAGAGCCCAGATGCCAAAGCGGCCGTGCACAGCGACCCGGCGTACGCCCGCGTCCGCGACGATGCGCATGTGCTGCCGCGCCTCCCGGACGCCTGGCATTTCCCGTCGAGCGCCACGCCTGAGCGCACCTACACGCTGCTCAACCAGGAGGCGCCCGAGTTCATCCGCTTCGTGAACCCCGGCGATTACCGGATCGTGGAGGAGTCCTGCGGCGCCTGCCATGCCAAGACCATCGCCGACGCGAAGCGCAGTCTGATGGCGACCTCCACCATGTTCTGGGGCGGTGCCGCCTACAACAACGGCCTCCTGCCGTTCAAGAATTACATCTTCGGCGAGGGCTACACGCGTGATGGCAAGGCCGCCATCATTGAGGGCGCGAAGTCGACGCCCGAGGAACGCGATCGCCACGAGATCATCGATCGGGTGTATCCGCTGCCGCATTGGGAGAACCTTCCCCCCGCCGACATCTTCCGCGTGTTCGAGCGCGGCGGCCGCAACATCTCCAACCTCTTCCCCGAAACCGGTGTGCCAAATGTCGCGGGCGCGACCCAGCGCCTCGAGGAGCCGGGGCGTCCCGACATCAAGCAGTCGAATCGCGGGCCGGGCACCGGCGCGCGCATCGCGGTACCGGTGCTCAACATCCACAAGACGCGTCTCAACGACCCCTTGCTGTGGTTCATGGGTACCAACGACAACCCGGGCGATTACCGTTCCTCCGGTTGCAGTGCCTGTCATGTGGTGTACGCCAACGACCGCGATCCGCGGCACTCCGGGCCCTACGCGGCGTACGGACACGCTGGTCGGTCCCAGACCGTCGACCCGACGATCCCGAAGGATCGCAGCGGACATCCTTTGAAGCACGCCTTCTCGCGGGCGATACCGACCAGCCAATGCATGATCTGTCACATGCACCAGCCGAACATGTTCATGAACAGCTTCCTCGGCTACACGATGTGGGACTACGAGTCCGATGCGCCGTCGATGTGGCCCGCCGAGCAGGTTTTCCCGACCGCCGAGGAGATGCGCAAGGTCCTCGAACGCAACCCGGAGGGCGCCGCGCCTCGCGGCAAGTGGGCCGACCCCGAGTTCGTCTCGCAGGTGAGCACGCTCAACCCGACGCTCAAAGATACGCAGTTCGCCGATTACCACGGGCATGGCTGGAACTTCCGCGCCGTCCACAAGCGCGACCGCAAGGGCAATCTGCTCGACGCGGAAGGCGGGTCGATCGCAGCGGACGACCCGCAGAAATGGACCAAGACCGTGCAGATGTCGTCGATCCACGTCGATGTCGGCATGCATTGCGTCGACTGCCACTTCGCGCAGGACTCGCATGGCAACGGCCATCTTTACGGTTCTGTGGCCGCTGCGGTCGAGATCGACTGCAAGGACTGCCATGGCACGACGCGCGCGCGTACCACGCTGCGCACGTCGGGTCCGGCGGCCGCGGCGAACGCGACCGATCTCTCGCTGATCCGCAACCCCGATGGCTCGCGGCGCTTCGAGTGGCGCGGCGACACACTGGTGCAGCGCTCGGCGGTCACCCCTGGCCTCGAGTGGGAGGTATCGCAGGTCAAGGATTCGGCGACACCCGGCAACAAGAACTATGACGACAAGGCGGCGCGCGCCCACACCATGTCGCGCGACACCAAGACCCAGCGATGGGGCCCGGATATCCCCTGGGAGATGCTGGCGCACAACGACGACAAGATGGAGTGCTATGCCTGCCACACTTCGTGGACCACGAGTTGTGGCGGCTGCCATATGCCGATCGAGGCCAACTCGAAGACCTCACGGCACCGCTACGAGGGCGGCGAGACCCGCAACTATGCCACCTATAACCCGCAGGTAGCGCGCGAGGACATCTTCATGCTCGGCCTGCGAGGGCCGTCCGAAGGCGGGAAGATCGCACCGGTGCGCTCAACCTCGGCGCTGGTGCTGTCGTCAAAGAACTCCAACCGCGAGCGGATCTATGTGCAGCAGCCGCCGATCTCGGCGTCGGGCTTCAGCTCGCAGGCCATGAACCCGCACTATCCGCACACCGAGCGCAAGACCGAGACCAAGGGCTGCAGCGACTGCCACCTCAGTCGCGACGGTGACAACAACGCGATCGTGGCGCAGACGCTGGGCTACGGCACGCAGTTCATCAACTTCACGGGCCTCAACGCCTATGTCGGCACCGGCAAGGGCGTCATGGCGGTCGAGGTCACCGAGTACGACGAACCGCAGGCGGTGATCGGCAGCTATCTGCACCGCTATGCCTACCCCAAGTGGTACGGGGAGCATCTCGCCCGGGATCGTCGGCTGCAGCATTCGGCCGCGCTCGCGGGTGAGGCTGCAGGCTGTGTGCAGCTGCGCGGTGAATACCTGTTCTCGGCCGAGGGGCGGCGAGGGCTGCGAGTGGTCGATGTGGCGAGCGTCGCCAACAAAGGCTTCAGTCAGAAGATCGTGAGTGCACCGTTCTCGTCGCTCGGCCAACGCACGCAGGTCGTCAGCCGTGACGCCACCTGTGTCGCGCTGCCGACCACGCAGCCCGTGCATCCGCCGCGCAATGAGGGCGAGCTCATGCGCAAGGCCAATCTCGAACAACCCTTCCTGCCGATCTATAACTACGCGTTGGTCACCGACTCGGTCGAAGGGTTGATCGTGGTCGATGTGAACACGCTGGCTGATGGCGAGTTCCGTAACAACTTCCTCAAGCGTGCGCTGACCTGGAACCCTGACGGACGGCTCACGGGCGCGCGTCGGCTGGTGATCGCGGGCAACCTCGTCTACATCGTCACGACGCGTGCGCTGGTGGTGGTCGACATGACGGCACCGATGCGCCCGAGCGTACTGGCGGAGGTGGCGCTCGAGGACCCGCGCGCGCTGGCGTTGCAGTTCCGATATCTTTTCGTCACCACCGCCCGCGGGCTCGAGGTGCTGGATGTGACGCAGCCGGCCGCGCCGCGCCGCGTCCCCGGCGCCGTGGTCTCGCTCGCGCAGGCCGCGGGACTCACCGTGGCACGCACCTATGCGTATGTGGCGGACGGCGCAGGGGGTATCGCGATCATCGACATCGAGCGGGTGGAGCGCCCCGTGCTCGTGCAGTCGTGGAACGCGGAGGGCGGCCTCGTCGATGCGCGCGATGTCGTGGTCGCCTCGACCAACGCGTCGCTGTTCGCGTATGTGGCCGACGGCAAGGGCGGCCTCAAGGTGGTCCAGCTGACGAGCCCGGCGTCGCAGCCGAACTTCTACGGCTTCAGTCCGGAGCCGCGCCCGCAGCTCATCGCTTCTTATGCCACTCGCACACCAGCGCTGTCCTTGTCGCGACCGCTGGAGCGTGACAGGGCGGTCGATGAGAGCGGCGGCCAGGTCGCGGTGTTCGGGCGTCGCGGTTCGCGGCCGTTCAATCTCGTCGAGATGCGGCAGCTGTTCCTCGATGCGGATAGTCAGCCGTGGTTCGTGGACGATGTGCCGTCGATGCCGCCGACGATCCCGTCGCGGCCGGCACGGGCAGAGGGGGGGCGATGATGCGCGAGGGTATGTGGATGAGGCTTGCCCGGCGATCGGCGCAGTCGCTATTGCTGTGCTTGCCGATGGCGACGCTCGCCGCCGATGTCCCGAAGGACGCCAAGCATGAAGGGGCGGCGTCCTGCGCCTCCTCGCTTTGTCACGGTTCTTCGCAGCCGCTCGAGGCGCACGGCGTGCTGCAGAACGAGTACGTCACCTGGTCGCAATTCGATCCGCACTCAAGCGCCTACCGCGTGCTGCTGAGCGCGCGAAGCCGGCAGATGGCGGCGCGCCTGCGCATCGGTCCTGCCGAGAAGGCGCCGCAGTGCCTTGCCTGCCACGCCGAGGTGGTGCCGGTTGCGCAGCGCAGCCCGCGGCATCAGGTGTCCGACGGCATCGCTTGCGAGTCCTGCCACGGTCCGTCGAGCAAGTGGCTGCCGACGCATCATCAGTCACCCGCTGTGACCCATGCCGACAACCTCGCGCGCGGTTTGACTGCGCTCGAGCGTCCGGTGGTACGCGCCGAGACCTGCACCGCCTGCCATGTCGGTGATGCGAAGCGCTACGCCAGCCACGCGATGATGGCGGCCGGTCATCCGCGGCTGGTGTTCGACCTCGAGACCTACGGCGAGCTGTGGCGCACCAGCGGCGGGCGTCAGCACTACCGCAAAGCACCGAGCGAAGGAGCGGCTGCACCCGAGATCTGGATCGCCGGTCTCGTCACGGCGACCCAGCGCCAGCTCGATCTCATCGGCCAGCAGGCCGGTCAAGGCAGCATGGTCGACTTCGGCGTCTACGCCTGCCATTCCTGCCATCGAGACCTGCGTGTCGCGGCGTTCGGCGGCGGTACGTTGGGTGTGGATCCGTTGGCCGGCGCGCCCGGCGAACTGCGCCTTCAGGACGGCAACGCACGGATGCTGATGGTGGTCGCGCAGTCGCTCGGTGTCGCGACCCAGGATTTCACCGCCGCGTGGACCCGCGCGCAGTCCGCGTTGAACCGCGAGCCAGCCCGGGCCGCGGCTGCGGTCGCGGGCGCGCGCACCGCACTCGTCCGGCTCCACGCTGCGCTCGGGTTACAGCGTTGGCAGACCGCTGAGAAGCAGCGCGTGTTCGATGGCTTGGTACGCGCCGCCCGCAGCGGTGCTTTCCCTGATCCGGCGGCCGCCGAACAGGCGGCGATGGGTCTCGTGATGCTGCTCGCCGAGCTCGACCTGGATCGCACCCGCAAGGCGCAGATCGACCAGTTGTTCGCGATGCTTCGGGACGATAACGCGTTCGACCGGGCGCGCTTTGCGCGGGTCCTGGCGCAGCTCGATCGGAAGACGGTTCGTTCGCCCTAGTTCGCTCTAGTTCGCCTGCTGTACCGTCAGCACGGCGCCGTCGACGCCGGTGACGCGTACGGTGGTGCCGGCGGCGAGCGCGGGGCCGCTCACCTTCCAGGCGCCATCACCGATGCGCGCCTTGCCGACGCCGTTCTCGATCGGCTCGACGAGCTCGAACACCTGGCCGACATATTGCAGGCCGCGCTGGTTGAGCGCGGGCTGCTCGGTGTAGTCGGGGTGGGTGTCCTTGTAACGGCGGTACGCGATCATCGCGGCGAGGCCGAGCAACGCCCACAGCACCCACTGCCACTGCCAGGGCAGCGGGAGGACGACCATCAAGAGCCCGATCACCGCGGCGGCCGCGGCGAACCAGATCATCACGGCGCCGGGGATCAGGGTCTCGAGCGCGCCGAGCGCGACCGCGAACACGAGCCACTGCCACCAGGTGAGCGAGGTGAAAAGTCCGCTCATCAGCGATCGCCCTTCGGCGGCGCGACACGCGGCGCGGCGTTGCTCGCCGTCCGGCTGCCGCTGTCTCTGGTGAGTTCGGCGATACCGGCGATGGCGCCCAGGATGCCGGTCGCGTCGACGGGCATCATAAACACCTTCTGGTTGGGCGAGGTCGCGATATCTTTGAGCGCCTCGACATACTTCTGGGCGACGAAGTAGTTGATGGCCTGGATGTCGCCCTTGGCGATGGCCTGCGACACCATTTCGGTGGCGCGCGCTTCGGCTTCGGCGAGACGCTCACGCGCTTCGGCGGTGCGGAACGCGGCTTCTTTGTCGCCTTCGGCCTTGAGCACGGCGGACTGCTTCTCACCCTCGGCCTTGAGGATGGCTGCGGCGCGGTAACCCTCGGCATCGAGGATGTTGGCGCGCTTGTCGCGCTCGGCTTTCATCTGCCGGCCCATCGATTCGACGAGATCCTGCGGCGGGCTGATGTCCTTGATCTCGATGCGCGTGCACTTCACGCCCCAGGGCGTGGTGGCTTCGTCGACGACCCGCAGCAGCCGGAGATTGATCTCATCGCGCTTGGAGAGCGTCTCGTCGAGGTCCATTGAGCCCACGACCGTGCGGATGTTGGTCATCGTGAGGTTGATGATGGCGAGGCGCAGGTTGTCGACCTCGTAGGCGGCTTTGGCGGCGTTGAGCACTTGGTAGAACACGACGGCGTCGATCGACACCATGGCGTTGTCCTTGGTGATGACTTCCTGGCGCGGCACATCGAGCACCTGCTCCATCATGTTGATCTTCTGGCCGATGCGCTCGATGAAGGGGATGATGATGTGGAAGCCGGGCTCCATCACCGTGCGGAACTTGCCGAAGCGTTCGAGCGTGAACGCGAAACCTTGCGGGACGGTGAGGAACGCGCGCGTCGCGATGACGATGATCGCGAAGACCAGGACCAATACGACTGACAGACCTTCCATCACACACCCCCTGATTGAACGGCAGAACGCCAACCGATGTTGGACAAAGACACTCTAGATTAGTTTCACCAGCTGTTTGCCGGTGTTGGCACCGGCCAACAGGCCGATGAAGGCGCTCGGCGCCGCTTCGACGCCTTGGGCGATCGTCTCGCGGTACTTGAGCTGGCCGGCGGCCAACCAGCCGGCGAGGTCTTTGACCGCCTCGGGATGGCGAGCGGCGAAGTCGAACACGATGAAGCCCTGCATCTTGATGCGGTTGACCAGCACGCTGCGGAGGTTGCGCAGGCCGTAGGCTTCGGTGACGTTGTACTGCGAGATCAGGCCGCAGACGGGCAGGCGCGAGAACGGGTTCATGCGGGCGAGCACGGTGTCGAGGATCTCGCCGCCGACGTTGTCGAAGTAGACATCGACGCCGTCCGGGGTCGCGGCCTTGAGGTCCTCGCGCAGGCGGCCCGCTTTGTAGTCGATGCAGGCATCGAAGCCCAGATCCTCGACGGCATGACGGCACTTGTCGGTGCCGCCCGCGATACCGACCACACGGCAGCCTTTGATCTTGGCGATCTGGCCGACGATGCTGCCGACCGCGCCCGCGGCGCCCGAGACGACGACGGTCTCGCCGGGCTTCGGTTCGCCGATCAGCAGCAGGCCGCACCAGGCGGTGACGCCCGGCATGCCGCAGACCGAGAGCTGCGCCGCCGCGGGGATGTCTTTGAGGAGTTTGCGCAGGCCCTTGCCGTCGTGGGTGGCGACGGTCTGCCAGCCGAGATCGCCCGCGACCAGATCGCCGACCGCGAAGCCCGGGTGGCGGGACTCGATGACCTCGCCGACGACTTCACCGCACATCACGCCGCCGATTTCGACGGGTTTGACATAAGACTTGGCGTCGCTCATTCGGCCACGCATGTAGGGGTCGAGCGAGAGCCAGTGGCCGCGGATGCGCAGCTGGCCGTCGGCGAGCGGTGCGAGCGGCGCTTCGGCGACGCGGAAGTCCTCGAGCACGGGCGCCCCGGTCGGGCGGCGAGCGAGCAAGATCTGGGTGGTGGTGGTCGGGAGCGGGGAGGACGAGGCGGTCATGGGGTTTCTCAGCCGGTGGCCCGGCGCTTCAGGTGGATCAACAGCACCGACACGGCGGCCGGGGTGATGCCGGGCAGGCGGGCGGCCTGACCCAGGGTGACGGGGCGGGCGGCCGCGAAGCGTTGGCGCGCTTCGGTCGACAGGCCGACGACCGCAGTGTAGTCGAGGTCATCCGGCACCGTCAGGGACTCGTGGGCCTGTTGGCGGGTGATCTCGTTCTGCTGGCGTTCGATGTAACCGGCGTACTTGGCGCGCACTTCGACCTGCAGGCGCACGGCCTCGGGAAGGCGGTCGTCGAGGCTGGCGAGTTCCGGCAGCGGATCTTCGAAGCGCGTCTCGGGTCGGCGCAACAGGTCGAAGGCGCTGACCCCCTGCACGCGCCGCGACTGCAGCCGCGTGACCTCGGCCTCGGTGGCGTCGCGCTTGTGGCAGAAGAACGTCCAGCGTTCGTCATCCACCAGACCGAGTTCGCGCCCGCGCTCGGTCAGGCGCAGGTCGGCGTTGTCCTCCCGGAGCAGCAAGCGGTACTCGGCACGGCTGGTGAACATCCGGTAGGGCTCGGTGACCCCGCGGGTCACGAGGTCATCGACCAGCACGCCGAGGTAGCCCTCGCTGCGGGTCGGTACCCAGGGGGTCTCCTCCCGCACTTGGCGGGCGGCGTTGAGACCGGCGATCAGACCCTGGGCGCCCGCCTCCTCGTACCCGGTCGTGCCGTTGATCTGGCCAGCGAAATAGAGGCCGCCGATGGCGCGGGTTTCGAGGGTCGGTCGCAGGTCGCGGGGGTCGAAGTAGTCGTACTCGATGGCGTAGCCGGGGCGGGTCAGGTGCGCCTGCTCGAAGCCGCGGATGCTGCGCACGAACTCGACCTGCACATCATAAGGCAGGCTGGTCGAGATGCCGTTCGGGTAGACCTCATGGGTGTCGAGGCCTTCGGGTTCCACGAAGATCTGGTGGGAGGTCCGGTCGGCGAAGCGTTGGACCTTGTCCTCGACTGACGGGCAGTAGCGGGGGCCCACGCCTTCGATCATGCCGGTGTACATCGGGGAGCGGTCGCTGCCCCCGCGGATCAGGTCATGAGTGCGCTCATTAGTGCTTGTTATGAAACAATCAACCTGTTTAGGGTGTTCTTCGGCTCGCCCGAGGAACGAAAAGACGGGTAAGGGTGTGTCCGAGCTCTGAGGCGTCATGACACTATAATCAAGCGTGCGCCCATCGAGCCGCGGCGGGGTGCCGGTCTTCAGGCGGCCCACCCGCAGCGGCAGTTCACGCAGCCGGGCGGCGAGCCGGTTGGACGGTGGATCGCCGGCGCGACCCCCCGCGTGCTGTTCGAGGCCGACGTGCATCCGACCGCCCAAGAAGGTGCCGACGGTGAGCACCACGGCGGGGGCTTCGAACACGATACCGCTCACGGTCACCACCCCCGTCACCCGCCCACCCTCGACCCGCAGGTCGGCGGCCTCTTGCTGGAAAAGTGAGAGGTTCGGTTGGTTCTCGATGAGGTGACGGATGGCCTGCCGATACAGCCGCCGGTCGGCCTGGGCTCGGGTCGCGCGGACCGCGGGTCCCTTGCTCGCGTTGAGGATCCGGAACTGGATGCCGGCACGGTCGACGGCCCGCGCCATCGCGCCACCCAGGGCGTCGATCTCGCGCATGAGGTGCCCCTTGCCGATACCGCCGAAGGCCGGGTTGCAGCTCATCTGGCCGAGGGTCTCGATGCTCTGGGTCAGCAACAAAGTCTTGCGGCCCATGCGGGCGGCCGCCAGTGCGGCCTCGGTGCCGGCATGGCCGCCACCCACCACAATGACCTCGAAGCATGATGCGGAACGCATAGGATCGTATTGTAGACTCCCACCCTAAATGACGCCCCCGCTTCGGACATCCACGGGTATCGCCCAGACCCTCTCGCTGGCCGGCGTCCTCGGACTGCTCACCGCCTGCAGTCCCGCGCCGAACGCAGCCGCGCCGTCCGTGCCGACGGATCCTGTCCTCACCTTCACCCCCTGCATGCTTGAGCACCCCTCCGGACTGTCCGGGGTCAAGGCCGAGTGCGCGACCCTCGAAGTCCCGGAAAACCTCTCCGGGGAGGGTCGGCGTATCACCCTCTCCATTGCCCGCCACCCCGCCATCAGTGAGCGCAAGGCGGCTGATCCCCTGTTCGTGCTCGCGGGCGGTCCCGGGATGGGTGCGCAGGAGATGTACACCGCGGCGGCGGGGGCCTTTGCCCGCATCCATCGAGACCGCGACATCATCCTCGTAGATCAGCGCGGCACGGGGCGCTCGACGCCGCTGCAGTGCAAGCTCGACCCGTTGCTGCTCAGCCCTGACCGTCCGGAGCCGGCCACGGCGATCCGCGACGGGCTCATCGACGCCGCGACCCAGCAATGCCTCGACATCCTGCGTGCGAAGCACGACGTCGCCCAGTACACGACCAGCGTCGCCGTCCGCGACCTCGAGGCCGTACGCGAGGCGCTTGGCGCGGCGCAGGTAAATCTCTACGGTGTGTCCTACGGGTCGCGGGTCGCGCAGCACTACCTGCGGCGCTATCCCGATCGGGTGCGCAGCGTGATCCTCGACGGCGTCGTGCCGCCCGGCCTCGCGCTCGGCCCGGCGATCGCCTTGGACGCCGAGGCGGCGCTCGGCATGATCCTGCGCCGCTGCGCCGCGCAGCCGGCCTGCCGCAAGGCGTTCGGGAACCCGGCGGACACCTACCAGACGCTGCGCGCCCGCCTCGCCGTCGCGCCGCGCACGCTGCGCCTGCCCGACCCGCGCAGCGGCGAACTGCGCACCGTGGTGTTCGGTCCGTCCCACCTCGCGGGCGTGTTGCGCCTGTCGAGCTACAGCACACCGACCGCCGCGCTGCTGCCGCTCGCGATGCACGAAGCGGTCGCGAAGGACAACTACCTCCCGCTCGCGAGCACGCTGCTGATGCAGCTCGACACCGTGCCCGACAGCATCGCCGCCGGCATGCACCACAGCGTGGTCTGCGCCGAGGACCTGCCGTTCATCGGCGAGGTCGATCGTGCGCGCCTCGCCGCCACCTACATGGGCGCGGACCTGATCGATCCGCTGCGACGCATCTGCGCGATCTGGCCGCGCGGTCCCATCGATGCGGATCTTCGCGAACCGCTCCAGAGCGCGGTGCCGGTATTGCTGCTGTCGGGCAGCGCCGATCCGGTGACGCCACCCGCCTACGCCAAGACTGCGCTGCGCGGGCTCAGCGTCGCGCGCCATGTGGTGCTGCAGGATGAGGGTCATGGCCAGCTCGGCGCCAACTGCATGGACCGCGTGCTGCGCGATTTCATCGCGACACCGGTGCCAGGGAAGCTCGACCTGAAGTGCCTCGAGAAACGCAGCCCGTCGCCCTTCTTCACCTCGATGGCAGGGCCTGCGCCATGATGGAAGCCCGCGGCCTCAGCAAGTCCTTCGGCAAGGTGCAAGCCGTGCGCGAGGTGAGTTTCCTTGCGCACGATGGACGGATCACCGGGCTGCTCGGCCCCAACGGCGCCGGCAAGAGCACCACGCTGCGCATGCTGTGCACGGTGCTGTATCCGGATTCTGGCGAAGCGCTGATCGATGGCCATGTGGTCGAACGCGAACCGATCGCGGCGCGGCGCCTGATCGGCGTGCTCTCACATGCCTCCGGCCTCTATCCGCACCTCACCGGTGCCGAGAACATCGTCTACTTCGGCGAACTGCATGGTCTCAGCCGCGTCGAGAGTCGTCGCCGCGCCGATGAACTGATCGTGCTGCTCGATCTCGCCGACTGCGCGAGCCGCCGCGCCAAGGGCTACTCGCAGGGCCAACGCCTGAAGACCGCGCTGGCGCGTGCGCTGGTGCATTCGCCGCGTAACCTCGTGCTCGACGAGCCGACCAACGGCCTCGATGTGATGGCGGTACGGGGTCTTCGCAGCCTGCTCAACAAGCTGCGCGACGCCGGCCAATGCATCCTGTTCTCGAGCCATGTGATGCAGGAGGTCGCGATGCTCTGCGATGATGTCGTGGTGATCGCGCACGGAACCGTGGTCGCGCAGGGCACCCCCGATGGGCTGCGCGAGCGTGCCGGCGAGCCTGGCCTCGAGGATGCGTTCGTGAAGCTGATCGGCTCCGGTGAAGGGCTCGGCTGACATGCGTGGCATCTTCACCGTCTGCCGCAAAGAATTCTTTGAGAACTTGCGTGACCGGCGCACCATCCTGACTGCGCTGCTGCTCGGTCCGCTGCTCGGTCCCTTGGTGTTCACGCTGATGCTCAACATCGTGCAGCAGCAGGCTGAATCGCGCGACGAGCAGTCGGTGAAGGTCGCCGTCGCGGGCGGTGAGCATGCGCCGACGCTGCTGGCGTTGTTCGCCGAGCGCGGCATCGTGGTACAGCCGGTGCAGCTCGACGACGCGGGTGCGCGCCGGGCGATCGCGGCGCGCGACCAAAAAGCCGTGGTGATCATCCCGGCGGAGTTCCCGACGCGGCTCGCGGAGAGCCGTCCGGCGCAGGTCAGCGTGTTCTTCGACGGCTCGAGCGAGATGGGCAGCAGCGATGCGGTCGGTCGCGTGCGCGCCACCGTCAATGAATATGGCCAGCGCATCGCGCAATCGCGGTTGATGTTGCGCGGCGTCGACCCCTCGATCATGCGGCCCGCGGTGGTGCGCTCGGTCGATGTCTCGACGCCGAAGGCGCGCGCGGTGCTCGCGCTCAGCACTTTGAGCTTCCTCGTGATCCTCGCGATGTTCACCGGGGGTCTCTATCTTGCGATCGACTCGACTGCGGGTGAACGCGAGCGCGGTTCGCTCGAGGCGCTGCTGACTACACCTTTGCCGCGCGCGCACATCATCTACGGCAAGATCCTCGCGACCGCAGCCTACATGCTGATCTCGCTGGTGGTGACGCTGGCGGCGCTCGCAATCGCGCTGCGCTTCACGCGGCTCGAGGACTGGGGCATGAGCGTCAACCTCGGCGCGCCGCAGGTGGGCGCGATGATCTTGCTCACCGCACCGCTTGCGCTTGCGGGGGCGGGGCTGATGACCATCGTCGCCTCGTTCACGCGCAGCTTCCGCGAGGCGCAGACCTATCTCAGCTTCGTCATCCTGGTGCCGACGATGCCGCTCGCCTTGGTTGGGCTGCTCGATCTCAAGCCGACGGTCGCTGCGATGGCGACGCCGTCGCTCAGCCAGCATTTCCTGATGACCCGCGTGCTGCGCGGCGAGACGCCGCTCGTCTGGGAGATCCTGCTGTCAGCCGGTGTGAGTCTGGCGCTCGGTGTGCTGCTCGCCTGGATTGCGGGCAAGCTCTACGAGCGCGAGGCGATCCTCGGCTAGACGCCGTCGCGTCGATGTGCAGGTGCGTACCAACCCTCGTTGAGCGGGTGGTAGTGGGGGGTATACACTTGCCGGTATGCCAAGCGGTAAGCAGAGCCTGTTTTCAGCAGAGAGGCCAGAAGCGTTTCTGCGGCCGGAGGGATACCCTGCGCGGACGGTCGTCGCGACCTCCCGGGTCCTGTTCGCAGCGATGGTGTTGCTGTCCGTGGCCGCGTGCTCAAAAGTCGATGGTGCTTGGGAAGAGGCCATGCGTACGGATACCCCGGACGCCTACGAGAGCTTCATCACGAAACATCCCGACAGTAAGCAAGCCGAGCTGGCTCGTACCCGTCGTGATGCCCTCGTCGATGACCGTGATTGGAACGTCGCTCGTCGCCGGGCGACGGCAGACGCTTATAGCGCTTACCTAGAAGTCCACCCTGAAGGCGTCTGGAGCGAGTTGGCAGCGCGTCGTCGGGCTGCGCTCCCGAAGCAGGCGCCGGCGACAGCCCCTGCGACCGCGGCGGACGAGCCTGCCGTGGGGGATCCGTCGTCGGTGGTTCCGGAAGCATCCAAGCCGTTGATGCACACCATGCAACTCGGCGCCTTCTCCTCCGCCAAGGCAGCACGCAGTTCATGGGGGCGTTTGCAGCTGGCCTACACCGAGCTCGCCGAGCTTCAGCCTCTGATCGACGCCACGCCGCTCGAGGGCTCTTCGTTGTTCCGTCTGCGTATCGGGTTCGAGAGCAAAGAAGACGCCGAGCGGGTCTGTGCCGCGCTTCGCAGGGGCGGCGCCGAGTGCATCAGGTCCGAGACTTCACGACAGCGGTGATCGCAGCCGAAGCGTCCAGAGCACGGTCTGCCGCGCCTCGACGCCCGCCGGTAACAGCTCGAATACGGGTGCTGAAGAACTGCCGGCGGCACGCGGCGAAATGAGACCGTTACGATCAACCTGATGCTCGGCGACGGAAAGCGCGGCATCTCCATTGCGTACCCGACTGGTCACGCCACCATTTAATTGGCCGATGACCACCAATGTCCGAGCATCAACCCTGGCGAGTCCTTCGGGGGTTTCGGCATTCCAACCCAAGGCACCCAGTTCGACGACGGTGCTGGTTGAGGCGAGCGCCACACCGCTCGCCGCGATCTCCGCTGCACTGCCGAATTCTAGGGCGAGCCCGGAGTTCGGACCGTTGGTAAGCGACTTTGACGACAGCTCGGTGGCCACCGACAGGTCGATCGTGCGGATCTCCCAACGCTGTTCACCGATCGCGCTGCCGTCGCGATAGCGGACCAGCGCCAACACCCGATCTTCGCTCAGCATCTCGAGATCGAGCACACGCAGACCGAATTCATTGCTTCGGATCGCCATGCCGAACTGTCGGACGACATTGGTGCGCGGATTCAGGCCGACGATCCGGAGCAGGCGGGCCGAGTTCGCGGTGCGGCCATTAATGTTGAGCGCTGCACCGAGCGCAAAGATCACTTCGCCGCTCGACGGGCGTAGGGTCACGCCGCCGCAGCCCAGTCCCGGTTGACGCGCTTCTGTGATCGCAGGCAATCGACGGCTGACTTCGGGCAGCGCGCCTGCATTACCGGCGGGACCCAGGCGTTGCAACGAGCGGCCCTGTGAATCGACCTGGATGAGGAACGGGCCGCGTCGATCACAGATCCAGAGGCTGCCAGCATCGCCGTCGGTGACGCCTGCCGGGTCAAGTCCGCGTTGATCGAATTCCGGCGACCGTGGTTGCAGCGCCTCGTCGAGATTGCGTGCGCCGTCACTGCCGGACGAATCGGTCGGGGTCGGTCGGCCGGAGTATCCGGTTCCATCCGCAGCCTTCAGAGAGGTCAGCGAGACCATGTCTGCGGCAGTGGCGGTCAGTGTGAGCGCGCCGATCGAAGGCGTGCCGTTGGCCCCTTGAGCGACCAATACATCGGCATTGCGGACCGTCGCGCCATCGACATAGCGGGGCGCCGGTACGGCGACGCCGCGTGTCGTCACCGTGCGCAGTTGTACGGTGCCTGTCGAGCCGCCTGTGGATACCGACAGCCCTGCGCCGACCGACGGACGCAGACCACGGGGAAAGACCGTGCTGAGCAGGGTCGACGGGCCGGTGTAGGGTGTGAGCATCGAATCGGGAAAACGCAGGACATATTTCCGCACTTCGTCCACCGCAACGGCGGCGGAACTCGGCGATTCGACGAACACACCGCGAGCGGTCGCCTCCGTCTGCTCGGCGATGGCTCGTGCCGTCCTTTTCGTTGGGATCTGGAGGTTTCCCCGGTAGCTTGCGGAGAGGCGGTTATCACTGCGGAGGAAATCAATGAGCGAGGCGAGGTCTGCATCGTAAGACGAGGCAGCGAAATCCAACGAGCGGTTGGACAGCGATGTGGCCAGTGTCGAGGGGATCGCGATGCCGTTGCTGACATCGGCGTCCGCATCGAGCGCCATGAGCAACTGGACACGACGGAGGGTGGTATCCGAAAGCACGCCGCCTTCCATACCGCCTTCGAACTCTCGCATGGTGAGCGACGCGGCACCGGTTGCGGTGCCGAGCGTGATGCCGCCGATCTTGAGGGTGATCGTCTCGCAGGCGATGCCGCAGCGGTAGGTGTAGCTGCCCGCGGCGCCAGTGTTCCCCGCAAGAGTGCGCGTGCTGTAGGTGAGCCCGGATGCTCCGAGATCGACGAGCGTGCCGGAGAGTACGGGTGAGAGTGGGACCGAGGGAGTGCCGCCACCGCCACCGCCACCGCAGCCGACGAGTGCTGCCGCCACCCACGCCATCGATAGGCCACGCCAGAGACGGGTCGTCATGGCGTTTTCCGGACGACGGGTTCGCAGCGCAGGGGGCTGATCTTCGTCGAGTCCAGATCCACGCGCGCCCAAGCGCCGGCTCCAAGCGCCTCATCGAGCATCAAGGTCGAAGTGCCGGAGAGCCACCGGCGTCGATCCGAACGGTTGATCACGCCGAAGAACTTCTCGTCGGTGGTGTCCGCGCCGAGGTAAAGGAGGTTGCCCCGCAAGCGCAGTCGTAACGGGGCCGCCACCTCGCTCGTGGCGAGCGTGGAGTGGGTGATTGTCACGGTGCGATCGCCGGTGCAGACCAGCTCCGGGATCGATTGCGTGTTCACGCGGGGCGGGGGGGTGGGACGCCGGGCTTTCTCGGTGGAGTCTTTCGCCCAGGATCCGGTGGCCAGAGACGATAAAAGCAATGCCCCCGTGACCACGGTGACCCGGCGACAGCCGACAAGGACGGAGCGCGGACGATGCTTCATGTCAAGATTCAGTACCCTATCGACCATCTCATTATACTCCACTTGATTCTCAAGACCTTTCGCTCAAGCTGAGGAGTCCTGCGACGACTTCCTGGAGCCATGCTCAGCCCCGTAGGTATACCACCGCCCCTGTTGCTGCCGCGCGAGCCCGAATTGCTCGCCCGGGCGGACCGTGCCATCGCTATCCCCATTTCGGCAAGCCTTGGTGCGCGCTGGGAAGTGGGATCAGTGCTCAGCGCCACCGTACGGTTCCAGGGCGATGAGATGACGCTCAAGGTCGGCGACCAATTCTTTACAAGTCGACCGATCCCCGGTGTTTCTGAATACTCGCGGCTATCGCTACAGGTATCTCGTGACATGAGCGGGGCGTTGACCTTGATCCCGCTGTTGCCGCTGGCTGGGACGATCGTGGCCCGGGTCGGTGGCGCCCCTTCGCCCGGCGGTCGGGTGATCGATGCAGCGGGTTCCGCCATCGAGGAAGTCCCGGACCTCACCGAGGTGGCCACCCCCACAACCATCGCTGCGGTGTCGCGCATGGGGGGCAGTCCGACCCAGGCGTTGTCGTCACGGTTGCAGCTGCCGAGCGCTTTGTCAGGATGGTTGCTGGGTACGCTCTCTGCTGCAAGGCCTGCGATCGCTACTGCAACCCCCGCAGGCCTTGCGGAGGCCGCGCCCTTGAGTCCTGCCGGTTGGTTGCATTCGCTCGCCTCCACACTGTCGAATTCCGGACTCTTCTTCGAGTCCCAGCTCCGTGAGCGTCGGCCGGTATCCGCTTCTGACCTGAAGCGGCGTCTGCTTGAGGTCATCGATGCTCGGCGTGAAGGGCCTGCGGTGGACGATGCTTGGGCTGCACTCGACGACCTCGTCGGTCTGCAGAGCGCGGCCACCGTCGCGAATCGCAGCGGCGGCACCGTGGTCTCTTTCGTGATGACCTCACCGGACGGCCTGGGCGGATGGTGGATCACTCTCCAACAAGATCCCGCCGGCGAGCTACCGGACTACCGGGGCGGTGACGGTCGTCGCGACGACCACGATCGACCGTGGCGGACGCGCCTTGTGGGCATACGCTTGCCGTTCGGTGAGATCGATATCCGCATCGAACAGGTTGGGAAGACAGGGATAGGCGTGACCGTGCTCACCGACACGGCCGATCAGGGCGCGCGTTGGGAGGACTCGCGCGAGGAACTCGCTCGGCGCCTGCAGGACGCACAGCTCGAGCTCGCGCGTTGGGCGGTGATCGAGCCGCATCTCGAATCGAAGCCGCCGACGGATCCTGGTCGGCTGCAGTCCATCCGCGTCTGAGGTGCAAGAACGATGACGCCGGATCGGATACATCGCGCGATCGCGCTCGAGTACGGAGAGAATCCGGTGCCGCTCATCGTGGCGACCGGGCGCGAGCTCATGGCTCAACAGATCGTCGAAGAAGCGCGGCGCCAAGGGGTGCCGGTGATGCGCGATCCTTTGCTTGCCGCCAGACTGGCTGAACTGCCCGTCGATTCCAGCATCCCGCTCGATGTGTATCGTGCGGTCGCGGTGGTGCTGTCGTGGGTCTACTGGATGGAGGGCAGGGAACCGGAGAGGCGCCCGCCTTCGGATGCAGAGACCTGAGGGTTTAGGCGCGATCGCCCAGTCGGGTCATGCCGAAATCACGGCTTCTGCCGGCGCGATCGTACAGGCTGATATCGTCATCATTGGAACGCAACGCCGAGATGATCCGGTGTTGCGCGGCGACGATACGGCTGAACACTTGATGGTTGCGGTACTGCAGCTGCTTGCACCGCTCGATGAGTTCCCTGACCCCTTGCGCGCGGCCCGGGTGCCCCCGTTTTTCGTCGGTGGTCTCTGCAGCCCTGGAGAGACCTTCAAGGCGTGCGAGCTGCTCGGACTTCTCCGAGTGGATTTCCTCAAGCTCGTCGACACCACGACCGATGAGACCGTTTGACCCGCGCAACACCGCGTGCTCACGATCCAAAGTTTGACAAATCTTTAAACACAGCGCCTCGAGCCTGTCGAGGCTCGGTGTCGATGTGGTGTGGTGCATGTCTCGAGGCCGCGTCGGGTCAGTCCCCGAAGCCGCCGAGCTCCTTTTCGAGTTCCCGGAACTTGGATGCCAGCCGGTCTTCATCGATGGGGAACTTCCCCTCGAGGATCTCACGACGGATGCTCTCGACCTTGTCCTGATCGAAGGTATCGTCCATGGCCGCCGGGCCCAAGACTGCCGACAGTTCGCGCGATATGTTCGACACCCGCACGGGGTCGAGTGCCGCAGCCGCTTCGGCGCGTCGGGCCGTCTGCTGGGTGCTCTGGCCGGCGATCCGCGGGTCGACCCGGGTGATCTTGTTGTCGGTGACGGCCCGCCCAGGGTGGGTGCCGTTCAGGGAGATCTTGTCGATGGACATGATTGCGTACCTTGGTCCTAGTGACGGCTTAGTCGACGACCGCGGCGACAACTTGAGCCGCGTCGGCCGAAATCATCCCACCGCCGACCTTTACGGTGCCATCGTCCTGCACTAACCCCTTGATTTTCCTGCCACTTTGCGGATTCTCCAAGGTGATCCATTCGCCGGCTTTACCGTTCTGCAAGGCCACCAGCCGGGTGACCACCCGGCCGCCGGGAAAGGCGCTCCAGGCCGATACCGGTGAGTTCCGCTTGATCACCTGCGCGCTGCGCGCATCGGCGCGTCCCAGACTCTCGCCTTTGCGGACCGAACGGGTGAGGGACAGACCCACCAGCGAAGCCGGGTCTGACAAAGTCGAAGAGAAGGCGCGCCCTTTCACCGGGAGGTCCTGCAGCTCGAGATCGTCCGCCGAGAGCACTGCGCCGATGGCCATGTCCCGGGCCGCCACGAGGTGCTGCCGGGGAAGCGTCGATACGGTCTGTCGTCCCTCAGCACCGGACTCGTCCACCAGGTACCGCACGGCAACGAGTCTTCGGGACGGAGTAGGCGAGGCCGTGCAGGTGACCTGCACGGTGGTGCGCGCCTCATAAGGAAATGACCATTGCCAACCAGAGGGACAATTGCCGAGCGGTACCTGGGGATCTATGGCGACGGCCCTCACGCTGCCGACGGGCAACGAGGCGCTGCGTTCCGCGAAGCGTTCCGCGGCGTCTGCGAGCGAAATCCGTTCGCTGGACCAGGCGCTGAGCGGTAGCAAGCAAACGAGGGCTGTCGGAAATCTGTTCATCAGTGTGAGTAGCGCGATCGATCTGAGGTCCGATCAGCCCTGTCGCAACAGGTTGAGTACATACTGCTGCGACTGGTTCGCCTGCGCCAGCATGGCGGTTCCGGCTTGGGCGAGGATCTGCGCCTTGGCGAGTTCGGCCGACTCCTTCGCGTAATCGGTATCGAGCACCCGCGATTTCGCTTCCTCGGTGTTCTCCACCACATTCATGAGGTTGTTGATCGTGAACTCGATCCGGCTCATCGTCGCGCCCATACGAGCGCGGGATTCGTTGACGACCTTCGCTGCGGCATCGACGAAATCCAAGGCGGATATCGCGCTCTCCGGGTCGGAAATCGTCACGTTGTGCTTCGACTGATACATGAACCCGCGTTCGGTCGCGTTTTCGCCGAAATTTATTTTGAGCGTCTGGACCCGCGCCGAGGCCAGCGCATTTGTCAGTAAGGTTGCATCAGACTCTATGGTGACCGTCGTGGAGTCGTCTGATGCAGATGATCCAGCCGCGTCAGTGGACTTGATCTTATATACGGCGGTTCCGCTGGAGGCGCTGTTATAAATCTCGCCTATGGCGGCAGCAGTACGGGATTGGGACTTAGGGTTGCCACTGACGTTGCCGGCGTAGGTGTCGGTGCCCGACGACTGCTGGACCTTGTA
>CAMAQZ010000017.1 GCA_945860725.1 Klebsiella pneumoniae | reverse complement strand
CGGTTTGCGCTCGATTTGGCGCTCGGATATCGGCAGCCACATCCCTTAGCCTGTCGATCTCTCTCTCGGAGGATCGACCGATGCCGCGGATCAGCGCGAGTTCGTCCACGGAGCGGAACGGACCATGGCGCTGACGGTGCTCGACGATCGCTCGGGCGCGCGCCTCGCCGATACCGGAGAGTTCCCGCGACAAGGTCGCCACATCGGCGGAGTTCAAATCGACGCCTTTGGCCCTGACGGGCGGCGCAGTTAAAACAACCCCGAGCGCGAGCAGGAGCATGACGAGCAAGGCCCGAAGTGCAGCGGGAACGGGCCGCGGCATCGGTCGATCCTCCGAGAGAGAGATCGACAGGCTAAGGGATGTGGCTGCCGATATCCGAGCGCCAAATCGAGCGCAAACCGCCAGAAATAGCTGCTTTCCGTTCCGGCGTGCAGCCGGGGTCAGTCGCGGATCGGCCGGTCTATGCCTTCATTGACGCGCTCGCGCAGGTCTTTGCCCGCTTTGAAGTGCGGCACATGCTTACCCGAAAGAGCAACCGTCTCGCCGGTCTTGGGGTTGCGCCCCTGCCGCGGCGGCCGAAAATGCAAGGAAAAACTGCCGAAACCCCGAATCTCGATGCGCTCGCCAGCCGCCAAGGCATCGCTCATGATCTCGAGCATCTGCTTGAGGGCGAGCTCGACATCCTTCGCCGGCAAGTGCTTCTGCTTGGCGGTGATCAGTTCGATGAGTTCGGATTTCGTCATGCCATGTCTCGCGTGCTCAGGCCTGCACCGCCCACAGAACGCCGCACCCCCGCCGAGCGGAAGGGGTGCGGCCCCGGTCAACCCTTGTCTGCGTCCGTGCGGATCTGCGCCTTCAGCAGCTCGCCGAGGCTGGTGCCTGAGACGGCAGGACCCTGATCCGAGCGGTAGCTCTGCATGGCCTCTGCTTCCTCGTGGGCTTCCTTGGCCTTGATCGAGAGCGAGATGGAGCGCGTCTTGCGATCGACGCCCATGAACTTCGCCTCGACCTCATCACCCACGCCCAAGAACTGGCGGGCATCCTCGACGCGGTCCCGACCGATGTCCGAGGAGCGCAGCTGCCCCTCGATGCCGTTGCCGAGGTCGATGATCGCGCCACGCGCATCGACTTCCTTGACCACCCCGCGCACGATGCTGCCCTTCGGGTTGTCGGAGATGTAGCCGGCGAACGGGTCCTTCGCGAGCTGCTTGATGCCGAGGCTGATGCGCTCGCGCTCCGGATCGATGGCGAGGACCATGGCCTCGATGGTCTGGCCCTTCTGGAAGCTGCGCACGGCCTCTTCGCCCGGGATATCCCAAGAGATGTCGGAGAGGTGCACGAGGCCGTCAATGTTGCCCGGCAGCCCGATGAAGATGCCGAAGTCGGTGATGGACTTGATCTGGCCGGACACGTTGTCGCCGCGGTTGTTGTTCTCGGCGAAATCACGCCACGGATTCGAGGCGCATTGCTTGAGACCCAGGCTGATACGACGGCGCTCCTCGTCGCAGTCAAGCACCATGACCTCGACTTCCTGCCCGGTCTGCACGACCTTAGCAGGATTGACGTTCTTGTTGGTCCAATCCATCTCGGAGACGTGCACCAGACCCTCGACGCCGTCCTCGATCTCGACGAATGCACCGTAGTCGGCGATGTTGGTGACCTTGCCGAACACGCGCGTGTTGGGCGGGTAACGACGGCCGATGCTCTCCCAGGGATCGGCGCCCAACTGCTTCAGCCCGAGGCTGACGCGCGAACGCTCGCGATCGAACTTGAGGATGCGCACCTCGACCTCATCGCCCACCTTGACCACTTCCGAGGGATGCTTGACGCGTTTCCAAGCCATGTCGGTGATGTGCAGCAGGCCGTCGATGCCGCCGAGATCCACGAACGCACCGTAGTCGGTGAGGTTCTTGACGTTGCCGCGGACCACCGCGCCTTCCTGCAGGTTGTCCATGAGCGCGCTGCGCTCGGCGGAGAACTCTTGTTCGACAACCGCGCGCCGCGAGACCACGACGTTGTTGCGCTTCTGGTCGAGCTTGATGACCTTGAACTCGAGCGGCTTGTTCTCGAGGTAGGCGGTGTCACGGACCGGACGCACATCGACGAGCGAACCAGGCAGGAACGCGCGCACATGTTCGATCTCGACGGTGAACCCGCCCTTGACGCGACCGGTGATGATGCCGGTGACGATCTCGGAATTGTTGAAGGCTTCTTCGAGGCGCGTCCAGGTGCGCGCACGCTTGGCTTTTTCACGCGACAAGCGGGTCTCGCCGGTACCGTCCTCGACGGATTCAAGCGCGACCTCCACGGTGTCGCCGGCTTTTACTTCGATCTCACCACGCTCGTTCTTGAACTGCTCCACGGGGATCACGGCCTCGGACTTTAGTCCGACGTTGATGATCACCATGTCGGCGCCGACCTCCACCACGAAGCCGGCGAGGATCTGCCCCGGACGGATGCGTTGATTGGCGAGGCTCTGTTCGAACAGTTCAGCAAAGGATTCGGTCATTACATCTCTCGTGCGACGCCCGAAAGCGCCGCGGGGTAGTGCCCACTCGCCACCTGCCGTGGACCGCGGGAAGGGTTGATCAAAAGGCCCCGCATCCATGCGGGACCACCATCAAAATCCGATCGACTTCGCAGAGGGTCAGCGCCACAGGGCGCGCGCACGTCCGAGCTCGATCACCCGTTCGATGATCGCCTCCACGGCAACGCCGGTGGAATCGATCACGAACGCGTCGGACGCAGGCCTGAGCGGTGCCACGCTGCGGGTTGAATCCCGCAGATCACGCTCGGCGATCTCCCGCGAAAGGGTGGCAAGACTAACAGCGGAACCCTTGTCTTTCAACTGGTTATAGCGACGACGGGCCCGTTCGTCCGGGGTCGCTGTCAGGAAGATCTTCAGCGGGGCTGCGGGGAAGACCACCGTACCCATATCGCGACCATCGGCGACCAGCCCGGGCGGCTCGGCAAAGCTCCGCTGGCGCGCCAGCAAGGCCGCCCGCACCTCAGACCAGGCGGCGACCCGGGAAGCCCCCTGCCCGGTCTGCTCCGCCCGGACAAGGCCCGTGACCTCCTGCCCGTCCAGCACGATCCGTTCGTCGCCCTGCGCGGTCACCGCGAACACCACCGCCATCCGAATCGCCACCGCAGCATGGCCCGCCCGATCATCCGCGTGGAGCCCCGCCCGACTGCCGGCGACCGCCGTCAGCCGGTAGAGCGCGCCACTATCCAAAAGGTGCCAGCCGAGACGCGTCGAAAGCATCCGGCAGACGGTGCCCTTGCCGGACCCGGAGGGCCCGTCCACCGCCAAAACCGCAACCGGACTCTCCACCATCCCGCTGTCCTCAACCCGCCCGCAAGCCGAGTCCGGCCGAACGGGCGAGATCGGCGAACCCGGGGAAGGAGGTGGCGACATTGACGACATCGTCGATGAGTATCTCGCCGGCCGCCTGCAGCGAGGCGACCGCGAAGGCCATCGCGATGCGGTGATCGCCGTGGCTGTCGATCCGACCGCCACGGAATACCTCGCCGGTCGGCGGGCGCCCCGCGAGGCACATACCATCGTCCCGTAACTCGTGCTCGACGCCGAGCGCGGCAAGCCCAGCAGCCATCACCGCAAGGCGATCGCTTTCTTTGACCCGCAGCTCCTCGGCGCCGCGCAGCGACGACGCACCTTCGGCGCAGGCCGCCGCGATGAAGAATACCGGGAACTCATCGATCGCGAGCGGGACGAGTTCCACGGGCACTTCGATACCGCGCAACCGTGCCGGACGCACCGTCAGCGTCGCGACCGGCTCGGGACCCCCTCCCCCCTGTTCTTCCACAGTGATGTCGGCGCCCATCGCCCGCAAGATATCGAGCAAACCGGTGCGGGTGGGATTGAGTCCGACGTTCTCGAGCACGAGGCTCCCCTCGCGGGCGATGCTGCCGGCCACCATAAAGAACGCCGCCGAGGAGAAATCGCCGGGCACCGCTATACGAGCGCCCTGCAAGACCTGACCACCCCGCAGCGTCGCAGTCGCGCCGGCACGCCGTAGCTCGACGCCGAAACCGCTCAACATACGCTCGGTGTGGTCGCGGGTCACCGCAGGCTCCGTCACCCGCGTCTCGCCCTGTGCATAGAGCCCAGCGAGCAGCACCGCCGATTTCACCTGTGCGCTCGCCACCGGCAGTGGATAGTCGATGCCGTGCAAGCCGACACCTCCGCGCAGACGCACCGGAGGACGCCCGTCTTGGGTATCGATGTGCGCGCCCATCAAGCGCAGCGGCGCCGCGACACGCTCCATCGGTCGACGCATCAACGATCGATCCCCGACCAACGTCGAATCGAAGGCTTGCCCCGCGAGCAGACCCATGAACAACCGCATCGCGGTACCGGCGTTGCCCATGTCGAGCGGTTGCGCGGAAGCGCGCAGTCCATGCAAGCCCACGCCCTGCACCACCATTTCGCGCGGCGCGGGGCGCTCGATCTGCACGCCAAGCGCACGCAGCGCGCCGAGCGTCGCAAGGCAATCCTCGCTGTCGAGGAATCCGCTGATGCAGGTCTCCCCTTGCGCGATACCGCCGAGCATCAAGGCACGATGCGACACGGACTTGTCGCCGGGGACCCGCAGACGACCGTGCACCGTCGTCGTCGGCGACACACGCCATGATGGAGGGTCGACGACTGCGTTCATGGGTTCGATGGAGACTGGACGACGAGGGTGTGGATAGATCAGTGCAGCATTCAAAGAACCGCGCGCGGGTAGGACCCGAGCACGCGGTAGAGCGAGGCGCGATCTTTGAGGAGCACGAGCGCCTTGGCGACATGGGGGTCTTCGGCGTGCCCCTCGAGGTCGATGAAGAACACATAGTCCCATTTGCGTCGCTGAGAGGGGCGCGACTCGATGCGGCTGAGGCTCACGCGGTTACGGGCGAGCGGCTCGAGCAGGCGGTGCAATGCACCAGGGGCCTCGGTATGGCCCGTAGACAAGAGCAGCGTGGTGCGGTCTTGACCGCTCGGACCGAAGCTGCGCCGACCGACCACGAGGAAACGCGTGGTGTTATCAGGGCGATCCTCGATGTCCGAGGCGAGCACCTCGAGGCCATAGACCTCGGCCGCCGTGGTGCCGGCGATCGCCGCCGTACCGCGCTCGTCGCGGGCGCGCCGCGCCGCCTCAGCGTTGCTCGACTCGGGGAGTCGCTCCGCCTCGGGCAAATGTTCGTTGAGCCACTCGCGACATTGGGCGAGCGATTGCGGATGACTGCAGACGCGTTTTACCTCGCGCAGCGATCGCATCCGGCCCATGAGATTCTGGCGGATGCGCAGCTCCACCTCCCCGCATATGAGCAGCGGCGAACTCAGGAAACGATCGAGCGTGTGGTTGACGCTGCCCTCGGTCGAGTTCTCGATCGGCACCACGCCGAAATCGGCATGCCCCGCTTCGACCTCGCGGAACACCTCGTCGATGGACCCCAAAGCGAGCGCACGGGCCGAGTGCCCGAAATGCTTGTAGACAGCGGCTTGGGAGAACGTCCCCTCCGGCCCGAGGAACCCGACCTTGAGGGGTTCTTCTTGAGCGAGGCAGGCCGACATGATCTCGCGGAACAACCGCACGACCTCATCGTCACGCAGTGTGCCCTCTGCGCGCGCAGCCGCATTGCGCTCCAATACCATCCGCAACACCTGCGATTCACGCTCCGGGCGGTAGAAGTCGACCAGCCGTCCTTGCTTGCCCTTGGAGACCCCGACCTCGCGCGCCAAGCGCGCACGCTCGTTGAGCAGCGCGTGAAGTTCACGGTCGACCGCATCGATGCGCCCGCGCAGGCTTTCGATCCCCGCCCGCAGCATCGGGGCTGCAGCGCCGACGGGCTTCACCCGAGGCTTGAGTGCACGCTTGGGAGTGGCCTTGGCGGCGGGCCGGGACGCAGAACTACGGGGACGGATGACCATGATCGCTCGGAGGGAGTGACTGAAGACGCGTGCCGAAGAGTACCGCGGCGAGGAGGTGATTGCGAACCGGGGTACCCAGGGAGAGCAACCTCAACCGTACCGACGCTGGAACTCGCGCATGAACGCGACCAACGCCTCCACGCCGGCAACCGGCATGGCGTTATAGAGCGAGGCCCGCATCCCACCCTGCAGTCGATGGCCCTCGAGGTTGACGAGACCCTCTGCCGCCGCCAGGGCGCAGAACGATCGCTCGAGGGCGGCGTCAAAGACCCTGAACGGCACATTCATCCAGGAGCGGCAGTCCGACGCGACAGGGCTGCGGTAGAAGCCAGAGTCATCGATGAAATCGTACAGTAGCTGCGCCTTGGCGCGGTTGCGCTCGCCGATCGCTTCGAGTCCACCCTCGCCCTTCAGCCACCGGAACACTAGGCCGGCGATGTACAGACCGAAGGTGGGGGGCGTGTTGAGCATCGAACCCTCTTTCGCCATCAACGCGTAATCCCAGATTGGCGGTGTACCGGAGCGGGCGTTACCGATGAGATCGTCGCGCACGATCACGATCACGAGACCCGCAGGCCCGATGTTCTTCTGTGCGCCCGCGTAGAGGAGCCCGAAACGCGACACATCGAGCGGCCGCGACAATATGGTCGATGACAGATCGGCCACCAGCGGGATGCCACCGGTGTCCGGGACATAAGGGAACTCGACCCCACCGATGGTTTCGTTGGGCGTGAAGTGGGCATAGGCCGCAGCGGGGGTGAACCGCAGGCTATCCGCCCTCGGCACGGTGGTGTAGCCGGAGGCGGACTCTTCAGCGACGGTGTTGACAGTGCAGAACCGCCGCGCCTCGGCGATCGCTTTGCCCGACCAGATGCCCGTGTCGAGGTAATCGACGACCGCCCCGGAGGATGCGAGGTTCATGGGCACCGCGGTGAACTGCCCGGTCGCGCCACCCTGCAGAAACAGCACACGGTAGCCAGTCGGGATACCCATCAGGCTGCGTAGATCCGTCTCAGCCTGCGCGACCATCGAGACGAAGGCCTTACCGCGATGGCTGACCTCCATCACCGACATGCCGATGCCTTGCCACTCGAGCATCTCGTCCCGCGCCTGCTCGAGCACTGGCAAAGGCAACACCGCCGGGCCAGCCGAGAAGTTGAAGACGCGCAAGACCGAACGGCCTGTCCGCGATCAGTGGGCAGCCGGCGACACGCCGTCGTCGCCTGCGACCAGCGAAGGCAGCTCGCCCGCCGGCAACTCGACATCGCCGCCGAGCGAACCGATGGACTCGACACCGGCGAGCCGCTCACCGTCATCGAGACGCATGAGGCGCACGCCCTGGGTGTTGCGCCCGACGATCGAGACTTGGTCGACCGGCGTGCGCACCAAGGTGCCGCTCGAGCTGATCAGCATGATCTCCTCATCCGTGCGCACCTGCAGCGCCGCGACCATGGCACCGTTGCGTTCGGTGGTCTGCAGCGCGATGACACCCTGCCCACCCCGACCGTGCGACGGGAAATCTTCGAGCGGCGTGAGCTTGCCGTAGCCGTTCTCGGAGGCTGTGAGGATCAGGCCTTCGCCGACCACGACCAGCGAGATGAGCCGTTGGCCGTCGCCGAGACGGATGCCGCGGACGCCGGTCGCATCGCGACCCATCGGCCGGACCTCGGATTCGTTGAAGCGGATGGCCTTGCCGTCGCTCGAACAGAGCAGCAGGTCGCGTTGTCCGTCGGTCAGACCGACGCCGACAAGCCGGTCGCCATCGCGCAGGTCGACGGCGATGATGCCCGAGGGTCGCGGACGGGAATAGGCAGACAACGGCGTCTTCTTGACGGTGCCGTGACTGGTCGCCATCAGCACGAAATGCTCGTCATCGAACTGCTTCACGGCGAGCACGGCGTTGATCCGTTCGCCATCTTCGAGCGGCATCAGGTTCACGAGCGGTTTGCCGCGTGCATTGCGGCCCGCCTGCGGCAACTCGAACACCCGCAGCCAATAGACGCGGCCGCGATTGGAGAAGCAGAGCAGCGTGTCGTGGGTATGGGCCACGAACATCTTCTCGATGAAATCCTCGTCCTTGACGGTGGTGGCGGCCTTGCCGCGTCCGCCACGGCGCTGCACTTGGTATTCCGTGAGCGGCTGGCTCTTGGCGTACCCGGCGTGCGAGATCGTGACCACCACATCCTGCGGCTCGATGAGATCCTCGGTGGCGAGGTTGATGTGGTCGCGGTTGATCTCAGTGCGACGGGCATCGCCGTACTCGTCTCGGATCGCGATGAGTTCGTCGCGTACGACTTCGCGCAGGCGCTCGACCCGCGCGAGGATATCGGAGAGATCGGCGATGCGCGCGAGCAGTTCAGCATATTCGCTGGTGATCTTGCCCTGCTCGAGACCGGTGAGCCGGTTGAGGCGCATGTCGAGGATGGCCTGCGCCTGCGCATCGCTAAAACGGTAGCCCCCTGCTGGCAACAGACCGAAGCCGATCGCCAGATCGCGCGGACGGGTGGAGACACCCTCGGCGCGCGCGAGCAACGCGGGTACGCCGCCCGCATCCCAAGTGCGCCCGAGCAGCGCCGCCTTCGCCTCGGCGGGCGACGGCGAGGCCTTGATGGCAGCGATGACCTCGTCGATGTTGGCGAGCGCGACCGTGAGACCCTCGAGCAGGTGGGCGCGCTCCCGCGCCTTGGCGAGATCGAACACCGTACGCCGCGTGACGACCTCGCGGCGGTGACGGATGAAGGCCTCGAGCATCTCCTTGAGACCGAGCAGCCGCGGCTGCCCATCGACCAAGGCGACCATGTTGATGCCGAAGACGGTCTCGAGCGGCGTCTGCGCGTAGAGGTTGTTGAGCACCACCTCGGCGTTCTCGCCGCGGCGCAGCTCGATGACGATACGCATGCCGTCTTTGTCGGACTCGTCGCGCAAGCCGTCGCTCGCGATGCCGTCGATCAGTTTGTCGCGGACCAGGTCCGCGATGCGTTCGATGAGACGGGCCTTGTTCACCTGATAGGGAAGCTCGGTGACCACGATGGCCTGCCGGTCGCCCTTGCTGCCGACCTCCTCGAAGTGTGTCCGGCCACGGATCGAGAGGCGACCGCGGCCGCTCTTGTAGGCGGTTGCGATCTCTTGCGCACCGTTGATGATGCCAGCGGTCGGAAAGTCGGGACCCGGCACATGCTGCATGAGCGCCGCGAGCGACACCGCCGGATCGTCGATCACCGCCAGGCAGGCGTTAATGATCTCGGTGAGGTTGTGCGGCGGAATGTTGGTGGCCATGCCCACCGCGATGCCCGCTGACCCATTGACCAGTAGGTTCGGGTAACGCGCCGGCATGACGCGAGGCTCGGTGAGCGATTCGTCATAGTTCGGGACGAAGTCGACGGTCTCGCGGTCGAGGTCCGCAAGCAGTTCCCCGGCGATGCGCGACATGCGCACCTCGGTGTAACGCATCGCCGCAGGCATGTCGCCATCGACCGAGCCGAAATTGCCTTGGCCGTCGACCAGCAGATAGCGCATGGAGAACGGCTGCGCCATGCGTACGATGGCGTCGTACACGGCGGTGTCACCGTGCGGGTGGTACTTACCGATGACGTCGCCGACGACGCGGGCTGATTTTTTGTAGGGTTTGTTGTAGTCGTTGCCGAGTTCGCGCATGGCGTAGAGCACCCGGCGGTGCACGGGCTTCAAGCCGTCCCGCACATCCGGCAACGCCCGCCCGACGATGACGCTCATCGCGTAATCGAGGTAGGACTGCCGCATCTCGTCTTCGAGGTTGACGGGAACGACTTCGCGTGCGAGCTCACTCATTCGTTTGAGGCCGTTTTGCAGCCGAAAACCCGGCAAAAGATAGTACCATAAACACCTGTTTCCCGCCCACTCTCCAGAGGCCCTAAATGCCACCTGAACCCGTCGTCGCCGGAGTCGCTGTCGACCCTGCCGAAGTCGCCAAGTTCGACGCCGTCGCCCACCGCTTTTGGGACCCTGACGGCGAGTTCAAACCCTTGCATGCGCTGAACCCGCTGCGCGCCGGGTTCGTCGCCGAACGCTGCCGACTCGAGGGGGCGAAGGTTGTCGATGTCGGTTGTGGCGGCGGCCTGCTCGCCGAGGCGCTTGTTCGGCGCGGTGCGCGGATGTCGGGGATCGATCTCTCAGGAGCCATGGTCGAGGTCGCGCGTCTGCACGCCGAAGGCGCGGGCCTCGCCATCGACTATCGCCAGCGATCCGCCGAATCGCTCGTGGCGGAGGCCGCCGGCAGCTTCGATGTCGTGACCTGCATGGAGATGCTCGAGCATGTGCCGGATCCCGCCTCGATGGTGGGCACGCTCGGCGCATTGCTGCGCCCGGGCGGCGATCTCTTTCTCTCGACGCTCAACCGCACGCCCAAGGCATTCGCCGTCGCGATCGTCGGCGCCGAGTACCTCGCCCGCCTGCTGCCGCGCGGCACCCACGAATATGCGAAGTTCATCCGCCCCTCGGAGATCGCCGCGGCGGCCCGCCTCCACGGCCTCGAATGCCTCGAGATCGCCGGGCTCAACTACAACCCGATCACCGGCTTCTGCACCCTCACCCGCGACCCCTCAGTGAACTACCTCGTACACCTGCGCCGAGCAGGCCCTGTCTCCGGATGACCCTCGAACCGCGGGCGGCGCCGGTGCGAGAGTTCGTGCTGCGCTTTGCTCCCGCTGCCCAACGCGCCACCCTCGACGCCCTATTCGAGATCGAGCGCGAAGTCGCTGCAGCCGCGGCCGACGGACTTGAACATTCGGTCGCCCATGCCAAGCTCGGCTGGTGGGACGAGGAACTCGCGAGGCTGCTGCAGGCCCAGCCGCGACATCCGGCCACCCGCCGGGCTGCCGCTGCAGCGCTCGCGAGCGGTCGCACCCCGCCCGATCTGCGCTGTTTGGTCGAGGTCGCGCGGATCGATCTTGCACGGGTCGCGTTCCTCGATCGCAGCGAACTCGATCGCTACCTCGACGATTGGGCGATAGCGCTGTTCCGTCCGCTCGCCCTCAGCGCCCTCGGTGCCACCGATGCACGCATCGCCGCGACCGAACGGTACGCCGCCGTCACGGGGCCTGCCGTACGCGAGATCGAGTTGCTGTCGGCCGTCATCGCACACGCCCGCGCGGGCCGGGTGTTCGTTCCGCTCGGCGATCCGCCACACGCGCACGAACGTTGGTACCGCGAACCGCTCGCAGAGGCCGAAACGGCGGAACTCCGGGGCCGCTTGACTGAGCTGCGGGCAGTGATCTGCCGGGCCGCACAGTCACTGCCTCTGGAAACGCGCGAACCGCTCGCCGCCGCGCTCGTGTGGGCGAGCCTCGCGCTGCGCACCGCCAGACTCACGGAGAAGGCCTTACCGCGACGCTTGGTCGTGAACCGCACCGAGCCGCTGCGGCGTACCATCGCGGCCTGGCAGGCGGCGGTGTCGGCTTGCCGTGGACATCTGCCCCGTCCCCTCCGCACCTTGGAGCGCGCATGAGCCTCGAGCCGCCCTTCGATCTGTCGCAGATCACGCTACACCCCGATGAGTTGGCCGGACGCGTGATCGGCATCACCGGCCCCACCGCAGGGATCGGCCGTGCGCTCGCCCTCGAATGCGCGCAACGCGGCGCCGAGGTCATCCTGCTCGGACGCAACCTGCGCAAGCTCGAGGCCGTCCATGCCGAGCTCGAAGCACTGCGCCGCCACGATGGCGGACCGATCGCGCCGCCGCTGATCGCACCGCTCGATCTCGAGCGCGCGGTCGCCGGGGATCTCGACACCATCGCAACCGCCATCGAAGAGCGCTGGGGGCGTCTTGACGGTCTGGTGCACAACGCAGCCTTGCTCGGACAGCTCGCCGCCATCGAACACTACGATGTGCCGACCTGGGTCAAGGTGATGCATGTGAACGTCACCGCCCCCTTCGCGCTCACCCAGGTGCTGATGCCGGCGCTGCGCGCCTCGCAGGACGCCAGCGTGGTCTGCGCCTCCAGCAGCGTCGGGCGTCGCGGCCGGGCGTACTGGGGCGCTTATGCGGTCTCCAAACACGCGCTGGAAGGCATGGTGCAGGTGCTCGCAGACGAACTCGGACAGACCCGCGTACGGGTGAACTCCCTGAATCCCGGGCGCACACGCACCGCGATGCGCCGTCAGGCCTATCCGTCGGAGGACATCGCCACGCTGCCGACTCCCGAGTCGCGCACCGCGGCGTTCATCGCGCTGCTCGGACCTCGATCGCGCGGTGTCAGCGGTCGCGCGTTCGACGCGCCCTAGACCCCCGGGTGCGGCCGCCCGACGAGCGCGCCGGCGTCGCGCTCACCCGCGCCGCGCTCACCCGCTTGGGGGCGGGCGCCGCGGTGGCGAGCGCGGTCGCTTCCTCCTCGCTCAACACGCGGAACTGACCGCGGTTGAGATCACGCGTCAAGGCGAGCGGCCCGAGTGCGATGCGTTGCACGCGGCTCACCAGCGCGCCTTGGCGCTCGAACAACTGGCGGATGTCCTTGCCGCTCGCGCCCTGGGCGACGATGCGGTACCAGCGGTTCGCCCCGTCGGTCTCTTCTTCAGATCCTTCGATCTCGACCACGTTCAGCGTGCGACCATCGTCGAGTACACCGCGCTGGATCGCCTCGATCGAATGGGGCTCGAGCAGCCCGCGGATGCGCACCCGGCACTCGACCGACCACTCCCGGACACGACGCTGCAGACGCTCGGCCAGCACGCCATCGGAGGTCAGAAGTTCGAGTCCACCATCAGGCAGCGGCATCGGCGAGATGGTGAGGAAACGCAGGCCGGTTTTCCGCGGCAACCGCGGTATCAATTCCTCGCGCAGCGACTCGCCGGACGATCGGTGGCACAGGAACACCGTCGCCGTGGCTGCGAGCTTGGATGCATCACGACTGCGGCGCACGACGCGCCCATCGACGCGCAGTTCGTCACGCCCGCTGACCCGCTCACCGAGCGTGGCTGGACGACCGTTGATGGTGACCCGTCCTGCTGCGATCCACACTTCCGCCTCGCGTCGCGAGGCGAGACCCGCTTGGGCGAGGACTTTCTGGAGGCGGTCGCCGGACTCCGTCATGCCGGCGCATCGGGCGCGGGGACCGGCAGCAACGGCTCTTCACCTTCGGTGTCAGCCAAAGCCACCGGCAGTACGAGCTGCGGGTTGAGATCGGCCATCGCCTTGAGCTCTGCGAGTGGCGGCAGATCGTCGAGATCGGCGAGCCCGAAGTAATCGAGGAAATCGCGGGTGGTGCCGAGGAGTTCCGGACGCCCCGGGACATCGCGATGACCGACCACACGCACCCAGTTGCGCTCCATGAGCGTCTTGACGATGTTCGGGTTGACCGCCACGCCGCGCACCGATTCGATCTCCGCGCGCGTGATCGGCTGCCGGTAGGCGATCAACGCCAGCGTCTCGAGCAAGGCGCGTGAATAGCGTTGCGGGCGCTCAGGCCAGAGACGCGAGACCTCGGGCCCGAACTCTGCACGGACCTGCAGGCGCCAGCCGCTCGCCACCTGCCGAAGCTCGAGCGCACGAGGCGCATGGTCGGCGGCGATACGCGCCAGCGACTCCTGCAGCGCCTCCGGCGCGGGCCGCACATCCTCGTCGAAGAGTTGCGCGATCTCCACGATTGACAGTGGACGACCCGCTGCAAGCAGCGCGGCCTCGACGACGTTACGGACATGATCTTCGTTCATGCGACCCCTGGGTCTTCGTTGGCTTCGTTGTTCGGCGTGCCGTCCTCGACAGGGTCAGGGACCGCCTGCACGGGGGGACGGTCGGCGCGGCGGACATGCAGCGGACCGTACGCCTCGGTCTGCACCAGATCAAGCAGACCCTCGCGGACCAGTTCGAGGATCGCCATGAAGGTGACGGTCACACCCATCCGCCCCTCCTCGGGGCGGAAGAGGCGGGTGAACTCCGCGAACGACTGGCCTTCGAGCGCGGCGAGGATGTCGGTCATGCGTGCACGCACCGACAGCCGCTCGCGCTGCACATGATGGTGCGCGAACATCTGCGAACGCGCCACGACCTCGCGGAACGCGATGATCATCTCTTGGAGTGCGACCTTCGGCAGGCTCGCGACCGGCCGGTGCAGTTCGCTCGGCGCGTTGGCAACCCATGTATCGCGCTCGAGCCGCGGTAATTGGTCGATGCTGAGCGCGGCCTGCTTGTAGCGTTCGTATTCCTGCAGGCGGCGCACCAACTCTGCGCGCGGGTCGGCTTCCTCGGGCGCCGCTTCCGATGATCGCGGCAGCAGCATGCGGGATTTGAGTTCCGCCAAGGTCGCCGCCATGACCAGGTATTCACCGGCCAGTTCTAGCTGCATCTCCTGCATCATCCCGATGTAGTTGATGTATTGCCGCGTGATATCAGCAAGCGGGATGTCGAGGATGTCGAGGTTCTGACGACGGATGAGATAGAGCAGCAGATCGAGCGGGCCCTCGAAAGCCTCGAGAAACACCTCGAGCGCCTGCGGCGGGATGTAGAGGTCGCGCGGCAGTTGCGTGAGCGGCTCCCCCTGCACCATCGCGAACGGCATCTCGCCCTGCAAAGGCAATCCCCCCTCGATCGGCAGCGGTGTGCCTTCGGGCACCGCAGCGTCCTCGCCACTTCGCGGCACGATGCTCAGACGGGGTCGAATCATCGGTTCAGTCTCCCCGCAGGTGCATCGCGCGCCGCACTTCATCGAGCGTCTCGCGGGCGGCCTCGCGCGCCCTCTCGGCGCCTTCGCTGAGGATGTTGCGCACGAGTTCCGGGTGCTCTTCGAACTCCTGCGCGCGCTTGCGCATGGCCGTGGTGTCCTCGACGATCCGATCGATGAGCGGTTTCTTGCACTCGAGGCAGCCGATGCTCGCGCTGCGGCAGCCCGCCTCGACCCACCGGTGGGTCGGCTCGTCGGAGTAGATCTGATGCAGGGACCACACCGGGCAGCGTTCCGGCTCACCCGGATCGGTGCGCCGTGCGCGCGCCGGATCGGTCTGCATGGTCTTGAGTTTCTGCGTCACCGCGTCGGGATCTTCGCGCAGACCGATGGTGTTGCCGTAGGACTTCGACATTTTGCGGCCGTCGAGTCCGGGCAGCTTGGGCGTCGGCGTCAGCATCACCTGCGGCTCCGGCAGAATGGCGACGCTCATACCCTCGAGATAGCCGAACAGACGCTCGCGATCAGCGACAGTGAGGCGGGTATTGGCTTGGACGATGCCACGCGCCTTCTCGAGCGCGTCGGTGTCCCCGCCCTCTTGGAACTTGCGGCGCAGTTCGCGATAAAGGCTGCTTTGCCGGCCACCGAGTCCGGCGACGGCCTTCTCCGCCTTGGCCTCGAAACCGGTCTCCTGCCCGAAGATATGGTTGAAACGGCGCGCGATCTCGCGCGTGATCTCGACATGGGCGACCTGATCCTCACCGACCGGCACCCAGGCGGGGCGATAGAGGAGAATGTCAGCCGACTGCAGCAGTGGGTAGCCAAGGAAGCCGTAGGTCGCGAGGTCCTTCTCGGCGAGCTCGGCCTGTTGGTCCTTATAGGTGGGCACGCGCTCGAGCCAAGAAAGCGGCGTGATCATCGACAGCAACAGGTGCAGTTCGGCGTGCTCGGGAACATGCGACTGCACGAACAGGGTCGCAACACCGGGGTTGAGTCCGGCTGCAAGCCAGTCGACCACCATCTCGTGGGTGAAGTCGGGCAACTGCTCGGTGTCGGCGTAACCGGTCGTCAGCGCATGGAAGTCCGCCACGAAAAAGAAACAAGGGTTTTGGTATTGCAGGTCTACCCAGTTGCGCAGCGCGCCGTGGTAGTTACCGAGGTGGAGCTGGCCGGTGGGGCGCATGCCGGAGAGGACGCGGCCGGCGGGGGCGGGAGTGTTCACTCGCTTGATTATAGCGAACCCAAGGGCCGGGCGGCGACGGCTCAGAGCCCGAACGGTGCCAGACTGCCTTGGCCTTGGCGCAACACCACCGGCGGCCAGGTCGCAAGGTCAACCACGGTGGTGGGCTCCAACCCACAGGAACCCCCGTCGAGCAGCGCATCGACCCGGTTCACGAGGCGGGCCTCGATCTCGGCGCCATCATTCAGGGGAAGGTCATCGCCCGGCAACATCAGGGTAGAGCTCATGATCGGCTCACCGAGCTCGGCCAGCATCAACCGCGGCACTTCGTGGTCGGGCACCCGGATACCGATAGTGCGGCGCTTCTCGTGCTGCAGGCGCCGAGGTGTCTCGCGCGTCGCCTCCATGATGAACGTGTACGGGCCGGGCGTGCAGGCCTTCAGCAGCCGGAATTGGCGGGTGTCGACCTTGGCATAGCGCGCGATCTCCGTGAGGTCACGGCAGACCAACGTGAAGTGGTGGTGCCGGTCGGCCTCACGGATGCGGCGGATGCGCTCCAAAGCCTCTTTGTCCCCGATATGGCAACCGAGCGCGTAGCAGGAATCGGTCGGGTAGGCGATCACCCCGCCCGTCCGCAGGAGCTCGACCGCTTGCCTGATGAGGCGCAGTTGCGGATTGAGCGGATGCAGTTCGAGGCGAAGCACGGGGCCGTATGATAGCCAGATGGACACATCAAACGAGGCTCTGGTCGGTCGGGTTGCCGCGCTCGGCTCGCAGCGGCTTCGGGAGCGGCTGGCAGCCGTGCTAGAGCCCTTGGAGATCGAGGTCGAGGACGACAGCGCGCTGCACGCGGGGCACGCCGGGGCGCGGGAAGGTGGGCATTACCGTGTCCGCATCGTCTCGGCACGTTTCGTGGGGCTCGCGCCCCTCGCCCGTCACAGGCTGGTCTACGCCGCGCTCGGCGACCTCGGGAGCCTCGGCGTCCACGCCCTGTCCATCGACGCCCGTCTACCCCCATAATACGTGTCCTTTTCTTCGATCGAGAGACCGCTATGACCCTCGCCCGCCTCCTCACCGCCTGGGCCCTCGCCCTCACATTCGCCGCCTGTACACCCGCCGACAAGGCCGCCGCCACCGTCGACCCCGGTGCCAAGACGATCGTCATCGTCAACGGCAAAAAGATCACCGCGTCGATGCTCGACACCTTCGTGAAGGCCGCCGCGGGCCGTCCAGCGAGCGAGCTCGACCCCGAGAGCCGCAAAGAAGCGATCGACGCGATGATCGACATGCAGGTCCTTGCCGCCGAAGGTCAGAAGCAAGGCCTCGACAAGAAGGGCGAAGCCGCTGCCAGCATCGAGCTTGCGCGCATCAACGTGCTGCAGCGCGCGGTCGCTGATGCCTATCTGAAGGACAAGAGTCCGACCGATCAGGAACTGCGCGCCGAGTACGACGCGTTGGTCGCCAAGATGCCGCGCTCGGAATACAGCGTCCGGCACATCCTGTTGCAGAACGAGACGTTCGCCAATGAGATCCTCGCGCGCCTCAAGGCCGGCGAACGGTTCGAGACGCTCGCGCGTCAATCGCTCGACCCGTCCTCGAAGGACGGCGGCGATCTTGGCTGGTCGCCCGCCAACCGCTATGTGGCGCCGTTCGCGGAGGCGCTCCTGAAGCTCAAGAAGGGGGAGACCACAGCCGCTCCGGTCCGTTCGCAGTTCGGTTGGCACATCATCCGGCTGGATGACGTGCGCGACACGACCCCGCCGCCGCCGTTCGAGCAGGTCAAGCAGCAGATCGAGCCCGCGGTGCGCGCCAAGAAACTCGAGGCGTACACCGAGGAGCTCGTCAAGGCTGCCAAGATCGAGCGCGTAGAAGAGACGGCCGCCGCGGCAGCCGCCACTGGCGCCGCCAAGGAAGCGGTCAAGGATGCCGCGAAGGACGCCTCGACCAACAAGTGAGCCTCGCGCATTCGAGCGCTGACGCGCGCTCGATGCGGACGAACCCACGGACGGCCGCCGGACTCAATCCGGCGGCCGTTTCGTTTCCAGCGTCCTGAGCAACGCCGATTCGTCGAGCACCCGCACCCTGAGTGCCTCGGCCTTGCGCAGTTTCGATCCCGCGTCGCTGCCCGCGACGACGAAATCCGTCTTCTTTGAGACACTGCCCGAGATGCGCGCCCCGAGCGCTCGCAGCGCGTCCTCGGCGGCGCCGCGTTCCATCGACGCAAGAGCGCCGGTCAGCACCCAGGTGAGGCCGGCGAGAGGCAGGCCGTCGGCGAGCGGCGCGAGCGCCGACTCAGGCCAACGCACCCCCGCCTCGCGTAGCCGCACGATCATGTCGCGGTGAGCAGGATCCGCGAAGTACTCCACCACCCTCGCCGCCACCACCGGCCCCACGTCCGGGACCTGCTGCACCGACCCCAGATCGGCCTCCATCAGGACAGCGAGATCGCCGAAGTGCGCTGCGAGCGCGGCCGCGGTCGCCTCACCGACCTCGCGGATACCAAGCGCGAACAACAACCGTGGCAGCGTGGTCTCACGCGCCTTGACGAGCGCAGCCAACAGGTTATCCGCCGACTTCTCGCCCATGCGCGCGAGTCCCGCGAGCGTCGCTTGATCGAGCCGGAACAAGTCAGCCGGCGTATGTACGAGATCGGCATCCACCAACTGTTCCACCAATTTCTCGCCGAGACCCTCGACATCGAGGGCGCGACGCGCGGCGAAGTGGCGCAACCGCTCTTTGCGTTGCGCGCTGCAACGATAGCCGCCGGTGCAACGGGCGATTGCCGCGTCGGGATCGCGTTCCACGGGCGAGCCGCAGACCGGACAGGCGCTGGGCAACCGAACCTCACGCGCATCGTCGGGCCGACGATCGAGCAGCACCCGCGCCACCTCGGGGATCACATCCCCCGCACGCCGCACCACCACCGTATCGCCGATGCGCACACCCTTGCGCTCGATCTCGTCGATGTTGTGCAGCGTCGCATTGCTGACGGTCACGCCACCGACGAACACCGGCTCGAGACGGGCCACCGGCGTGAGCGCACCGGTGCGGCCGACCTGGAAGCCGACCTCGCGCACCACGGTAAGCGCCTCGTCAGCGGGGAACTTGTGGGCGACCGCCCAACGCGGCGCACGCGAGACGAAACCGAGCGCGCGTTGCGCCGCGAGATCGTCGACCTTGTAGACGACGCCATCGATCTGATGGGGTAACACCGCCCTGCGCGCACCGAGTGCTGCGTAGTACGCCAAGCAACCGGCGACGCCCTGCACCCGCCGGGTCTCGGGAGAGACCCGCAGGCCGAGCCCCCGCAGCATCTCGAGGACCGCTGAATGACGCTCGGGAAGCGGCGCTCCCTCAAGCGTCCCCAGCGCGTAGAAATACACCTCTAAGGGCCGCGAGGCGGTAATCTTTGGATCGAGCTGCCGCAGGCTGCCCGCCGCCGCATTGCGCGGATTGACGAACACCTTGTCGCCTCGCGCGGCCGCCTCACGGTTCAGGCGTTCGAAACCGGCGACCGGCATGAAGACCTCGCCGCGCGCCTCGAGCAGCGCCGGAGCTGCGCCGCGCAGCCGCAGGGGCAACGAACCGATGGTGCGAACATTGGCGGTCACATCCTCACCTGTGACCCCGTCGCCACGTGTGGCCGCCCGCGTGAAGACGCCGTGCTCCCAGATCACCGAGATCGCAAGACCGTCCATCTTTGGCTCAGCCGAGTACTCCACCGCCTCATCGGACCCAAGCCGCTCGCGTACTCGCCGATCGAAGGCCGTCACATCCTCCTCGCTGAAGGCGTTGTCGAGCGAGAGCATCGGCTGCCGGTGGCGTGCCTCGGCGAACTCGTCGGCCGCTACCCCACCGACGCGCTGGGTCGGCGAATCGAGCGTGACCAATGACGGATGCGCGCGCTCGAGGTCGCACAACTCACGCAGCAAGCGGTCGTACTCCGCATCCGGCACCTGCGGATCGTCGAGGACGAAGTAGCGGTAGTTGTGGTGTTCGAGCTCCGCCCGCAACTCTGCGGCGCGGCGCGGGGGCAGATCATCAGTGGTGCGCGCGGGCACCACTCGTTCAGCCCGGATCGGCTGCCGCCGCCTCGCGTCGCATCTCGGCGAGCCGCGACTCGGTGAGGGGTTCGCCTCGCGAGTCGAGCAGATCGCCGCGCAGGCGTTGCGCGAGGGTGTGGCCGGACAGCAGCAGCTTGTCGACGGTGTCCCGGCCCGGCAGCGGTCCGGGCAGCACTGCGAACAGGTTCAGGCCGCGGTAGAACCCAGCATCCATGGTCGCGAGATCGAAACTTCCCGGCATCGTGAGACTCGCAGCGCTCAGCAGCGTGCGACCGTCGCCCGCCGAACGGTGGAAGATCTGCATATCGCCGTGCACGAAACCCTCACCCTGCAGGGACTGGCGTACGCTGGTCCCGGTGAAACGCTCGCCGTTGCGCGCCACCACGCGCAGCGCGACGATGTGTCGCTCTGGCTCGACCTGCGGGACCGTTTGTGGCGTGGACTGGGGCGACGGCGACTGGGTCGACGGCGGCGCCGCTGCGTCCACCGTTGCAGCGACAGGTTCTACCCACGCTGGGGCCGCCTCGGAGGCCTCCGGGGGCGCAGGCGCGAACGGCGACTGGGCGCGCGAGAGCTCGTCGCTAAGGGTCACGGAATCGACCACCAACAACCCTGCACCGTCCGCCGACGGACCGATCGCCGACTCGAGATCGACCACGCGCGGCTCGGCCAGACGGTCGCGCACGGCGACCTGAGGCAGGCTGAAGGTCGGCTCACGACGACCGCCCGCGCCCGCTGGCGCCGACACCTCTTGACTGCCGAGAGGGATCTCACGGACCGGCCCGACGCTATCGACGAACCCGTCGTCATCGGACCACGACGCTGCCGCGCCTTCGCCGCTACCGGCAGCGTCACCCGCAGATCGCCCTTCGAGCAGGGGATCACGCGACAGGCCGGATCCATGACGGGATTGACCGTAGGCGCCGGCGACATGGGTCTCCTCGGCGCGGCGTGCGCGGCGCCGCTGCACGAACTCCCAGACCAGCAGCGCTGACAAGAACAGCGCACCGACAGCCAACAGCGCCAGCCGCAGATCACCCGTGATGGTCTCCCAAACCTGCTCCATGATTTCAGCTCGCCGCCAAACGCACGGCTTCGTCGACATCCACCGCCACGAGTCGCGATACACCCGGCTCGGTCATGGTCACGCCGAGCAACTGCGAGGCGAGCTCCATGGTGGCTTTGTTGTGGGTGATGAAGATGAACTGAACTTGCTGCGCCATCTCACGGACGACATCACAGAAACGACCGACGTTGTTCTCGTCGAGCGGCGCGTCGACTTCGTCGAGCAGGCAGAACGGTGCCGGATTGAGATCGAAGATGGCGAAGACGAGCGCTACGGCGGTCAGCGCCTTCTCGCCGCCCGAGAGCTGCGAGATGGTCGAATTGCGTTTACCGGGAGGCCGCGCCATGACGGCCACTCCTGCCGACAGCGGATCGTCACCGGAGAGCTCCAGATAAGCATGGCCACCACCGAACAGCCTCGGGAAACGCTCCTGCAGCCCCGCGTTGATGCGGTCGAAGGTGTCCTGGAAGCGTGAACGGGTCTCTTTCTCGATCTTGCCCATCGCCTCCTCGAGCGTATCGAGTGCGGAGGTGAGGTCGGTGTACTGCCGGTCGAGATATTCCTTTCGCTCGATCGACTGGGCGAGCTCGTCGATGGCGGCGAGGTTCACCTGACCGAGCTTCTCGATATCCGTCCGCGTCTCGGTGAGACGCGTCTCCCAGGATAGGGAATCCGCCTCTGCCGCCAAAGATTGCAGCACCTCGGGCAGCTCGAACTGGGTCGCCGCGAACTGCTCGGCGAGCGTCTCGCGGCGCACCCGGGTCTCCTGTGCAGCGAACCTTGCCTGCTCCATCGCCTCGCGCGTCTCACCGACGCGCCCTTCAGCGGTCAAGCGCCGTTCATCGAGACCTCGTAGGTCGGCGTCGGCTTGCTCGAGCATACGTCTTGCCTGTGTGAGATCCGCCTCCACTTCGAGGCGGCGCGACAGGAATCCGCTGAGCAACCCCTCGAGTTCAAGGATGGGGGCGTCTCCACCTGCGAGTTCACCCTCGAGCGCAGCGACCCGCGCATCGAGCGTCTCGCGCTGTTCGGCAGCGCGGCGCAACCCGACCGCCACCGCGGATTCGGCGGTGCGGCGGCCCTCGCCACGCACCAAGAGGTCGCGCGCTGCAAGCTGGGCGAGCTGCGACTCTTGGCGGGTACGCGTGACGCCATCGCGGACCCGTTCGCGATGCGCCTCGAGGTCCGGACGGCGGGCATCGAGCTCCGCCAAACGCAACAAACCCCGATCAAGCTCAGCCCGGGCGCGGGCAGTCGTGTCTTCAGCGACGCCGACTTCGCGCGCAACGTCACTGGACTCTTCTTCGAGACGCCCACGACGCAACGTGGATTCTTGGGCGCGGGCACGACCTGCCTCGAGTTGACCGAGCAGGTCCGCGTGAGCACGATGCGCCTGCTGAATGCGACCTTGTGCGGTATCACGACCGGCTTCGGCGACGCCGAGCGCGGTGCGAGCGGCCGCCAACGAGGCTTCGCGGCCGCGCACGCGGTCCTCAGCGGACGCGAGCGTTGCGCGCAGCCCCTTGAGGCGAGACTCACGCTCGAGGACACCGGCGTGCGCGTCGCCGCTGCGAGCGACGCGCAACCAGCCGCGGCCCAGCCATTCGCCGCTGCGGGTGACGATGGACTCGCCGGGCGCGAGGGTGCGCCGCGCAGCGAGCGCCTCGGAGAGGCTGTCGGCGATATGCACGGTGTCGAGCACTTCGATGGCTGCAGCCGGGCCGCGTACGCGCGCCGACAACCGCGCCGCGACCGACCCCGTACCGCTGCCGCGGGATGCACCGGCGCCATCCTCGAGCAAGGCGATCCGCGTACCCGCGAGCCCGCCCAAAGAATCGATCAAGGCGTCGAGTCCCTCGACACAGACCGCCTCGAGGTACTCGCCGAGCACCGTCTCGACGGCGCGCTCCCATCCGGCATCGACCGCCAGTGTCTCAGCGAGCCGGGGCCGCTCAGCCAATCCGGTGCCGCGCAGCCAAGCCGTGGCACCCGCGTCGGCACGACCGAGCGCCGCACGCTGCAGGGCTTCGACCGACATCGCTTCGGCGCGGGCGCGCTCACGCTCGGCGCGCGCGGACTCGATCTGCTCTTCGAGCCCGAACTGCTCGGTACGCAGCCGCTGCACATCGCCGAGCGCCGCGGTCAAAGCTTGTGCGAGCGTGTCGGCCGCCGTGCGTGCAGCGGACTCGCGCTCACCGAGTTCGAACAACTGCCCCTGCGACTCCTGCGCGAGCAGCGCATCGCGTTCCACCGCCAGCCGGTCACGCTGTGCCCGTAAGCGATGCAGCTGGTTCTCGATCTGCTCGATGCGTGCGCGCTCGACATTGACCGTCTGCTGGGCGGTACCAAGATCGGTGTTGAAGCCTTCCCACTCATGCTGCCACTCGGCCTGGCTGCCCTCGGCGGCGGTGAGCGAGGCCGCGGCGCTGCGCTCGGTGTTCTGTGCCAACTCGATCTCGGGGGCCAGACGCGCGAGCTCCTCGCGGATCGCCTGCAGCTCCTGTTCGTCGCGGGCGACCTGGTTGGCGAGCGCCTCCAGCGACACCCTCGACTGACCGAGATCGGTGCGCTTGCGCTCACGCGTGTCACGGGCGTACTGGATCTGCTGTTCGGTACGCGAGATATCGGCACCGACCGCATAGAAACGCCCTTGGACCTGACCCACCGCATCGGACTGCTCGGCATGGAAGGTACGCTGCGTCTCGATCGACGCTTCGGCGCTGCGCAGATCGGCGAGCGCCGACTGCATCGCAAGCTCGCACTCGCGCATGGCCGAATCCTGCACCTGCGCGCCGCTGTCGAGATCGCGCAGACGCAGCGCGAGCAGCTCTGCCGTGAGGCGGCGCTCCTGCTCCTTCAGCACTTGGTAGCGGCGAGCACTAGCGGCCTGACGCTGCAGGTGACGGATCTGCTTGTCGATCTCGTCACGCAGGTCCTGCAGCCGCTCGAGGTTCTCCCGGGTGTCGGCAATGCGGCTCTCGGTCTCCTTGCGTCGCTCCTTGTACCGCGAGATCCCGGCCGCCTCTTCGATGAAGGCGCGCATGTCATCGGCCTTGGCCTCGATGAGGCGGGAAATCATGCCCTGCTCGATGATCGCGTAGCTGCGCGAGCCTAGACCGGTCCCGAGGAACAGCTGGGTGATGTCCTTACGACGGCAGCGGGCGCCGTTGATGAAGTAGGCGCTCGTGCCATCGCGCGAGACCTCGCGACGCAGCGCCACTTCGGCATAGGCCGCATAGGCGCCACCGATCTTGCCGTCGGAGTTGTCGAACACCAGCTCGACCGACGCCTTGCCGACCGGCTTGCGCGCGCTCGAGCCGTTGAAGACGACATCGGCCATGGAATCGCCACGCAAGTGTTTGGCGGACAGTTCGCCCATCACCCAGCGCACGGCATCGATGACGTTGGATTTGCCGCAGCCGTTCGGACCGACGACGCCGGTGAGGTTGCTGGGGAAGGTGACGGTGGTCGGGTCGACGAAGGACTTGAACCCGGCGAGCTTGATCTTGGTCAGACGCATGCCGTGTAGTGTAAATTAATCGCCATGACCTCACAGCCCACCCGCAGCCTCGACACCTTCCCCAACCCCCGGCCGGAAGCGGACTACACCATCCGCATGACGATGCCGGAGTTCACTTGCCTCTGCCCGAAGACCGGGCAGCCAGACTTCGCGACGCTCGAACTCGAGTACGTGCCCGATCTGGCCTGCGTAGAGCTCAAGTCCCTGAAGAACTACATCTGGTCCTTCCGGGACCACGGGGCCTTCCACGAGGCAGTCACCAACGAGATCGCCGACGCGTTGGCGGCAGCCACCCGTCCCCGCTACTTGCGGCTTACCGCGATATTCAACGTGCGTGGCGGCATTTACACGACGATCGTAGCGACCCGGCGACAGCCGGATTGGTCACCGGCCCCCGCAGTCAATCTCCCCTGACAACAGGCACTGCGGTGCATCTTCCGGGCGGGTGCGACAGCGGGGATTTTCCGGCTATACTCTCGCCCCTTTTCAAGGGCGCCAGTCATCCTGTGCAGGAGCGAGTATCCATGCCGGCCAAGAAAACCCCTGCCAAGAAAACTGCGGTGAAACCCGCGGTGAAGGCAACCGTCAAAACGACAGCCAAACCGATGGTCAAAGTCGCATCGAAGCCTGTTGCGGCCCATCCCGTCGCAGTGAAGGCCACACCGGCGAAGGCGCCCGCGGCAGTCAAGCATCAAGTCGCCAAGCCCGCGGTCGCCAAGCCCGCGGCCGCCAAGCCCGCGGCCGCCAAGCCCGCGGCCGCCAAGCCAGGTACCCCGAGCCCCCCTCCCGTCAAGGCACCCCCCACCGTGGCAGCTTTGAAAACCGTTCCCAAACCTGCGCCCAAGTCAGATGGGATCACTGCACAAGGTGTCCGGGTTAACCCTCGGCCGATCGCCCCGCCGCCGACCGACGGCGAGGACGGCGATGACAGCAGCCTGCTGACAGGTCCGCGCAACGTTGAGCCCTACCTCGTCAGGCGCGGCGAGGAGTACATGAACCGCGAGCAGCTGCAACACTTCCAGCTGATCCTCAACGTCTGGAAGCGGGATCTGATGGAAGAGGTCGATCGTACCGTCAGCCACATGAAGGACGAAGCGGCCAACTTCCCAGACCCGAACGATCGCGCGACCCAGGAAGAAGAGTTCAGCCTGGAACTGCGTACCCGGGACCGTGAGCGCAAGCTCATCCGCAAGATCGACGAAGCCCTGAAGCGCATCGAGGATCGCAATTACGGCTACTGCCTCGAGACCGGCGAAGAGATCGGCGTCAAGCGACTCGAGGCCCGCCCGGTCGCCACGCTCAGCCTGGAGGCGCAGGAACGCCGTGAGCGGCGTGAGAAGCAATACGGCGACCGCGACGACCGCTACCGCTGAGACCCGCATGTCGGGCGCTGCGCGAGCCGAGGCGCGTGTTGTCGGTCGCTTCGCCCCCACCCCCTCGGGGCCCTTGCACATCGGTTCGCTGCTCGCCGCGGTCGGCAGTTGGCTCGACGCCCGCTCCGCTGGCGGCGAATGGTTGCTGCGCATCGATGACCTCGACGGTCCGCGCTGCCGTCCCGAGCACGAACACGCCATCCTCAGCGCACTCGATCTGCATGGCCTCGGGCACGACCGGTCGCTTCTGCGGCAATCGAGTGACCCTGCACGCTACGAGCGCGCGCTGCAGGCGCTCGCAGCACTTGGAGTGCTGTTCGAGTGCCGCTGCACCCGGCGCGAGCTTGCGGGCGGGGAGCGGGACTGTTGCCTGCGCGACTGCCGTCACCGGGTTCCGCACAACCTGCTGTCGTCGATTGACGGCCTTGAGACCTCGCTACGCGTCGATCTGACCGCCCTCGACCCGATGCGCAGCTTCGATCGCAGCTTGGGCGTGATCGAGTTCGATCCGGCGCGCCATCGTGACCTCGTCGTGCGACGACGCGACGGCATCGTCGCCTACGCGCTCGCCGTTGTGGTGGATGACGCCGCCGCAGGTGTCACTGATGTGGTGCGCGGCGGGGACCTCCTCGCCGGCACCCCTTGGCAGCTCGCGCTGCAGCAGATGCTGGGACTGCCGACCCCGCGTTACCTGCATCTGCCCGTGGTGATCGAGCGCGACGGTCGGAAACTCGCCAAATCCCGCCACAGCGTGGCCTTGGATCCCGCCACGGCAACCGCCAGCCTGCAGGCGGTGCTCGACGGGTTACGACAACCGCACACCGGAACACCTAAAAAAAACGCCGCGGAGCTGTTGGCTGCCGCGGCGTCGGTGTGGGACCCGGCGTGCTTCGCCGGGTCCGCTGAGGTGAGGCTCAGCGAGGATCGAGATCCTTCATCGACAGGCGCACACGGCCCTGACGATCGACCTCGAGCACCTTGACCTTCACCAGGTCACCTTCATTGAGCATGTCGGCGACACGCTCGACCCGGTCGTTGGAGATCTGCGAGATGTGCACGAGACCGTCGCGACCCGGCAGGATCGTGACGAACGCGCCGAAGTCCATCAGGCGCGCCACGCGACCCTCGTAGATACGGCCGACCTCGATATCCGCGGTGATGAGTTCGATGCGCGCCTGCGCTTCGCGACCCGCCGAACCGTTGACCGAGGCGATCTTGACGGTGCCGTCGTTCTCGATGTCGATGGTGGTGCCCGTCTCCTCGGTGATCTGCCGGATGACCGCGCCGCCCTTGCCGATGACATCACGGATCTTCTCGGGATCGATCTTCATGGTGATGATCGAGGGAGCCCACTCCGACATCTTTTCGCGGGGCGTCGAGAGCACTTTGTCCATCTCGCCGAGGATGTGCAGACGACCCGCCTTCGCCTGCTCGAGGGCGATCTTCATGATCTCGGGCGTGATGCCCTCGACCTTGATATCCATCTGCAGCGTCGTGACGCCGTCCTTGGTACCGGCGACCTTGAAGTCCATGTCGCCGAGGTGGTCCTCGTCACCGAGGATGTCGGTGAGGACCTTGAACCGCTTGCCCTCGAGGACGAGACCCATCGCGACGCCGGCGACCGGGGCCTTCAAGGGCACACCCGCATCCATCATGGCGAGCGAGGCACCGCAGACCGAGGCCATCGAGGACGAGCCGTTCGACTCGAGGATCTCGGAGACCACGCGCACAACATACGGGAATTTCTCCATGTCCGGCATCACCGCCAAGACACCACGCCGCGCGAGGTTGCCGTGACCGATCTCACGGCGCTTCGGGCCGGACATCATGCCGGTCTCGCCGACCGAGAACGGAGGGAAGTTATAGTGCAGCATGAACGGCTCGCGGCGTTCGCCGTCGAGCGCGTCGATGAGCTGTGCGTCGCGCCCGGTGCCGAGCGTGGTGACCACCAGCGCCTGGGTCTCACCGCGCGTGAACAGCGCCGAGCCGTGCGTGCGCGGCAGCAAACCGACCTTGATGGTGATCGGCCGGACGGTGGTCGAGTCGCGTCCATCGATGCGCGGCTCACCGGAGAGGATGCGCTCGCGGACGATGTTGCTCTCGAGCTTGTAGAGCTGGTCATCGACCTGGTCGGCCGTGAACTTCGGCGCCTCACCGGCGCTCAACTGCCCGATGACGGTCTTCTTGATTTCACCGACGCGGGTGTATCGGGCCTGCTTCTCGGTGATGCGATAGGCGTCGGAGAGAGAACCGTGCGCTGCAGCCGATACGGCCGCCTCGAGCTCCGCGGTGGCGGCGCCCTGCTTCCACTCCCAACGCGTCTTGCCGCATTCCTTGACGAGTTCATTGATGGCGTTGACCACCACCTGCAGCTGCTCGTGGCCGAAGACCACGGAACCGAGCATCACATCCTCGGAGAGGCAATCGGCCTGGGATTCCACCATCATCACACCGTCACGGGTGCCGGCGACGACGAGATGAAGATCCGATTCCTTGAGCTGCGTGGCGGTCGGGTTCAGGATGTATTGGCCATCGGCGTAGCCGACGCGGGCGGCGCCGATCGGGCCGTTGAAGGGCGCACCCGACAGGGCGAGCGCAGCCGAAGCGCCGATCATCGCCGGGATATCGGCATCGATCTCGGGATCGAGCGAGACGACGGTCGTGACGACCTGAACCTCGTGGTAGAAGCCGTCCGGGAACAGCGGACGGATCGGGCGGTCGATGAGCCGCGAGGTCAGCGTCTCTTTCTCCGTCGGCCGGCCTTCGCGCTTGAAGAATCCGCCCGGGATGCGACCCGCAGCGTAGGTCTTCTCTTGGTAGTTGACGGTGAGCGGGAAGAAGTCACGACCGGGGGTGGCTTTCTTTGCGGCGACCGCGGTGCAGAGCACGACGGTGTCGCCGAACTTGACCACCACTGCGGCGCTGGCCTGACGGGCCATCTCGCCGGTCTCGATGCTGAGGGTGTGGGGGCCGTACTGGAATGATTTTTTGAACACGGACACGCGGGTCACCTCGCGGATGAAAGTAGGATACGAAAAGACCGCGCCGGGGTACGGTCGCGGTCTTTGCGGGAGGGGTCTGCTTAGCGGCGCAACCCGAGACGCTCGACGACTTCCTGATACTTCTGAGGCTTGCTCGCCTTCAGGTAATCGAGAAGTTTGCGACGCTGGTTGACGAGCTTCACCAGACCGCGACGCGAGGAATGGTCCCCGGCGTGGGCGTTGAAGTGTGCGCCGAGTCCGGTGATGCGCTCGGAGAGGAGCGCAATCTGGACTTCGGGGGAGCCGGTATCCTTGGGGTCGCGGCTGAATTGGGACAGGATCCCTGTCTTTTTCTCGGTGCTGAGGGGCATTCTTAAAAAATCCTTCGAAATCTTAGGTATTAGGTCGCTTGGAAGGGGGCGAATTCTACTCGCTAGGGGGCCGGGCGACAAGTCGCTTCGGTACCACACGGCCGACGGCGACCACTTCGCCGAGACCGAGGAACGCGCCGCCCGCCTCCCGCAGGCGTACCCGCTGCCCGGGCTGCGACACCCCAGGGACCGTCACCGCTTGCCCGTGCAGCAGCCGCCGCGTGTCCTCGGCATCGAGTTCCACGGCCAGCAACTGGGGTAAAGCCTCAAACGCCCCCAAGAGAGGCAGCGGAGGCCGCAGCGCGATCGCCTCGGCGGGCAGTCCGGCCGCCCGTCCCGCCTCGGCCGAGGCTTCGACCTCTGCCAGCGTCACGAGCCGCTCCTCGCCGAAGGGTTCGACCTGCTCCCGGCGCAGCGCCGACACATGGCCGACCGTGTCGAGCGCACGCGCCAGATCCTCCGCCAACACCCGGACATAAGTGCCCTTGCCACAGACCACCCGACAATCGAGCGCGCTCGGCACGCCAGCGGCGCTCTCCAGACCGATCAGCTCCAGGCGGTCGATATGGATGCGCCTCGGCTCACGCACAACTTCCTTGCCGGCGCGGGCGAGTTTGTAAAGCGGTTGCCCACCCTGCTTGATGGCCGAGAACATGGGGGGTACCTGCAGCGACTCGCCCAGGAAACGGCCCATCGCAGTCTCGACCTGCGCGGCCGTGAGCGCCGCCACCGCCGCCCGCTCGACCACATCGCCTTCGGTGTCACCGGTCGCAGTACGGGCGCCCAAGGCGACCGTGAACCGATAGACCTTGCGCCCTTCGAGGATCTCGCCTGCCACTTTGGTCGCCTCGCCGAGGCAGATCGGCAGCATGCCGGAGGCGAGCGGATCGAGACTGCCGACATGGCCGGCTTTGGCCGCGCCGAGCAACCGCCGGACCCGCAGACCCGCGGCGGTCGAGGACAGCCCGAGCGGCTTATCGAGCAGCAGTATCCCGTCGATCAACGCGGGTCGCCGTCGTCCCGCGGCTCGCCGGGAGAAGTCTCACTGCGTACCGCATCGTCGATGAGGCGGGTAAGACGGTCAGCGCGCTCGATGCTTTCATCGAACAAGAACTCGAGTCGTGGCGCGTGGCGCAGGCTCAGACGGCGACCGACCTCGCCGCGCAGGTAGCCCGATGCACGGGCGAGCCCCTCTTGCACCTCGGCGGTGTCCTGTTGCCCCCCGAACGGCACGAACAGCACGCGTGCAACACTGAGATCGGGAGCGACCTGCACCGCCGTGAGCGTGACCATGCCGACCCGCGGATCCCGCACTTCGCGCGAGATCAACTCAGCGAGCACCCGCTGCATCTCTGCGCCGATGCGCTGCTGCCGCGCCTTGCCGGCCATCAGGCGATCGCCCGGGCCACCTCGACGCGCGAGTAGCACTCGATCTGGTCTCCGACCCGCACATCTTGGTAGTTCTTCACGCCAATCCCGCACTCGGTGCCCGCGCGGACCTCGCCGACATCGTCCTTAAAGCGACGCAGCGATTCGAGCGCGCCCTCGAAGATGACGACGTTCTCGCGCAGCACACGAATCGGGTTGTTGCGCTTGACCGTACCTTCGAGGATGAGGCAACCGGCGACGACGCCGAACTTGCTCGAACGGAACACATCACGCACCTGCGCGGTGCCGACGATCTGCTCCTTGACCTCGGGCGCGAGCAGCCCGCTCATGCGCTGTTTGATGTCGTCGATGGCTTCGTAGATGATCGAGAAATAGCGGAGATCGATGCCGGTCTCCTTGACCATCTCACGCGCGCCGGAGTCGGCGCGGGTGTTGAACCCGAGCACCATGGCGTTCGAAGCGGCAGCCAGCTGCACATCCGATGCGGTGATACCACCGACCCCGCTCGCCACCACCTTGACCTGCACCTCGTCGGTCGAGAGCTTGTTGAGCGCATCGCGCAAGGCTTCGGCACTGCCCTGCACATCTGCCTTGATGAGCACGCCGATGACGCCGGCCTTGGCCTCGGTCATCTGCAGGAACACATCGCCGACCGCTGCGGCCTGCTTGGCGAGCTTCACATCGCGGAACTTGCCTTGACGGTACAACGCGACCTCGCGGGCCTTGCGCTCGCTCTCCGCGGCGAGCAATTCATCGCCTGCGTTGGGAGCGCCGGAGAGACCGAGCACCAGCACCGGCATGGAGGGTTTGGCCTCCTGCACCGCCTTGCCGCTCTCGTCGAACATCGCACGCACACGGCCGAATTCCTGACCGGCGACGATCGGGTCACCGAGTCGCAGCGTGCCCTTCTTGATGATAACCGTGGCGACCACGCCGCGGCCCTTCTCCATGCTCGCTTCGATGATGTTGCCGGAGGCAAGACCGTCGAGCGGCGCAGCGAGTTCAAGCACTTCGGACTGCAGCAGAATCGCCTCGAGCAGCTTATCGACGCCCTCGCCGGTAAAAGCCGAGACATTGACGAACATGTTCTGTCCGCCCCACTCCTCCGGGATCACTTCCTGCTTCGAAAGTTCCTGACGCACCCGGTCCGGATCCGCCGTCGACTTGTCCATTTTGTTGACTGCCACCACGATCGGCACGCCTGCCGCACGCGCGTGCTGGACCGCCTCGAGGGTCTGCGGCATGACGCCATCGTCCGCCGCGACCACCAACACCACCACATCGGTGGCGCGAGCGCCGCGTGCGCGCATCGCCGTGAAGGCCGCGTGGCCGGGCGTGTCGAGGAAGGTCACACCGCCTCTTGGCGTCTGCACATGGTACGCGCCGATATGCTGGGTGATACCGCCTGCCTCACCTGAGGCGACCTTGGCCTTGCGGATGTAATCGAGCAGCGAGGTCTTGCCGTGATCGACATGACCCATGACCGTGACCACGGGCGGCCGTGGCAGTTTTTCGATGACCGGGCCATCGACCCCCTGGATATCGGTCTCGACCTCGTTGTCGCGGAGGAGCTTGGCGGTATGACCCATCTCCTCGACCACCAGCACCGCCGTTTCTTGGTCGATCGGCTGATTGATGGTGGCCATCAAGCCGAGGTTCATCATGACTTTGATGACTTCGGTGGCCTTGACTGACATCTTTTGGGCGAGTTCTTGCGCGGTGGTCGTCTCGCCGACGCCGACCTCGCGGATGACCTTCGCCGTCGGCAGCTCGAAGCCGTGCCGCTGCTCGACGCCCATGGGCGCCTTGCGCTCGCGGACACGTTGCTTTTTCTTGCGGCGCGACGCATCGCCACCGATGTGCAGTTCCGCGCGACCATACTTTGTGCGACGGTCGCGGTCGGCTTCGGCAGCCGTCTTGACGGGCTTGGCTTCGACCGCCGCGCGCTCAGGTGCCGCGGGCGCTTCGGTCCGACCACGGGCTCGGCCTGAACGATCGGCGTCGGTCTGCTCACGATCACGCTGCTCGGCCAAGCGCCGGGTTTCCTCGGCGGTCTTGCGGGCGGTCGCCTCTTCCTCGATACGCCGGCGGTTCTCCGTCTCGAGGCGCTCAGACTCACGGCGCTCGCGCTCGAGCTTTGCGGCCTCTTCGGCCTCACGGGCCTTGAGATCGATCTCCGGAGCGGCGGCGCGTGCTTGCTCTTCGAGCACATCACGCTTGATGTAGGTGCGTTTGACACGCACCTCGACGTTGACCGTGCGCGCACGCCCGGTGACGCCGGCGAGCTTGATCTCGCTCTGTTGCTTGCGCTGCAGGGTGATCTTGCGCGGCGCGGCGGTCTGGTTGACCTCCTCGCTGCCCTGCCCGTGGCTGCGACGCAGATGCGACAGCAGCTCGAGCTTCGCGTCGTCGCTGATCCGATCGTCCGGACCTTGGACCTTGATGCCTGCCTGGTCGAGCTGCACCAGCAGCTTCTCGACCGGTACTTTGAGCACCTCGGCGAATTGGGAAACCGTTACATCGGCCATGTATACCTCAACCGTGGCCCGCCGCGAACCAGTGCTCACGGGCCTTCATGATGAGCTGACCGGCCTCTTCGGCGGTCAGCCCTTGGATGTCGAGCAGGTCATCGACGGCCTGTTCCGCAAGGTCTTCACGGGTGCGCACACCGCGCCGCGCGAGCGCGAGCGCAAGATCCGGCTGCATGCCCTCGAGCAGCAGCAGGTCATCGGCGGGCAGCTGCGAGTCGAGGTTCTCCTCGGTGGCAATCGCCTGCGTCAGCAGCACGTCACGCGCGCGGCTGCGCAGTTCCTTGACCATGTCTTCGTTGAACTCCTCGATGGAGCTAAGCTCGGACTGCGGGACATAGGCGATCTCTTCGACGGTGGAGAAGCCTTCCTGCACGAGGATCGAAGCCACATCGGCGTCGACATCGAGCTGCTTCATGAAATTCTCGACCAGCGTGCGCGCCTCGGACTCGCTCTTCGCCTCGGCTTCGGTCTCGTTCATGACGTTGAGGTCCCAGCCGGTGAGCTGGCTCGCGAGGCGGATGTTCTGCCCGCCGCGGCCGATGGCCTGCGAGAGCTTCTCCTCGGAGACCGCGATGTCCATGCTGTGGGAGTCTTCATCGACGACGATGGACATTACCTCGGCAGGGGACATCGCGTTGATGACGAACTGCGCCGGGTTGTCGTCCCACGGGATGATATCGACGCGCTCGCCCGCGATCTCGTTGGAGACCGCCTGCACGCGCGAGCCGCGCATGCCGACGCAGGCACCGACCGGATCGATACGCGGGTCGTTGCTGCGCACCGCGATCTTGGCGCGGATACCCGGGTCGCGCGCGGCACCTAAGATCTGGATGAGGCCCTGGCCCACTTCCGGCACCTCGAGCTTGAAGAGCTCGATCAGGAACTCCGGCGCCGAACGCGTGAGGAAGAGCTGCGGGCCGCGCGGCTCGGAGCGCACTTCCTTGAGGAAGGCCTTGATGCGATCCTGCGGCTTGACGAGCTCGCGCGCGATCATGTCGATGCGCGAGACGAACCCTTCGGCGTTGCCGCCGAGATCGACGAAGATACCGTTGCGGTCGACACGCTTAACGATGCCGCTGACGAGCTGCCCGATGCGCTCCTGATAGGCTTCGACCACCTGCGCACGCTCGGCCTCGCGCACTTTCTGCACGATCACCTGCTTGGCCTGCTGCGCGGCGATACGGCCGAAGCCGACCGACTCCATCGGCTCCTCGACGAAACCGCCGATCTCGGCCTTCGGATTCACATCGATCGCGTCGTCGAGCCGCAGCTCGCGGTCCGGCGTTTCGAGATCCCGCGAGTCATCCGCCAGCACCTTCCAGCGGCGGAACGTCTCGTACTCGCCGCTTTTGCGGTCGATGGTGACGCGCACGTCCCATTCCTCGCCGTACTTCTTGCGAGTGGCCGACGAGAGTGCCGCCTCCAGCGCCTCGAAGATCACTTCCTTATCGACGCCCTTCTCGTTCGAGACGGCATCGACCACCAGCATGATTTCCTTGCTCATCAGTCAGTCCTCAGTTGCTCCCTCGTTGCCCTCAGGCCACGAGGCGCGCCTTGCCTATCTCGGTGAACGCCACCTGGACCGGCGCTCCATCGACTTCCAGTTCCACGCCGATGTCGGTCACCCGCACCAGCGTCCCCGTAAAACGCCGCCGTCCGTCCCGCGGCAGTTGCAGCTCGAGCCACACCCGCGCGCCGACAAAGCGGCTGAAGTGCGGCGGCTTGCGCAGCACCCGATCAAACCCCGGCGAGGACACCTCGAGGGTGTACGCGCCAGGCACCAGATCTTCGACATCGAGCAGCGCCGAGACCTCCCGGCTGACCTTCTCGCAGTCCTCGATCCCGATATGTCCCTCGCGGCCAGCAGGCAGATCGAGATAGATTCTCACCACGCCCGAGCGCGGCGCCGAGACCCACTCGATGTCGACCAGCTCGTAGCCGAGTTGCTCGACCAAGGGCTCGAGCACACCCAGCAACTTGTCGCGTATCGCGCCTGCCGTCGCCATGCCTCTTAACCCTCGACCTCAGCCCCTAAAAGGGTCCCCAAAACGAAAAAAGCCCCTCGGGGGGCTTCTCCAAAAAGCGCGTGCCCTGACGGCACTTGCAGACCCAGATCGACACCTGAACCTGCAATGTGGGTCCCGAGACCCCACAAGAAGGCGAATGATAAAGGAAAGCGGCGGGGCATACAAACCCCGCCGCCCGACCGCCGCGCGTCCCGGCGCCTACTTCGGGGGGGCCTGCGGCCCGAGCCACCGGGCGAGCCAGTCGTGGATCTCCTGATAGAAGAGCTTGCTGTTCTCGCCCTTCAGGATCCAATGGTTCTCATCCGGGAAGACCACGAGCCGGCTCGGCACCTGCTGGCGCTGCAGCGCCGACCAGTACTCGAGCGAATTGTTGAGCGGCACCCGGAAGTCCTGCTCGCCGATGGTGACGAGGGTCGGCGTCTTGAACTGCGCCATGTACCGGATCGGATTCTGCTCAACCCACACCCGGCCCTGCTCCCAGACCGGTCCGCCGTTGTTGATCTCACGACTGTAGATGACGTCGCTCGTGCCCCACTGCGACTCGAGGTTGACGAGACCCGCGTGGCTCACGAGGCAGCGGTAGCGCGTGGTCGTCGCCTGCAGCCAGTTGGCGAGGTGCCCGCCGTAGCTCGCCCCGCCCGCGCACTGCCGCGAGGCGTCGATGAAGGCGTTGTCGCGCAGCGCGATGTCAGCCGTCTCGTTGATCTCCTCGCCGGCGCTGCGCAACGGATCGCCCTGGATGGTCTGCGCGAAGGCCTCGCCAAAGCCCGTCGAGCCGCTGTAGTTCGTCAGCAGCACCACATAGCCCGGCGCCGCGAGCAGGTGGTAGTTCCAACGCAGCACCCACTGGTCGCGGAACATGGTGTGCGGTCCGCCGTGGATCACGACGAACAGCGGGTATTTATTCGAAGCATCGAAGCCGGGTGGCAGCACCATCATGTTGCGGATGCGACGACCCTGACGGCTCGTGAACCAGAAGTGCTTCACCGGATCGAGGTCGAGCGGCTTCACACGCTCGCTGTTAAACGCCGTCAGCGCCTCGTGGCCGCGCTTCGCGGGGTCGATGCGCACCACCTCCGACGGCTCGGTCGCGCTCTTTGACCAACGCCACGGGCGGCTTGCTCTGTCCGGTCTCGTACCTCGAGCACGCAATCACCCCACCGCCGAAGATCCGGTATACGGTCGCTGAGCGAGTCCTACACTAGCGGTACCCGCCGCGTCAGATCGTCCACTGATCGTGTACGACCGCGACCAACTTTGGCTCTCCCCCCACCGCGACGAACACAAGGCGCAGCGCACGCCAGTCGGGCAGCGGGCCTTCGGGGGTCTCGGTGGGCGGCAGGTAGAACTCCACGCGCACGCCGTCTGGATACAGCGAGGCGGCGTTGTTGATCGCGTTGCCCTTCGC